>CAYLZR010000035.1:10273-15632 GCA_964388145.1 uncultured Gemmatimonadaceae bacterium | reverse complement strand
CGACGAGACGTGCGTGGAGTTGGTGGCCGGCCAGCCCGTTCCGGCGGCCCAGTCGGTGATCGTGGGCCAAGTTTGTCTCGAGGTGCAGGGGAGTGACCTGTTGATTCGCTTCCGTGCAGGCGACGGCTGGAGCATCGCGGAGACTCAGTTGGTCGTGGCGTCCTCCATGGACGCCATACCGCGTGCGGGAGAAGCCGGCATTCCTATAGTAGGGCGGTTTCCTCACCGAACCGCGCACACGCCGACAGTCCCCGAGTTTACCTATTCAATTCCGCTGGAAGATTTGGGGGTCTCGCTTGGTGACGAAGTCGTCGTCGCCGCGCACGCCAGCATGGTTACCACGACAGGAATTGAAGAAGGCGGTTGGGGTCGGGGGGAGCGTTTCACCCCACGCGGCAATCCGGCCATGTACTTCCGCTACTCAATATCCAATAATCAATACTGAATATCCAATATCCAATGTCCGACATTCAATATTGAATATTGGACATTGGATATTCGATAGGGTACCGCCGGAAAATATTAATTATTCGACACCAAGCTGACAGATCCGCTCCATTCGCTCCTCTCGGAGGCAGTACCATGTTCACGCGCAAACTCTTCCAGGCAGCCGCTATAGCCTTTGCGATCGCACCCTGCATTGCAATTGCGGCGTCGGCTCAAGACAGTCGGCTCCAAACTGCTACCGCCGGGCTCCACTTCCGCGAGCTGGGACCGGCCATCATGGGCGGACGCATCGCCGATATTGCCGTGGTCGAGTCGAAGACCAGAATCTTTTACGTGGGGACCGCCTCGGGTGGCGTGTGGAAGACGACCGATCGCGGGACGAACTTCGAGCCGATTTTCGACGATCAATCCACCGCGTCCATCGGCGACGTCACGGTCTCGCAATCGAACCCCAACGTCGTCTGGGTGGGGACCGGCGAGCCGCAAAACCGGCAGAGCTCCCCCTGGGGAGACGGCGTGTTCAAATCGACCGACGGCGGGCGGACTTGGCACCATATGGGATTGCGTGAGACACGGCACATCGGTCGAATCGTCATTCACCCAACCAATGTAGACGTCGTCTACGTCGCCGCGGTCGGGCACCTTTGGGGTCCCAACGCCGAGCGTGGTGTGTACCAGACCAGCGACGGTGGCGAAACGTGGCAATTGGTGTTGTTCGTCGATGACAACACGGGCGCCATCGATCTCGCGATGGATCCGGGTGACCCCCAGACACTTTTTGCCGCGATGTACCAGCGACGACGCACCGGGTTCGGCTTCAACGGAGGTGGCCCGGGAAGCGGCATATACCGAACCAACGACGGCGGGGCGTCGTGGACCGAGTTGACGAACGGATTGCCCGAAGGAGACAAGGGCCGGATCGGACTGGATATCTACCGGCGCGATGCAAACATGGTCTACGCCGTCGTCGAGGCGGACGCGCGGACCGGCGGCGGCGGTTTTGGCTTCGGTGGGGGTCAGGGCGGGCCCCGGAAGGGCGGCGTCTTCCGCTCGACCGACCGTGGCGACACCTGGCAAAAGATGAGCGACACGAATCCCAGGCCGATGTACTACAGCCAGATCCGCATCGATCCAAGTGACCCCGAGCGCATTTACCTGTTGGGCGGGCAACTCGCGGTTTCGGAAGACGGCGGGAGGACCTTCCGTAACGACGGTGCACCGGGTATCCACGTCGACCACCATGCGCTGTGGATCAATCCGGACGATTCCGATCACCTGATCCTGGGTAGCGACGGAGGCCTCTCGCGCTCGTACGACCGCGCCAAAGCGTGGCGCCAGTACGATAACCTGGCCATTGGACAGTTCTACCAAATCGGCGTGGACATGCGCGATCCGTACCACGTGTGCGGCGGGCTACAGGACAACAGCTCATGGTGCGCCCCCAGCCGCACGATGAACAGCTACGGCATCCGGAACAACGACTGGTACGACATCTGGGGCGGGGACGGATTTTTCAGCGTGCCGGACCCGAACGATTACACGATCATATACACCGAGTCCCAGGGCGGAAACCTCGGCCGCTACAACGTGGCGACCGGAGAGCGAACACAATTGCGCCCCACTGCACGGCCGACGGATGACGATGAGGACCGGAGCTTCCGCTGGAATTGGGACACGCCGATCGTCGTCTCGTCTCACAACTCGGCTACGGTGTATGTCGGCGCCAATGTGCTGATGAAGACAACCGACCGCGGTATGAATTGGACGGAAATCAGTCCCGATCTGACCAAGGCGTTGGATCGCGACGAGTTGGAGATCATGGGCGTCCTACCGACCGACGGCATGATGTCTCGCCACGACGGTATCTCTTCCTACGGAAACATCACCACGATCGGTGAATCGCCGCTCAACGCCGCCGTCCTCTACGTCGGTACCGACGACGGCAACGTCCAGGTGACACAAGACGGCGGAGCCACTTGGGAAGACGTGACATCCCGAATCAGAGACCTGCCCGACCGCACCTACGTGAGTCGTATCGTTCCATCACGGTTCGACGAGGCAACCGTCTACGCCACATTCGATGGACACCGCAACGACGATTACGCGCCGCATGTATATGTCAGCACCGACTACGGTCGACGCTGGCGCGCCATTAACGACGGTCTTCCGAATTGGTCCGTCAACGTGATCGTCGAACACCATCGCACACCAAATCTGTTGTTCGTTGGTAATGAGATCGGCGTGTACTTCTCGGTCCGCGGTGGGCAAAACTGGGTGCGTCTCAAGAACAACTTGCCGACGGTTCCCGTCGACGACATCATCGTCCACCCCCGGGAGAACGATTTAGTGGTGGGCACCCACGGCCGAAGCATATGGATTCTGCCGGACATCACGCCGCTGGAGCGTCTCTCCAACGAGGTGTTGGCATCCCCGGCGCACTTGTTCCCAATCAAACCCGCAACGATCTACTCCCTCACCGGAGGGTGGCCGTTCAATGCCGCGCGTTTTGCCGCACCCAATCCTCCGAACGGCGCGTTGATTCGATATTACCTGGGCCGGACGTTGGACGACGACCAAGTTGTGACCGAAGAGAACGGCCAATCCAACGGCCCGAACACACGCCGATCCACACGCCGCGAGGACACCGCACAGGCCAAAATCACCATCCTCAACGGCGCGGGTGAGACCATTCGCGAGTTGGACGGCCCCGGGGATGCGGGTATACAGCAAGTGGTGTGGGATTTCCGCGTAACCGCACCGGTGACCCCGCAACCGGGGCAAGGTGGTCGTGGTGGTGGAGGTTTCGGCGGCCCGCCACGCGGCCATCGGGTCGTCGCCGGCACGTACACCGTTCGTTTGGAAGCAGCGGGTGAGGTCGCAACGGCGGATCTCGTCGTGAGATTGGATCCGCGCATCACCATCTCGAGTGCCGACCAATCGGCGCGGCAGAACGCGCTCGCCAGCCTCGCGGACCTGAGCAAGTCCATCGGCGACGCCCAACGCGCCAGGCGAACGTTGGACAGCCAGGTGACGTCGATTCAGAGCTTGCTCGGCGAGCACGACGACGCGCCCGCCGAACTAGTCGCTGAAGTGGACTCGCTCCGAGAGCGACTGCGCGAGATCGGTCAGAAAATCAACACCGCAAACCGCAGCATGAGACTCTCCCGCGCCATCGACGGGTCGACGACACGGCCCACGACCGATCAGCTGTGGCAGGTCGATCGAGCGTGGGAACAGGTACCCGCGCTGATCGAGAAGGTGAACGAGATCATCACGGCAACGATGCCGGAGATCTATAGACGCTTAGATGCTGCCGGAATCCGGCCGAAACCCGGCGAGACGATCGTCGGTCCGACGCGGTCGGGGCGTTAGATAGGACGGGAGTCGGGAGTCGGGGTGATGAGCGATCGGTAACCCCCGACCCCCGACACCCGACACCCGACCCCCGACCCCCGGGAGGGGAAGGGTGTAGCGGGGCTAGATTCCCACCACGTCCGCGGCGGCCTCGCGGCCCTTGTCGTCCGTCACCATCCGGAACTCGACTCGACTGCCCTCCGACAAGGACCTGCCGTTCTTGATCGCCGACCGATGGACGAAGCAGTCTTTGCTCCCATCGTCGGGGGTGATAAATCCAAACCCTTTGGTCTCGTCGAACCACTTCACCGCTCCCGTGGTCGTGACCGGCTTCGAACGGCCTGACCGCTGACGCCGCCGACCCGTGCGGCCGCGATCGCGATCTCTGTCTTTTTGCGCGGGGGCGCCCGAGCTTGGTTTGACCCTCCCCAGGCTGGGCTTGGGTGCGGCCGACGATCCAAACAGGGTTTTCAGGGACACGCCGGCGACCAGACCGACCACGAACACCAAGCCGACATTCCCTAAGCCCACGCTCTCGACGATGGAGCCCCAGGTGAAAAACGCCAATCCTACGGCGGCGGCAAGCGCTATCGCTGCAAGGAGCTGCTTTCTATTCATCGATTCTTCCACCCCGTTGGTTCAAGGGCAAACGGCAAGCACGCAACTTAAGCACGGAGAGCGCCAGGGGAAGCCGGCCGGCCTCATTCGCCGGCTTGGCGCCGAATCAATTCCAGCTTTTCCACTCGCGACATCCCCTTGATCTCGCGCTCCCGCCGCTGGGCGTCTCCGCGCCCCCGACGGACCTCCCGGAAGACCACTCGCCGCGGACCGGACGTGCGGAAGAACTTGGCTCCGCGCACACTACTCTTGTGCTCCGCCAGGCGGCGCTCGAGGTCGATGGTGATTCCGGTGTAGAGTTTGCCAGACTCGGCCTGGATGATATACACCGTCCAGGTCTGGTCGTCAGGCCCCGTCAACCTTGCTTCCCTCCCGCTTGCCAAACCGGGCTATGGACAATTAGCATGAGGAAATCTCAAGGGCAATCTAAAGGAAAAACAATGAGCAATCGTCTTAAAGGAATGGGACTGGGCGCCCTTATCGTGCTGATCGCCGGCACCGCATTCGCGACTCTGTCGAGCCGCGACGCGGAGGCATTGGAGATCACCGTGTACAAGAGCCCGACATGTGCGTGCTGCACCAAGTGGATCGCCCACCTCGAGGCCAATGGTTTCAAGGTCGTCGCCCACGATATGGAGAACATGGCCTCGGTCAAGATCGAGAACGGCATCCGGCGCGAGTTCAGCTCGTGTCACACCGCGGTGATCGACGGTTATGTGGTCGAGGGACACGTTCCGGCGGAAGACATCCAACGTTTGTTGCGAGACAGACCGGCCGTGGCGGGCATCGCCGTGCCCGGCATGCCCATCGGATCACCGGGCATGGAGGGTCCCAACCCACAGGCGTACGACGTGGTTACCTTCGACAACCTCGGTAACACGAGCCTGTTCGCGAGTCACTGACCGCGTTTTTTGGCCAGAGAGCCATATTCACCGCAGAG
>CAYLZR010000035.1:1787-10173 GCA_964388145.1 uncultured Gemmatimonadaceae bacterium | reverse complement strand
TGTTCGCGAGTCACTGACCGCGTTTTTTGGCCAGAGAGCCATATTCACCGCAGAGAACGCAGAGGTTGTTCTGGAAGGTCGTTCACCCCAATCATCTCTGCGCCCTCTGTGGCTAGTTTTTGGTGGAACGAAAAGGCGCGCCGCAGGGCGCGCCATGTATCTCGAGAGCGGAGCGAGGAGGAACTAGACGAAGCCCTTTGCTACGGATCACATCCCGACCCGTCACCTTTGGGGTCCCCGGCCGTACCGGGGCTTGCCATTAGCGACGGCAGAGACAGGCTTCTGTTTCAGGAGTCGTTCGACGAGTCGACTCCCCGTCCCGCAATATTCGCAAGTATACGCCTGGGCCCACGAACGTCAAGCTCAGACGCTGTCCGCAAATTCGATTTCCACCGTCACGATCTCAAAGGCCCGCAAGGACACCTCGACACGCTCGGATTGCGCGTCGAGATCGCCGCGACGCTCTTCGAGAAGATCGGTCGACCACGCTGCCAACACACGTCGACCGAGATGAAGTGATTCCACAACCGGCTCCGCGGTGAGATTGTATAACCTCACCACAAGCGTGTCGCGCGTGTCGTGTTTCTTGATCGCGGAGACGCGGGTTCGGTGCGATTCCTTACGGAACAATCCACTTCCTGAAATGCAGCCGTCGACCACGCCCTGAATCACGGGGGGCGGAGTGCGATACCGTTGGCTCGCGCCTTGCACGTCCGCATCGATGTAATCGCCCAAAAACGGCGCTATGGCATACCGGAAATGATGCAGGCCGTGGCATTGAGCATCGGGCGTGGCAAGCTGCGGGCCGACACGCGTGTACCCTCGTGTGGGAAAATCGTCGCGTGACAACCAACCCACGCCACGCAATAACGTGAGCGCCATCCCCGTTCCACCGGATTCGGTGCGAAACGGAGCGATTTCCGGCAGGCCGCGGTTGATCACAGCCAGTCCGTGCGTACCGTCCTGGACCAGCGAGAACTCCTGCTGCGGGTACGTACCGGGCGGACTCTGTAGCCAATCAGCGGGACGCGGCTGATCGACCGGTCGGTGGTTCTGGTAGAAATGGCCGTCAGAGACGATGGTTTCCGTTCGGATAGGTGTCGGAAACATCGCGCGCAACCGGTGATCCTTGGCGCGATTGTCGAAGAACAGATCTACCTCAACGGATGAGCTGTTGAAAGCGAGTCCGACTCGTATCCGCACCGAACAATCGGTGGTCACCGGGCTCCGCGTGGCTCGATCAGCCTCGATTTCCGCGGGCAACCGGAGAGAAAACGACGCCTCGAGCGCGGCACGCAGCCCCGTGTCTTCGACGATCCGCACCCCGCCTTCAACGGCGGCGGAGGTCACGGTCAGCGAGTTCTTGCAAGGCGAGTAATCGTACTCGTCTCCCACGTCCTCGGTGTCCTCGAGCAGATTCAGCCCGGGGTAGTCCGTGTCGGTAATCTTGTCATAGAGATCAAACGTCCCGTTGCCGTGCACCCTCACCCGGCAGAACTCGTTCTCCATGTCGCTGCCCGTCACGCTCACCAAGGCTATCGGCATCGCATCACTGCCCGTCCGCCCGTCCGCCCGTCTGCCCGCCTGTCCGTCCTCCAGCACAAAATTCGCATGCCCGACACCCGGCAGGTCTGACGCGACGAACTGGATTGTCACCAAACAGTCGACGTCGGGTCCGGGAGGTGCACCGGAACTGGCCTCGAAGTGGGTCGCCAAAGCGTCGAGCTGACGGTCGCCGAACAATTCGCCCGCGAAATCAAAGCCCCATGCGCGTTTTACAAATCTGGCGCCGACAATCTCCAGCGGAACATGGTTTCCGGCTTCGTCCAGCAATCGCAGTGTTTCGACATCACCCACAAAGCCAGGCAACACGACGATTCGCTGTACGACTTCGGTTCGGACTTCCGGAAGCGGATTGAACACGATGATCACCGTTCGGTTGTCACCGTCTGGCTCTCGCGTCACGGGTGGCGCCATGACTGTTAACTCGCGACGCACAACCTGCTCACCAGATTGAATCACCCCATCGAAGCGCGGCACCATTTCACGGTGCACCGAATCGACGCTACACCCACAGATGGAATCGTGCGGATGATTCTGCAGCAACAACTTCCAACTCTGCTCGATCGTGCCACCAGGGTAAGAGCGGCCCAAGGCAAAATGCGCGTAACTCGACAGCGGCTCCACGTAGTTGGCCAGCAAGTGCTGCGCCCTCTCGTTGTGCTGCTTCAGATACGTGCGCGTCGACCAAACACCGGACAGAATCCATTGCAGCCGTGCGCCCAGTAGTTCACCACAGTACGTTCCCGTCGCAATGCCGGCGTCGCGCACCGCTTGCACGAACTCAGCCAAACCGGTGTGTTTGAACGCCGTCGTCGGAAAGGCGTTACGCAACGCGGCAAGGATCTCTGCCAGCTGTGGTTGCGGCGGGAGATGATCACATCCGTTGTTGAGGAGAAACACGTCTCCTCGCGACCGCCTCCCCATTCCCTCCAGAAGGCGGCGTACCTGCTCCACGGCATAGCCGACGTCCACCCTCCGCTGGGTGCGCGCATGCCAAGGCTCGTGAAACCCCAGCTCACCGCCGTTGCAGTATCCACGGAATTGATTGACCGCCAGCACGTCGCTCCCATCGGGCGCCGACCACTGATACTCGAGGCCCAGCTCATCGATTTCCCCTCCGTTGCCCCGGGTATACACAAAGGAGTCCATCCCTGCCAAACGGAGTATCTGTGGCAACTGCGCAATGTGGCCGAACGCATCCGGAACGTAGCCGACCCGTTGAACCGAACCGAAGGCTCGTGCGACTTTGTGTCCGAGCAATAAATTGCGAACGGTGGCTTCGGCGCTTACCAAAAATTCGTCCGACAGCACGTACCACGGTCCGATCGACAGGGCGCCCGCCTGTACCTGCGCACGAAGACGACTCTCATCGTCCGGACGAATCTCGAGGTAGTCTTCGAGGACGATGGCTTGACCATCGAGGACGAAATGTTCAAACGCCTCGTCGTTTTCCAATCTGTCGAGAACCTGCTGCACCACGTCTACGAGATCAACGCGAAAGTGGTGAAACGGACGATACCACTCCCGATCCCAGTGGGTGTGGGAGACGATGTAGACCTCTTTGGGTGAACTCGCGGTCACCGCGACACGGCCTCGCGCTTGGCGCGTTCATGGAGTCTCGGTGTCATGAGCTGTTCGCAAGTTTCGCCGAAACTCTCGAGCGGTCCGGACCAACGCAGCTCATCGACCGAGTCGCTGACCGGGGCCCGGATGTCGACCGTCGCAATACGACGAAAGAGAAGCGCCAGGTCGCGGTCGCCCGCCAATGTGCTCGCCAGTTTGGCCGCTCCGCGAACGGCGACATCCCAGTCCTTCTCCGATGCGGGAATCTCCTCGATATGCTCATACCGAGCCAAGACGGTCGATGCCGATTTGGCGCCCCACCCGGGCAGTCCGGGATAACCGTCCGCCGTGTCGCCCACCAGTCCCAGATAATCCGGAATGGAAACTGGCGACACACCAAACTTTCGTACGACTCCTTCTTCGTCTCGCAGCTCGCGCTTTCGGCGATCGAGCTGCACGACCCGTGTACCATCCACGCACTGGGAGAGGTCCTTGTCGGGCGTGCAGATCAACACCTGCTCGACGCGTTCATCGGCGGCGGCCATAGCCGCTCCGGCGCCGAGTCCATCGTCCGCCTCATACTCCTCCATCGCCCACACAACCACACCAAGACCTCGCAGCGCGTCCTCGAGCAGCCCGAATTGTGAAAACAGTTGGGGTTCGATCCCCGAACCGTCTTTGTAGTCCGGCCACAGATCGTTGCGAAACGATTCGATGACGTGATCGGTGGCCACCGCGACGTGGGTAGCGCCATCCTCCAACATGCCCAATATCGAGCGCACCACTCCGCCCGCGGCGGCCACCTCCTGACCAGCATCGTTGATCTCGCTCGGCAGGGCGTAGTAGTGGCGAAACAGCTCGTACGTGCCGTCGACGAGGTGGACTTTCATGGGGGGAGTGTAACCGACGGGGCCATGCGGACGCCACAAGCTGAAACGTGAGTCGTGAGTCGTGAGCCGTGAGCCGACCCTTCCCTTCACCCCCTCGGAAGGGGGGAGGGGACGGCTTACGGCTCACCGCTCACGGCTCTAACGTCTAACATCCCGCCTTGACTCCTACACAGCCACTCACCCACCTTTGACGCCCCAAGCACTTGTCTGGAGAACGCCGTGAACCAGCTGAGAAGAGGACTCGTTCGTGCCGTGGCCCCATGGATCGTGGTATTCGGCCTGGGGTTTGGTGGCGGGTTCTACGTCCGCGACCGCCAGCAGCACGAGCGTCTTCAGGACGCCATCGAGGACGCCCGCGAGGAGGTGGAGGAAGCGGGTCTGGAAGCGCTCGACCGGGCCCGGCAGGTGGGGGCCGATCTCGGGGCCGGCGCCGAGGCCGCCGCGGAGAGCACCAAAGCTCGCTTCCGGCGGCTCCTTCGCGGTTCCGACGAGAACCGCTGACGGGTTCTGGTGGACAAATTCACGCAAACTGCCTACTAATCGAGCTGTCGGGCGAACAAAAACCCGGAAGCGACGGTAGGAAGAGACACACAACGAAGGGCGGTACGACGTCGTGATCAGATGGCAGACCGGAGAACGGGGCCGACGGAAGGGCCAGCGCGGACTCGCGTTGACCGTTCTGCTCGTGCAGACTCTCGCCATCTCGCTTGTACCGGTCGTTCACGCAAGCACCGAATCGCTCGTCGGCAGCCGCACGATCGAAGCACAGCATTCGAGCCAGTGCGTGCCCGTCCACAGCGAAAGCCGCTGCATGCTGGTCGTTCACTCCCATCAGGGGCAACCCGAGACCCGGGTCCTTCCCCCCACAACAGCGTATCGCCGCTTGGGAGCGCCAACCGACAGCCAATGCACCGGCCCCCAGCAGGGCAACCCTTCCTGTAACGGCGAACGAGCACCTCCGATCCAGTAATACGTATCCACGAAGAGAGGCGTTGGATTTCTCGTCCGAACGGGCAACCGGAACGGACGAAACTGGTCTGGAGGTAGGTTTGCGAAAACTAGAATTCACAGGGTGCTTGCTCGGATTGGCGTTGCTTACCGCTCCGGCGGCGGCCCAACAGCCCACCCGACAGGATTCGATCCTGATACAGCTCCGGCAGCTCATACGGCGTGTCGATTCGCTGGAGCGTTTGGTGGCCGGGTTGCGAGCAGCGGGAGGCGATGCCGCCGAGCCCAGGGACGAACTCGCTGCACTTCGGGCCGCGGCGCGGGCAGCCATTGGACCGGCAGCCGCTCGATCGGACACCGCTGGATCGCAAACCAGCCGAACGCGCAATCTCCGCGTACTCAATCCGGAGATCAGCGTCACCGGAGACGTGGTCGGCAACCATGTCTTGCCCGGCGGGGAAGCCAACTCCACAAGCTTCACTCCGCGCGAGTTCGAATTTTCGTTTCAAGCCGCTCTCGACCCGTACACCCGCACCAAGATTTTCGTCACTCGCGAGCAGGACTTCGAGATAGCCGGCGTTCCCGAAGAAGACGGCGAAGAGGAAGCGGGCAGCTTCGAGATTGAAGAAGGCTACATGTATTGGGTAGGTCTTCCAGGAGGTTTTGGAGCGAAGATCGGCAAGTTTCGCCAGGAGATCGGCCTCTATAACCGGTGGCACACGCACGCGCTCTTCGAAATAGAACGGCCGTTGGCCGCGGTCACGTTTCTAGGCGAAGACGGACTCATACAGACCGGTGTGGGCGTGACGCTACCGAGTCTCACGCTTGGACGAACGACCGTGCAAGCGACCTTTGAAGCAGCCGCGGCGGCCAACGAAGTCTTATTCGGGGACGCGAATGGGATAACGTATCTCGGCCGGCTGCAGAACTTCTTCGATCTCGGCACGAGTTACTTTCAGATCGGCGCGACCGGCGTGGTCGGAGACAACGACGCGGGCGAAACCAGAGTACTCGGACTCGACGCTTCGTTCCGGTACACACCAGCCGGACGGGCCCAATATCGGGACTTCCAACTCAAGGGTGAGTGGTACTTCGCTGAACGCCCCAACTTGATTGGCGAGACGTTGACGGGAGACGGGGGATACCTCCAGTCCAACATACGCTTGAGTCGTCGCTGGATATTCGGTACGCGGGCTGATTACGTCAACGGTTTTGGTACAGCGCCTGACATCTTCCAGCTGGTACCGAGCCTTTCCTGGTGGCAGAGCGAGTGGGTCCGACTACGCGTGCAGTACAACTACCTGCGACCGCAGGGCGGCCCGAACAACCACACCTTCCTGGTGCAAGCCATGTGGGCCATGGGCCCCCATAAACACGAGAGCTATTAGATGAATATGTCGATCCTGGCAATCAGCCTGTTGGTCGTTCCCGCGGCATGGGCGCAAGACCCGATCCGTGTCGTTGCCACCTTACCGACCTACGCGGCGATCGCGCGCGAGATCACCGGCGACCGCGGCGATGTACGGTCGATCGCGAGAGGTGATCAAGACGCACACTTCGTCAATCCCCGGCCCAGTTTCGCCGCACTGCTGCAGCGGGCCGACGTATTCATCTCGACGGGGCTCGACTTGGAATTGTGGGTTCCGAGCCTACTGGATCGTGCTAACAATCAGAAGATCGTGGAAGGCGGCCCTGGTCACGTTGTTGCCTATTCGGGCGTCGAGCTCCTCGACGTTCCGGAGAACGTGTCACGGACCGGCGGCGACGTCCATGTATTCGGCAACCCACACATTCACACGGACCCGATCAATGCCGTTCTCGTCGCGCGCAACATCGCCCGGGTATTGAAGCGGGTCGATCCCAACAATGCCGCCCTATACGACGAAAACAACCAAGCATTCGAGGATCGTGTGATCCGCCGTCTCTTCGGAGATCGGATCGTCGAGTTGCTGGGAGCGGAGACAATCTTCGATCTGGCGCGCAGCGGACAGTTCTGGGAGTTCGCCGGTAGTCAAGAGTTCCAAGGCAAATCGCTCACCGAATACGTCGGCGGTTGGCTCGCGGAGGCCGCGCCGTTCCGCAACCAAAGGATGGTGTGCTACCACAAGAACTGGGCCTATTTCAGCGCGCGGTTTCAGATAGCATGTGCCATGTATGTGGAACCGAAGCCCGGCATTCCGGCATCGCCGCGCCATGTGCGCGATGTGATCGATTTCATCCGCTCCGATGACATTCCAGTCTTGTTTGCGGCAAATTATTTCAGCCATGCCCAAGTGGAGCGCGTCGCATCGCGCACCGGAGCGGTGGCGGTGATCGTGCCCGAGCACGTAGCCGGTGAGGACGGCGTGGATGACTACTTCACACTCGTCGACACTTGGGTATCCCGTCTGAGCGCCGGCTTTGAGGGCCGCGAGGCCGATAGAGGCAACTAGTGCTCGAACTCATGCTGCCGGCCCTCGTGGCGTCTCTCGTTCTCCTGGGTCTCCACGGGTACCTCGGCATTCACATCATTGCGCGGGGCGTGATTTTCGTCGATCTCGCCTTGGCACAGGTGGCCGCAATGGGTTGGGCGGCGGCAAACCTCGGCCTCGCCGATTGGATCGGGAATCTCTTTGGTATTCCAGCGTCAGCCGCCGCCTACTCCGTCGGACTCGTTGCGACGTTGGTCGCCGCAGCCGTGTTCAGTATCAGCAGACTGGAACACGAGTTCATCACTCAAGAGGCGATAATCGGTATCGTCTTCGTGGTCGCATCAGCCGGAACGATCCTCCTTGCGGCCCAGGCACCCCGGGGGTCGGAGCACGTAGAAGAACTCCTCACCGGGAGCCTCCTTTGGGTCACGTGGTCCGACATAGTCCGCCTCGCGATCGTCTATGCCGGGATCGGCGTCGTACACTGGCTTTTCCGGGATCGCTTCTTGACCATCTCGCTCGACCCAAACTCGGCGCGAGCCAAGAAGGGATCGGTTGCCTGGTGGGATTTCCTGTTTTACGCGCTGTTCGGCCTGATGGTCACGATGTCCGTTGCCATCGTCGGTGTGTTGCTGGTATTCAGCTTTCTGGTTGTGCCTGCCGTCGTTGCTTTCCTCTTCACCAAACGGCCCGGGTATCTCCTCGCGATCGCGTGGACATCCGGCACGATTGCCACAATTCTGGGGTTGGTTGTCTCGTTTCAGGCCGACCTACCCACCGGACCGGTAGTGGTGGTCAGCTTCGCGTTGATACTCATTGCCGCTTTCATCGTGCGGGCGTTGATGCGTGGGAGACGTTCCGACGAGCCGGCGGGCGATTCGCCATAGACAGGTTTGGTCGCTCAACCCATTCCGCCCCACGGTCGTCCGCCGACACGTGCCAGGTCTCCATCGACACGCGACAGCACGGTCTCCTTCGCGAAGGCGGGATCTTCGTCAGGGTAGTCGGCGT
>CAYLZR010000035.1:0-1687 GCA_964388145.1 uncultured Gemmatimonadaceae bacterium | reverse complement strand
CGCGACAGCACGGTCTCCTTCGCGAAGGCGGGATCTTCGTCAGGGTAGTCGGCGTTGTAGTGGAGGCCCCGGCTCTCCTTGCGGAGTAACGCGGAGTGAATGATGAGCGACGCCACTGTTGCGATGTTCCGCAACTCCAACAAGTCCGACGTCACCAAATACTTCCAGTAGTACTCGTTGATTTCCTCCTCCATCAGGTCGTGTCGACGTAGCGCTCTCTCCAGTCGCCGGTCCGACCGCACAATGCCAACGTAGTTCCACATATAGCGGCGCACCTCGTCCCAATCTTGAGAAACAACTACGGACTCATCGCTCGGCACCGCCTGGCCCACCTCCCAGTCTCTCACGTCATCGTAGTCAGGGCGTGAAACGTCGCCGGCCGCATCTGCCGCGCGGTGTGCAAACACCAAACATTCCAGCAACGAGTTCGACGCGAGGCGGTTGGCGCCGTGTAGTCCCGTATAGGCTGTCTCGCCGATCGCGAAGAGTCCCGGTACCGTCGTGCGTCCGTCGAGATCCGTCATGACACCACCGCACGTGTAATGTGCCGCGGGCACAACCGGGATCGGCTCCGTCGTGATGTCGATGCCGTATTCCAAGCATCCGGCATAAATGTTCGGGAATCGCTCCTGGACGAGTCCGGCGTCCAGGTGATGAACGTCGAGGTATACGTGGTCGTCACCACTGGCCTTCATCTCGGTGTCGATCGCGCGAGCGACGACATCGCGTGGCGCAAGCTCTCTTGCTTCGTGGTAGGCTTCCATGAAAGGACGGCCCTTCAGGTCGCGAAGGATGCCCCCCTCACCGCGCAACGCCTCGGAGATCAACATGCCCTTGGCGCTCGGGTGGTACAGGATGGTGGGATGGAACTGGAAGAACTCCATGTTTGCGACGCGCGCACCCACACGGTATCCCATGGCGATGCCGTCACCCGTGGAAACGTCGGGATTAGACGTGTACAGGTACACCTTGCCCGCGCCTCCCGTCGCCAAGACCGTTACGGGGGCGAGAACCGTATGTATCTCTCCGGTAGCCGTGTCGAGAGCGTAGGCCCCTTTACAACAACGGTCGTCGTCGGACGGAACGATGAGATCGACCGCGGCATGGTTCTCCCACAACTCTACGTCGGGAAGCTCGCGCACGGTCTCGAGCAGCGCACGAATCATCTCACGGCCGGTAGCGTCTTCGGCGTGCACGATGCGTCGCGCCGAATGCCCGCCCTCTCTTCCCAGGTCGAGTTCGTCCGGCCGGCCTTTGTGCGTCGTAAAACGCGCGCCCAACTCTTGCAGTTCTTTGATACGCGCAGGCCCGTCGCGCACGCACATGTCGACGACGTCAGGCCGACAGAGTCCCCGTCCAGCTACGAGGGTGTCTTCAATATGAGCGTCGAAACTGTCTTGCTCGTCGGTTACCGACGCCACACCTCCTTGCGCATTCTGCGTCGCCGAGACCACCACTTCGCGCTTCGACAAGAGTATGACCCGACCCCTGCCGGCAACCGTTCGTGCGAATGTGAGCCCCGCCACACCCGTTCCGATGACAAGAAAATCACACTCGACGCGCATGAGACTCCTCCCTCCTCTCTCCCTTTCCCCTCAAACCCGAACCCACCATTTGCCTTTTTCGCTCTTCCCCTCTACCCGGCGAAAATCGACCGCGTCGATATCGGCGCGCAATGCAGCGACGA
>CAYLZR010000034.1:0-15745 GCA_964388145.1 uncultured Gemmatimonadaceae bacterium | reverse complement strand
CTCGCCCGATACGGAGGGCTGCGAGCAAGCCATCGACACGAGCGCCGGCAACACCGAGGCAAATCGGTTCATCGGTGACCGTCGAGATACGTCTGCAACAACACGGTGGCGGCCAGCTGATCCACCTCGGCCTTGCGACCTTCAGTACTGCCACCGAGGTCCCGAACAGCACCAAGCGCTCGTGCCGTGGTCATTCGCTCGTCGAAGAATGCAACCGGCAAGCCGGTCTTGTCCCGCACCAACTCGCCTTCCACTCGCGCACGCCTCGCCGGGGGACCCTCGGCGCCCGATTCGTCCAGCGGCAGGCTGAAGACCAGGCCCACAGGCGCGCGCTGATCGAGAAATTCCTTGAGTTGCTTGAGCGGAAATCGCCTTCCCTGCCGGCGGCTGAGGTTTCCCAGCGGAAACGCATGGTGTTGCGCGGTGTCTGAGATCGCGAGTCCGATGCGCTTTTCACCCCAATCGATGGCCAGGAGTCTACCATCGTCGGGAAGTGCTGCAGTTGAGGGGGCCACCCACGACTACCCTTGTTGCATCGTGGCGAAGAACTCCTTGTTGGTCTTTGCGCGTTTCATGCGCTCGAGCAGGAACTCGATGGCCTCGACCGTCGGCATGTCGGCGAGAAAGTTGCGCAACAGATATGTCTTGTTGAGTTCTTCTTTATCGAGGAGAAGTTCTTCCTTGCGGGTGGAGGTGCGCTGTACGTCGATGGCTGGGTAGATCCGGCGGTCGGAGATGCGCCGGTCGAGTACCAGTTCCATGTTGCCCGTGCCCTTGAACTCTTCGAAAATCACCTCATCCATTCGGCTGCCCGTTTCGATCAGCGCCGTTGCGATGATCGTCAACGAGCCGCCGCCGTCTATATTGCGCGCCGCGCCAAAAAAACGTTTCGGCTTTTGCAACGCGTTGGCGTCCACACCACCGGACAGAATCTTTCCCGAATGCGGAATGACCACGTTGTGGGCGCGCGCCAAGCGTGTGATCGAGTCGAGTAGAATCACGACGTCCTTTTTATGCTCGACGAGCCGGCGCGCCTTTTCCAGTACCATGTCCGCTACTTGAACGTGGCGGTCGGCGGGCTCGTCAAAAGTCGATGCAATCACTTCAGCATCGACGTTTTCCTCCATGTCCGTCACTTCCTCAGGCCGCTCGTCGATCAGCAGGACGATGAGTGTGGTCTCCGGTGTGTTTTCGTGAATGGCGTTGGCGATCTTCTGTAGCAGAATGGTCTTGCCCGCCTTTGGCGGAGCGACGATCAAACCGCGCTGCCCGAAACCGATCGGAGACAACAAATCGATGACCCGACAGCAGAGATCTTCGTCTTTTCGTTCGAGATGAATTCGGCGGTCGGGATAGCGCGGCTTGAGATTGTCGAAGGCGATTCGATGCTTGGCATCTTCCGGGTCTCCAGAATTGACGCTCTCGACCTTCAGCAGCGCGAGGTACCGCTCTCCTTCCTTGGGTGGCCGTACCTGCCCCGCCACCGTGTCGCCTGTGCGCAAGTCGAAACGCTTGATTTGGCTCGGACTCACGTAGATGTCGTCGGGCCCGTACAAATAATTCCAGTCTTGGCTGCGCAAAAATCCGTATCCCTCGGGAAGGATTTCCAACACGCCTTCGCCACGAAGGACCGTATCCGCATCGAGCAACGATTGTTCGATTCGGAAGATCAGATCTTGCTTGCGCAGACCTGAGTAGTTGGTGATGTTCAATTCTTCGGCCATCGCATGTAACTCTGCGACGGATTTCTGCTTGAGTTCAGTGATGTCCACGGTGGGGGGACTCCATGTTTCCGACAAGTTCCTTGGTGAGGTATGACAAACGCTACGCAACCCTCGACGGGGCCGTGCGAGATGTAATGCCTGGAGGCTTCGGTACGGGGTTTCTCGGTGAAGTGAAAGCCCTTCAAAATAGAGTTTGCTCTGGGACCAGTCAAGAGTGCCCCTGAAGCAGATTTCCCCGTTTTTCAGCTATTGGCGCGTCACCACCGCCCTCGATCGGGAAGTGGTGGATGCCGTCCTTGCACCCGACTACAGCCGGGACACGCCCGAGGTACGAGAAGCGCTTCGTGCATGGCCGGGGACGTACTACTGGTCGTCTGCAGAGGGTCCCAACCGCGTCGTGCTCATCCGAGCCCTCACTCCGGCTCCCCGGGAGCGATGGGGAATACACGTGGCGCTGTTCCTTGCCACGTTCGCGACCATGTGGGGCGCGGGAGCGATTCTCAAGGTGCCGACGCTGACATTCCGCCTGGCGGACATCATCAATCTCGCGGTCTTGTCGCAGGCAATAACGGATTGGATCGGCGCCTCCACGCCGGGTCTGGACTTTGCCACTGCGTTGATGGGCATCCTCTTGGCTCACGAAATGGGGCACTACGTAGTCGCGCGTCGCCATCACATCAATGCGTCACTTCCGTATTTTCTCCCCGCGCCGCCGCAACTCAATTTCATCGGGACCTTTGGAGCGTTCATTCGGCTCCGCAGTCCAATCGTCGACCGGCGGCAACTGATGGACGTGGGGGCGGCGGGCCCCTGGGTCGGGATGGTGGTCGCCCTGGCCGTTCTGATCGTCGGGCTGCTCAACTCTCAGGTCATGGCTGGTGTCCAAGGTCCCACCCAGCAGATGATCTACATCGGCAACACGCCGTTCTACCTCGGTGACTCGTTTCTCATGTCGGCGGTCCGGGTCTGGCTGGTGGGAGAAGGGACCGTCGAGCTCCATCCCATCGCATTGGCCGGGTGGTTCGGCCTCTTCGTTACGATGCTTAACTTGTTGCCACTAGGGCAGTTAGACGGCGGTCACATCGTCTACGCTTTGGTGGGAAAACACCAGGCCACCATCGGCAGATTCATGTGGTATGGCCTGATATATCTAGGATTTCAATTCTGGGGTTGGTGGATCTGGGCCGCCCTCATTCTGATCCTGGGCCGCGGCCGGCTAGCCCACCCATCGGTCTTGGAGCCGCACCGGCCGATTCCCGCCAGCCGGTGGCCGGTCGGCCTGGCCACGGCGTTGCTCTTCGTGGTCACTTTCACCGGCGATCCGCTGCCGACGGCTTTCTAGCCAACCGGCTGTTTCTCGGCGGTTTTCGTCGTTCCCTATAGTATTATAGAAAAGCAAAGATCGAGCCGCGGAACCTCCGGGCGCCTCAATCGGTAGTCAAGGCTGACGGTGACTACTCGCTCAATATTGCGTAAGTCACAGGTAGCATTATATTTACCAAACTTCTCGGATGATCCGAATGCCCGCAAATTCAGCACCGCGTTACAATCGGCCGCAACCCGGCGAACCCGTCATGCACGATCTCGCTCCCATTCGTTATGCCGAAGAGAGTGTCGCGTTGCGGTTGGTGGTTCGGAGGGCCGAAGACGGGTCGTGGCGTGGCCGGCTCCTGTTCGGTTCGGGAGAGGCCCAGGACGCCGTGGCCACGGCCGAGATCTTCTTCGGGGCCACTGAACCCGATCTTTGGGACTCTGTCAAAGATCTCCGCGATCACCACATCCGGGACCTCTACCGCTCGCTAATGGCGGAATGAACGACGGCGGCACGGCCGAAGAACGCCTCCGCAATCTCAGACACGATCTCGCCAACCCCCTTTCGGCGGTGCTCGCCGAAGTTCAACTGCTCTTGTTACAGGAACCACCGCTGGACGATGAGACCGTCGAGGCGATTCGGCGCATGGAGGACCTGTGCCACCGAATGCGCGACATCCTGCGGCAGTGCTAATCCGCCCGCCACATCCGGCCCGAGACTGGCCCAAAGAGCACGTTGACGGTCGGGTGCTCTTGACGCTCCTTGGTTCCGCGGGCCAAGTTCACCATTCGCTGCTCCTTACAGGGATTCAGATGGTCACTTCTCTCGTTCAATCTCTCCTCCCAAGTACCGAGGCCCCGCGCCAAGGCTTGGCCGCTCTGGCTGCAATAGTCATTGTGTTGGCGTGTCTTCCGGGAGTTGCCTCCGAGGTATCGCCACAGGAGATACCCGAGCTGGAGGCGCAAATCGCGGACAAACCCAACGACGGCAGATTACTGTTGCGTTACAGCGCAGCGCTTTTCGCTGCAGGTCGTTGCGATAGCGCCACAGTCGTTTCGCGTCGCGGAGGAGATCTTCGCCCCGGCGACGCGCTCGGACCGTTGGTGATCGGCCAGTGTCTCGAGCAATCGGGCGACTACAACCAGGCCATTGCCACGTACACGGCGTTTACCGAAGCGCACGGCGATTCATAGCCGGCCCCCAATCGGACATCATCGCGAGCTGCTCGATGCAGTTCGACGAGATCACGGCCGGCCGTGCCCACGCGTGCGGCATCACGGTGACGGGCGCAGCGTATTGCTGGGGCAACAACGTTTCGGGCCAACTCGGTAACGGTGCGAATATCAGCAGCCCCACGCCTGTACTGGTCACCGGCGGCTGGATTCTTCCCGATCTCGGTACCGGCGTCAGCGAGCACATGTGTGCGGTGACAGACTCCGGTGCAATGTTCTGTTGGGGGCAGGGGTTGAACGGTCGGCTGGGCAACGGCGGCACGGCAAACAGCAACGTGCCGGTGTTGGTGTCGGGGACCTAGTCTAGGTGCTAGGTCTTAGGCTTTAGGTGTTAGTGTCTGCGGCAAGTTACTAACACCTAAAACCTACAACCTATAACCCGCCAACTAGTGCTCAATCTTGAAGCTGTCGATGTGCATGTCGAGGTTGTGATTCAGCCGCAGACCGACGATGCCATCGGTGTAGAGATCGGCTGCCGGGACCCGGTCGACTTCGGTTCCGTTTACCATGAAAATCACGTTACCGTCCGCCACGCGGACAGCGACCTCATTGGTCATGTTCGCGAGCTCTGACTCGTTGATGGCCGCGTTCTTGGTCCAGCCACGGACTTCAGCCGTCGAGCTACCGGTGCGGGTCTTGATGATGTAACTGCCGTCCCCGCGCACGAGAAAATAGCTGTAGACCTGATCGGCGCCCTGCAGGTCTTTGCCGCCGAAGATCAATCCCGTCCCGTGCCCGTGCCCTTTGGAGCTGAGCTGCTCGATGGTGACCGAGACCGTGAAGCTGCCGGTCGCCATGTCGCTTTCACGGTAGAGGGCCACGCCCGGGCCGACGGTGATGTCCCATCCGGTGCCTTTCTCGACGAATCGGATGTTGTCGAAATTCTGGCCGCGGTCGGTGCGGGCCATCCAGCCCGGGGCCAACATGCCGCCGCCCGCAACCGCACGGTCGGCGTCCTGTGCCACCGCCGGCAGGGCCAGGGAAAGTGCAAGGAGTGTCAGTGGAATCGAACGCATGGTATACCTCGGATGGCTGAGTGATGAGTTGTGGATTCTATCGCACTGGCGGCGTTTGCGACAGGGCTCTCTGTTGAACCTCGCCGCGGCGCCTTTGTCATCATTCTGATGGATGTTTCGATCCGTGACGTCGTTATTTTTCCGTTACCTTCGACTCCATGATCTACCCACCCACGTTTTCATGACACTCACGCCGATCCAGCTACTGCTGGTATGGGCCGTCACCTGTGCGGGCGCCACCCTACAGGGTTCCGTCGGTTTCGGACTAGGTGTGGTTGGAGCACCGCTCTTAGTACTGATCGCTCCCGGTTTGGTTCCCGGTCCGCTCCTCTTCAATGCCCTGGTGTTGGCGGTGCTGGTGGTGCACCGGGAGCATCGCTCCCTACATCTTTCGGGTCTCGGCTGGGCGCTCGCTGGGCGAGTGGTTGGTGTCGCGGCCGCCGTCGGCACGCTGGCACTACTGCCGGGGGACAGACTCGGGTTCGCCATCGGTGCAGCCGTCTTGTTGGTGGTTGCCATCAACGCGAGCGGGTTGCGGGTTCGGCCGGGTACGGGCTCGCTCATCGTGGCGGGCATGTTGTCCGGATTGACGGGAACGATCTCGTCTATCGGTGGCCCGCCGATGGCGTTGCTGTATCAGGACGCAGCCGGGGCCCGTCTCCGCAGCACCCTCTCGGGATACTTTGTGGTGGGCGCCATCATGTCGCTCGCCGGGTTGGCGGCGGTGGGTCGATTTGGAATGACCGAACTGCGATTGGGCGCTCTGCTGCTACCGGGCGTGATCGTCGGTTTTGTATTGTCGAGCCGCGCCGCTGCGATCGCCGACCGCGCATCGGCCACCCGAGTCTTGGTGTTGACGGTCTCGGCAGCCGCCGGCGTTGCGGTCATTGTCCGCCAGCTTCTGGTGTGGTGACGTTCGTGCGTTAGCCACAGGGCGAAGAGGTGAAGGGGTATTCGGGTACCGAACCGAACGGGTCGCCACATTGGGGTCTATTTCACCGCGAGAGACCGCGGAGAGCGCAGAGACGAATGGGGTGAATGAACTCCCAGAAGGACCTCTGCGATCTCCGCGTGCTCGGCGGTGAACCATGGGGCGGACAGGTGGGGTGGTCTGAATCTCAATCGCCAAGGGTAAATCGCCAGCCGATCTCTGCCGGTCGGAGGTACGCCTAGTGACGACGGCAGCACCAGGAACCTATATTCCCGCCATGTCGCCGAAAAAGGAGTTGATTGACGTCGTCCGTGACGGCCTCGCGGATCGATACCGGGTCGAGCGTGCGATCGGCCAAGGGGGGATGGCGACCGTTTTCCTCGCAGAAGATCTGTCGAGTGGCGATCAGGTCGCGCTGAAGGTTCTCAATCGATCCCTGTCGAGCCGCATCATGCGGGAGCGCTTCGAACGGGAGGTGGCGGTCGGCGGACATCTCGAGCATCCGCACATCGTCCCAATCATTGCGGAAGGCGAAGTGGAGGGCATGCCGTTTCTCGTCATGCCGTACCTCCCCGGCGACTCGCTCTGCCAACGACTCGAAAAGAGTGGACGACTCGAGGTGAGTGAGGCGCTCGAGATCGGACGCGAGATTGCCGATGCGCTCGTCTACGCCCACAGCCGCGGACTGATTCATCGCGACATCAAACCCGACAACATTTTGTTTTCGGGCGGACGTGCCATGGTAACCGATTTCGGTGTCGCCGTCGCCATCAAGGCATCGATGGACGATCGTCTCACCGCTCCGGGCGAAGTGCTTGGCACGCCGACGTACATGAGTCCCGAGCAGGCGATGGGCCGGTTTCAACTCGACGCACGTACGGACATTTACAGCCTCGGGTGCGTGATATTCGAAATGTTGATAGGCGCCCCACCCTTTCGACCGGCACATCCGGACGCCGTCATCGTGCGACGCCTCCACGACGAAACACCCAAGGCGAGTGACTTCCGGCCGGAGGTGCCCACACACATCGACGCGGCGGTGTATAAGTCTCTCGGATGGAAGCCGGAAGAGAGGTTTGCGACGGCCCAGGAATTTCGGCATGCGTTGGGTGGTATGGAGTAGGGAGTGGGCAGTGGGCAGGGGCAGGGGCAGGGGCAGGGGCAGGGGGGCAAGCTCTCGTCGTGTCTACTACCTACTACCTACTGTCCGCCGGAAAACACGCGAGGTTGTGGCCGGGCTCGGCACGGACCTGTACCGATGTGCCCTCGGTAAGGGCGAGTGTGTGGGGCTGGAGGCTGCGCACGATCTGTCCCGATCCCAGTCGCACTCGATACACGTTCTGGGTACCGGTGAACACTCGTGACACAACCGTGCCTGCACCGTTTGGATCAGCGGTGATGGCGACATCGTCGGCGCGGATGGCGATGTCGACGGTTGTACCTACAGGAGCCCCGTTCGACTGCTCGAGGACTCCGAGTTCCGTTTGAATGCCGTCGGCGGTGATTTCGCCGCGAATGAAGTCCGTCTCTCCAACGAATTCGGCGACAAAGCGCGAACGAGGCGCGCTGAACAGCTCTTCGGGAGCGCCGATCTGCTCGATGCGTCCGGCGCGTTGTACAGCGATCCGGTCTCCCACGGCCAATGCCTCTTCTTGATCGTGGGTGACGAGAATGGCCGATGTTCCGTTGGCCTTGAGAACTGCGCGTACCTCCTCGCGGAGCCCGATGCGCAATGTCCGGTCGAGATCGGAGAACGGCTCGTCCAACAGGACGAGTTTTGGTTGTGGAGCAAGGGCCCTGGCAAGGGCGACACGTTGCTGCTGGCCACCGGAAAGCTCGTGCGGATACCTGTGACCGACATCGCCGAGTTGCACCATGTTGAGTGCATCCGCGACCACTCGCTTCCGCGCCCCGGTGTCGTGGTTTGGCAATCCGAACGACACGTTGTCGCGAACGGTCATGTGCGGGAAGAGCGCGTTGTCTTGAAAAACAAGACTGATGTGACGCTGTTCCGGTGGAACGAGCAAACCGGTGTCGCTCAAAACACGTCCGTTGCTGGTGATGCGTCCATGGTCCGGCGCCTCGAGGCCGCTGATGAGACGTAACAGGGTCGACTTGCCGCACCCGCTCGGACCCAGGAGAACCAATAGCTCGCCCGGCCGGACGTCGAAGGTCACGTCGATGGCTGCCAGCACGCTGCCGTACCGTTTTTCGACGCTTGACAGCGACAGGATCGTCTCAGTCATCCTTCGGCCCTCGCCTCGGCGGTCGTCATGCGTCCCACGCGCATCAACAGCATGATTGGTATCACCCCTACGAGCACGATCGTGAGCGACGGTAGCGCTGCGGACTCCCAGAGCGACTCGGCCGCCAGCATGTACGTCCACATCGACAGCGTTTCCATTCCAAACGGAGCCAGCAATATCGTCGCGGGCAGTTCCTTCATCACATCGACGAAGACGAGAGCCGCACCGGCGGCCATGCCGACCTTCACCAGTGGGAGATGCACGCGCCACATGATGCGAGCTGGACTCGCGCCAAGGGTTTGAGCCGCCATCTCCATGTGTGGGGTCACCTTGTCCATGCTAGATTCGACGCTGTTGTATGCCACGGCCATGAAGCGCACGACGTACGCGTACAACAACCCGGCGATCGAACCGGTCAGTAATAATCCGGGGCTGATACCGAACAGAGTTTGCGAAACGCCCGCCACAGCCCGATCGATCGCGGCAACCGTTATCAACGCGCCGGCGGCGATGACCGCACCGGGTAGTGCGTAACCCATGGTTGCGAGACGCCTCAGTACTCGTCCCACTTGTCCTCGACTGAAGCGCGCTCCCTGTGCGAGCACGAGGGCGAGCAGCACGGCAACGAGCGCTGCGGTGGTGGCCAGGGCCAGTGTGCGGAGCACGTATGCCGCGTAGACCGTCTTTAATGCGCTGGCGGTCGCCGGCTGCGTCAGGTCACCCAGCGTCCACAAGATCAGGCGCACGGCTGGGAGCGCGAACGCGGCGGCAAAAATAGCGGTACATACGGTTGTAGCTGCCCACCTACGCCATCCCTCGAGTTCGACGCGAGCGATCTGACTCGTGCGCCGGCCGGGTTGGTAATAGCGAGACCGCCCGCGCAACACCCGTTCGACGATCACCACTGCGAGCGCGAATAGGAGAAACACCGCGGACAACTCGATGGCGGCATTGCGGTTCATCATGCCCTGCCACACATACACCACACCTTCACTCATCGTCCGGAAGTTGAAGAAGCGGACCGTCGCGAAATCGGTCATGGCCTCGAGCAGCGCCAACGTGACTCCGGCCACGAGTGAGGGACGCGCCAATGGTAACACGAGCTTGAGAAACGTTTGGAAGCGGCTGTATCCCATGGCACGCGCGGCGTCGAATGTCGATGAAGACTGTTCTCGAAAAGCGGCACGCGCGAGAAAATAGACATATGGGTACAGCGTCAATCCCATCACCATGATGGCGCCACCACCCGAGCGAATGTTGGGGAGCACGAGTCCGCTCCCGAACCAAGAGCGCAGCGTTGTTTGTACCGGTCCCGCGAAGTCGAACGTGGCCATGTAGACGAATCCCATCACGTACGTCGGCATGGCGAGCGGCAGAATGAGCGCCCAATCGAAGACGCGCGATCCGGGGAAACGGTACGCGGTCACCAGCCAAGCCAGTCCCGAGCCCAATGCAAACGTGATGACACCGACTCCTAGCATCAGTACTAGGGTGTTGCGGATCATCTCGGGAAGGATCGTGGACCACAGTTGAGCCCACACTTCGCCCGTGGGGTTCATCAATCGTCCGACGAGGAGTACCATCGGGACCACGACCAGTGCGGCGATCAATCCGGGAACGATGGACCACCACAGTCGGCGCACGGGTTGGCGGAGCGACACGGAAATCGTTCGGCGCGTTACCGGTGACCGGCTCGCTGCAAGAGTCTTACGGCGTCGGCCTGGTATTTCCCGAATTCGCCGAGCGGCATCGGGTCGGCCTTCCACTCGCCGAAATCATTGATGATCGAATGCGGCGCGACCTCAGGGTTCACGGGGAACTCGAGGTTGCTACCCGGCAGCCCGTCGTTGTCAGCCGCCTGTCCGGAGTGGCCACTCAACCACTCGATGAGCTTGATGGCGTTCCCCGGATTCGCCGCCGCCGCAGTGACCCCGATGCCCGACACGTTGCGATGGACACCACGGCCGTCCTGATTCGCCCACAGCATTCTCACCGGGAAGTCGGAATCGTCTCTGAGGAGGCGTGCCAGGTAATAATGATTGGTGATTCCGACGTCGCATCCGCCGGCTGCCACCGTTTGGAGGATACGTGTGTCGCTGTCGATGTACTCCGGATCGTTGGCGACCCAGCCGCGCACGATCTCTTCCGTCCGCGCCTCTCCGTGTGCGACAATGAGGCTCGCGATGAGAGATTGTGTATACACGTTGGTTGCGGGCCGCAGGCACAGCCGCCCCTTCCACTTGCTGTCCGCCAACGATTCGTACGTCGAGATTTCCGCGGGGTCCACGCGGCCCGGCACGTAGGCGATGGAGCGCACGCGCTGGCTCAACGCAAAGAAGCGATTGTGCGGATCACGCAGGTCCGCGGGAATATTCTGCTCGATCACCGGGGAGGTGAGCGATTGCAGCAGGCCCTCTTCCGCGGCGAGCCACAAGCCACCCGCATCCACGGCGAAGAAAGCGTCGGCCACGGTCTGTTCGCCCTCGGCCTTCAGCCGTTCGAGCAGGGAGTGCAAGTCGCCTTGGGAAATACGGACCTGTATGCCCGTCTCCGCCGTGAAGCCGGCGTACATGGTCTCCATCGCGCCATAGTGCCGTGTGGAGTACACATTGACGGTCTGAGTGGAATCGGCTCTGGCGCATCCGAGCGCGGTGCAAACGCTGAGCGCAGCGACACTGCTGCGTACGAGTTTCAGGGGATTTGGGATGTTTTTCATAGGGTTTGCTGGGCCCGTTGCACCGTAATTTTGGCGGCGAGCGGGCGCATTCAGTTGAGAATGAGAATCACTTGCAGCTAGCTACACCACGGAATATAGGGGTAGGTTTTTTCCCCTCAAGGGGCGGCGGCACGGTAGCTTCACGCTTGGTCCTGCGGTAGGTTCTCCTGCACCGAGCCCTTCCAACGTAATCGTGAGACTTCGGAGGCATCGTGAAGATCTATCTGGACACCGCAAATCTTCAGGAGATCGAGGAAGCGGCCAGCTGGGGTGTGTTGAGCGGTGTGACGACCAACCCCACGCTCTTGGCGCGCGAGGAAGGCGCCGATTTCGAAGAGACCGTGAAAAAAATTGCCAGCCTGGTGGACGGTCCAATCAGTGCCGAAACGGTGTCCCAGGATGCGGCTGGAATGGTGAAGGAGGGAATCGGATTT
The DNA here is from genome assembly GCA_964388145.1 of uncultured Gemmatimonadaceae bacterium. Lineage (GTDB taxonomy): Bacteria > Gemmatimonadota > Gemmatimonadetes > Gemmatimonadales > GWC2-71-9 > B3T1B10. The sequence continues at coordinate 4,134 of CAYLZR010000034.1, read as the reverse complement.
GCCGCTTGGCATCCCAACGTCATCGTCAAGGTGCCCTCGACCATCGAGGGGTTGAAGGCGACGGCTCGGCTCAAGCGCGAGGGTATCCGCACGAACGTCACACTGTGCTTCAATGCCAATCAGGCACTGCTGGCGGCGCGCGCGGGTGCGTTCATCATTTCGCCGTTTGTGGGACGGCTCGACGATATCTCGGAGCCCGGGATGGACCTGATTCAGGACATTGTCGAAGTGTTCAGCATGGATCCCGAGATCGAGACCCAGATTCTGGCCGCGTCCATTCGCCACCCGCGACACATCATCGAGGCAGCAAAGGCGGGGGCCGACATTGCGACGGTTCCGCTCAAAGTGTTGCAGCAATGCATGAAGCATCCGCTCACCGACGCTGGCGTCGAGCGCTTCTTGGACGACTGGGGCAAGCGCGAGGCGGTACAGATCGCCACTGCGGGAACGCAATAACCCGTCTTCCCGAATGACCGTCACAGGTTCATGACGCAATCAACAACCTCATCGGTGGATGTTGGCTCCGCGCCCGAAGTGCAGGCGCCACGGCGAGGTTGGATCTTCAAGCGCCTCTTGCCGATCATGACCTATGTCGCCCCCAACATCATGGTCGCCCTGTTGTGGGTGTTGTTTAGGGTGTTCAACCGCACGACGGTGATTGGCCGGCATCACGTGGGGTACGGCCGAAACACGCTGTTGCTGTCGAACCATCAGACGATGATCGACAGCTTTCTCGTGGGGACGATGTGTTTCTTTCCTCAATCACTCTTGAAACCCTATCTCATCCCGTGGAATCCAGCCGCCGTCGAGAACTACTACAAGAATCCGTTCCTTGCGTGGTTCTCCGACGTTCATAAGTGCATCCCCATTCGTGAGGGGCGGCGGGACCTGGGAGCGTTGCGGCGCATGATCAAGGTGTTCCCGCGGGGGGTGATGACGTTGTTCCCCGAGGGGACGCGCATGCGCGGGGCGAAAGTGGGGGAGGGACGAGTGGGAGCCGGCATGATCGTCCTGTCGGCACGGCCCAAAGTCATTCCAGTCGCCATCGACGGTATGGAAGAGGTGCTGCCGATCGGTTCCTACTTCCCCCGATTCTTCAAGCATGTGTACGTGTCGTACGGCGAGCCGTTCGATTACTCGGAGTTCCTGAACAAACCCCGAAGCAAAGAAACCTTCCAGGAAGTCGTCGATCTGATCATGAATAAAATTCGCCAACAGCATCAGGAGCTTCGCCGTCTGCGGGGACTTCCCGTGCCCACGTACGGCGAGGACGAGTAGACGAGCGATTCTAGAATCTAGAATTTAGAATTTAGATCTAGAATCCGACTGCACCGTCCGACTAGTCATCGCCAGGACCGGGGAGTAAGATCAAGAATCCCCATACGCCAGGAGGTCAGCAGCCATGGCCACCGTCCAGGATATCCTCACCAAGAAGGGCACGTCCGTCGTATCGCTCGTCTCAGCAGAGTCGGTCCTCACCGCCTCCAGAATCATGAACGAACGTGGTATTGGGGGCGTTGTCGTCACCGAGAATGACCGGATGGCTGGGATTTTCACCGAGCGTGACATCTTGAGACGTGTCGTCGCCGAGCAACGCGATCCGGCATCCACTCCCTTGCGCGACGTCATGACCGCGCCCGTGGTGTACTGCCCGCCCGATGCCAAGCTGGAGGATTTGACCGCTCTGATGACCGAAAAGCGGATCCGTCACCTACCGGTCATGGACGACAGCGGATTGTGCGGTATCATCACGACGGGCGACATACTCGCCTATCAGGTGCGCGAGCAGGCGTATACGATCCAGCACCTGAACAATTACGTTTATGACATGCGATGACGAGCTTTTAGGTTTTAGGTTGGTGAGATCTCTGGATCCGTCGCCCGAAATCTGGCGCCTCTTAGCTACCCACCATCTAACCAGAGTTTCGTAATGAACCCATCCACAGTTTCCTCGCTGCACTTGGTGGCTGGCTGCTCACTCATGTTTTTTGTGCTGGGTTGTGGGCCTTCGGGCCCTCCGGGAACCGGGCCACAGCCGAGCCCGCCTCCCGCGATTCCGGCCGACGGCGTGCAGCCGGTCATACCGGAGCCGCCGCCGCAACCGGCTCCGCCGCTGAGAGAGGTGCAGGAATTGACGGTCCCGGCGGGTCGTTTCGACAACGGGAAGATGTGGACGTTCGAGTATCCACCGCTCGACTATTTCCGCGAGGAATACAACTTCGAGCCCGACGAGGCGTGGTTCGAGCACGCACGGCTGGGTGCCTTGCGGTTATCGAATTGCACGGCGTCGTTCGTTTCGCCCAGCGGCTTGGTGATGACCAACCATCACTGTGCGCGCGAGAGTGTCGTGGCAGTGTCTCAGGAAGGCGAAGAATTGCTGGACAACGGCTTTTACGCGCCGTCTTTAGCGGAAGAACGGCACGTTGAAGACTTCTACGCCGATCAGCTCATCGACATCACGGATGTGTCGGCGGAAGTGGATGCGGCGCTCGCGGCTGCGTTTTCGGACGATGCGCGTGCGGCGGCCCGGGAGAGCGTGAGCGAGGAGATTACCACACGGATTACCGAAGAGTGGGGTGGTGAGGAGGCCGGTATCGAAGTCGAGGTGATCTCGTTGTGGAACGGCGCCAAGACGTCGGCATACGTCTTCAAGCGTTACTCGAACATCAAGCTGGTGATGGCCCCGGAACTCCAGATGGGGTTCTTTGGCGGCGATCCGGACAACTTCACCTATCCGCGCTACGCGTTGGATGTGTCGTTCTTCCGCGTGTACGACGAGAACGACCAACCACTTCGACCCGACCACTATTTCAAGTGGAGTGAAAAGGGTGTCGAAGAGGGTGACGCGGTGTTCATCATCGGCAACCCGGGTTCGACCAGCCGTCTCCAGACCGTGTCGCAACTCGGGTTCCGCGGTGCGGTGGGTGATAAGGCTATTCTGGAGTTGTACGGCAGTCGCGCGGCCGCATTGCAGGCGTTTTACGACGACGATCCAGAGGCGGGCGACGCGATCGATCTTCGCAACACGATCTTCAGCTTGTTGAACGCCGAGAAGGCATACGGCGGAATCGTCAGGGGACTGCAGGATCCGATGATGATCGCACGCAGGAGAGATTCCGAGCGCAAGTTCCGCGCGGCGATCGAGAGCAACCCGGGGATGCGACAGCAATACGGTGATCTGTTCGACCGGATGGCAGACCTTCAGGAACAGAAACTCGAGCTGGCCGACGAATACGGCGCTTTCCTCGCGCTTGGCAGCCCCAACTTTACGTCGTCGATACTGCTAAGGGGCCTCTTCGGTTTCCAGTATGTTCAGGGAAGTGCGGGCGGCACGCCTCCCGCCGCGCTCGCGGGCATCGAAGAGCGATTCTCGGGTGTGGCCGAACACCCGCGTGGGATGCAGGTAAACCTGCTCGCTGCGCGCTTGACCGACATGCAGCGTCACTTGGGCGACGACGACCAGGCGGTCTCCGGAATTTTGCGCGGACGTTCGCCGAAGGAGGCTGCGGAGGCCATCGTTTCGCAGTCGGCGCTCGCCGACTCCGCGAGTGCGATCCAGGCATTGCACACGCTCACCATGACGGATCCCGCCGTCCAGTTGGTCGCGGCGTTCCTGCCACGCTTCGGCGCGTATCAGGGACGGTTTGGGGGTTTGGTTGGGCAGGAGGGCGAGTTGGCCTCTTCGTTGGGCCGCGCCCGCTTCAGCGTGGACGGAACGTCCATTCCGCCCGATGCGACCTTCTCGCTGCGCATCGCCGACGGCGTCGTGAAGAGTTACGAGTACAACGGCACGCGCGCCCCCGTGTACACGACGTTCTACGGTCTGTACGATCACTATCATTCGTATGGTGCGGACACCGAGTGGGCCCTGCCGGATCGGTGGCTGAATCCGCCGGCCACGTTCGATCTGTCCACTCCCATGAACTTCGTTTCCACCGTCGACATCATCGGCGGTAATTCCGGTTCTCCGGTACTCAATACCGATCTGGAAGTGGTCGGGGTGGTCTTCGACGGCAACATCGAAAGCTTGCCAGGCGATTTCATCTACGTGCCCGACTTCAACCGGTCGGTGACCGTCGATGCCCGTGCGATTCTCGAAGCGTTGGACGAGATCTACGATGCGGATCGGATTGT
>CAYLZR010000033.1:14080-15964 GCA_964388145.1 uncultured Gemmatimonadaceae bacterium | reverse complement strand
TCCATATCGACCTCTCGACAGACCGCTGCGAGGATTGCGGAAGGCTCGGGGACCACCAACTCCAGGAACCGGCTCTCACCGCGTCGAAGCGTGATGGGTGTCGGCTGCGGCGTGAACCCCATTGAATCGAGCCAAGGATGGGAGTAGTCCACGGCGTACTCCCCGTCGATGAACCCCGTGAGCACGAAGCGTCCCGCCTCATCCGTCATGGTGGAGTAGTTGGTTCCCGCCAGCGATACCCTTGCGCCAGCCAATTTTCGCTTGCCGCGATAGGCGGTCACGACGCCGGAAAGATGCGCCAGGTTCGCTGAATAGACCGTCTCGCCACTGGCGGTTTGCACATTGACGACTTCTCCGCCCACATCGCGGTAGCCCCTGACGACCACCCGCTCCATTGGCCGCTGGTTGATTCTACGCTCAACGCCCAGCAGAGGCATGCGAAGCTCCCAGCGATAGACCACCCACGCGCCGTTCGGCATCTGCAGAAACTCCACCGTGCCACCCAGTCTCTTGTCATCGATGTCGTGAATCAGGTTGGTATAGCGGAATTCCAGCGTTCGCAGCTCAGACGATCGCTCGTCCAGCCAGAGCGTTCCCTTGATATCGGTGACGCGACGCCCCGGCGTGGGTTCAAAGGCCAACCCAATCATGCCCTCGTAATCGTCGCGATCTCGGACCACGCGGAAACAATGGGTTCGCAAAAAGGCGTCGGCTTGGAGAACCTTGTCGTCCGGACCGTAGAACCACCACTCGCCGTCGTGATCGACCACATAGCCCTCTTCGGCCAAGGTACCCGCATCCTGGCTCCGAAACGGAGCCTGGTAAAACCCGGTCCGCTCTCGAGACTGCTCGGCGGTGACGCGACGTGCCCGGCGATCGAGGTCGCGTTCGTACTGCAGGTGCCGGTAACGGTAGCCGCGTTGGGAGGCGGTCCAGGTTGCAGCGGCGAGCGCTTTGCGAATCTCCTCCCACAAGATCGCCGTGGCCTCGCCTTCCGACGGGCGTGTGCGGCAGGCCGTTTCTTCGCGCACCTCGATCGACGCCAGCGCCAACGGGAGCGCTTCGATCTCGAGACGGAAACGTTGAGACTCTCCTCGACGCAGCTCGAACCGAGGCGAGAAGGTCGCGCGGTATGCGATGCGCTCCGACTTGAGGCGGTAGACGCCCGGCCGAACGCCGCGGAACTCAAACTCGCCGTCCGCGGACGTGAGCAGTCGTACGATTTCGACGTCCGCTCCGTCCATCAGAATCACGAAACCGGCGCCGATCTCCCGCTCCGTCACCTTGTCGACGACCTGTCCCGCGATGGTCTGGGCGGACGCCGTGCGGTATCCCATCGTCGTGGCGAACACCACGATCGCCAGGCAACGCGCCAGTCTGCCGATTTTGAATCTTTTCAATGTGCCTCTCGACGTCATACGAGACCTATTACTACCCCGCCACGATGTCGGGCGGATTGCAATCGAATGACAGACCGATGACAGGATTCGGGCACACTCACGCGTTCAAAATCCGAAGCGCCAGCAACGCAGCGTTTTTGGCGTTGCCTATCCCGACGGTGCCGACGGGGCACCCGGGCGGTAGCTGTGCGATCGCATAGAGCGCGTCGACTCCGCGCAGCGGACCTACGTCGAGCGGCAGACCCACGACCGGTACGTCCGTAAGCGCTGCCACCGTACCCGGCAACGCAGCGGCAAGTCCCGCGCCGGCAATGATCACCCGGTAGCCTTTGCTGCGGGCCGACTTCGCTATCTCGGCTGTTTGTTCCGGGTTGCGATGCGCCGACGATACCACGAAATCGTATCCGACCCCGGCGTCATCCAATGCCTCGAACGCCGCCGCCACCCGCTCCCGGTCGCTTTCCGATCCTACGATGATGAGGAC
>CAYLZR010000033.1:0-13980 GCA_964388145.1 uncultured Gemmatimonadaceae bacterium | reverse complement strand
TCTAGATTCCCGCCACCGCCTCTTCTCGGATAATCGAGTAGTCCTGTGTCCGCTGCGCGGGAATAAAGCCCGCGTCGACGATACACCGCCGCATCTCGTCGATCGTCGCCGAGTGCGTCGTGCCGGCGGCGGACACCACGTTCTCTTCGATCATGAGCGACCCAAAATCGTTACAGCCAAACCGAAGAGAAATTTGTCCGACCTTGAGCCCCATTGTGACCCACGACGCTTGGAGGTTCGGCACGTTATCCAAGATCAGTCGCGCGATCGCCACGGTGCGCAGGTAGGTAACGGAATCTGTTTTGGGAGTGCCTTCCATTTCCGTGCCGTCCGGCTGCAGCGGCCACGTAATGAACGCCGTGAACCCGTTGGTTCTGGCCTGCACTTCACGTACACGCAGCAGATGTTCGATGCGATCGGCACCGGTCTCGCCCAACCCGTACATCATCGTTACCGACGTCTTCAGGCCCATGTTGTGGGCAATCTCCATGATCTCCAGCCAGCCATCGGCGCCGACCTTCTTCTTGGCGACTCGATCGCGGACATCTTGCACGAGAATCTCGCCGCCCCCGCCGGGAATCGAATCGAGCCCCGCTTCCACTAACTGCCGAATGACCTCTTCCACGGTCATCCGAAACCGCGTCGCAAAGAAATCGACCTCTGACGGCGAGAAACCATGAATGTGGGTGGGGTGGTGTGTTTTTATGTACCGCATCAATTCGAGGTACCAGTCAAACGGTATGTACGGATTGTGCCCGCCCTGGATGAGGATTTGTACGCCACCTAAGGCTTTCGCCTCCTCGATTTTCTTGCCGATCTCTTCGAAGGACAGGACATAACCTTCCGCGTGCTTCGGCCGGCGATAAAATGCGCAGAACTTGCAGTCCGCCACGCACACGTTGGTATAGTTGATGTTTCGATCGACGATATACGTCACCACACCCTCTGGATGGATCTCCTGGCGCTTCTGGTCGGCCAAGCTGCCGAGTTCCAGTAGGGGTGCCGTTTGGTACAGTTCCAGGAACTCGCGAAACTCAGGTGTGGATCGGTCGATCATGCCGTTGCCCTCATGCGACGGAGAGAAAAGACAACGTTCCGTCACGCACGACACCGTGCGCGGCGAGCCGCCTGAAAAAGCTAGTGAGACCTTCGATGTGTCGGTATGACAATGCGTAATCCAGGCCGCTGAGGTATTCGCGGCACTCATCGAGTCCGATGTTCGTAGCCACAGACGCGTCGGCGGCCAACTCATCGAGATGCGACAGTCCCCAATCGCGGGATTCCAAGAGCGTCCGATGGACCGTGGCAATCTTCCCTTGATCCGCGTCTCGACGACCGGCCCAAACGGCAAACACGAAGGGAAGACCGGTCCACTCTTTCCAAACAGCACCGAGGTCGTACCGATGTGGATACCATTGCTGCGATGCCAGGTGCAATGCGGCATCACCAATCACCAGCACGGCGTCGTGTGGTAGTTTCGACAAGGCCTCGAGGTCTTGCTGTTCTGCGCGAGCTTCGACCAGTCGCGGCGCGACGTTCCAATACTCTTTGCAGAGCAGTTCGACGAGATGAACAGACGTACGAGACGAAGCCGACACCAACACCGTTGCACCATCCAGCTGGTTCACTTCGCGGCGTGAGAAGAGGGCCACGCTCTGGACCGGGCCATCGCAGGATATCGCGAGATCGGGAAGCAGGTGGTAATCCTTGGCGTTCCTGGCGTACTCCACGGCGGACACGACGGAGACATCGAGTTCGCCCGCCGCCAAAAGATCGTTTAGCTCTGAGGGTGTTCCTGTGACGAACGTCGTTCCAGGACTCACAACCACTCCTCGATCGATGGCGCCGTACACCGGATAGCAGTTGATGTATCCAATTCGCCCGACGCGCATCACACCCGTCCCGTGCCAACGAGTTGAGTCAGCTTCGGAGTCGCCTTGCCGTTACCCCGGGCAACGGGTTCCTCCGGGATCTGCCCATTTTCAAACGTGCGCACCGTCTCATAGAGCGAATCGCGCTCCACCGGATCCCGTCCCGCCGCCATAATGAACCGAACCAGCTCGCTGTACGACATCATCATCGGGGTCTCGGCGCCGGCCTCGTGGTACACCCGTTCGTAAACTACTGTCCCTTCAACGTCATCACACCCGAACTCCAGCGCGATTTGCGACAGGAACGGGGTGACCATCGGCCAGTGCGTTTTCATATGGGAGATGTTGTCCAGAAACAACCGACCTACCGCCATGTTCTTGAGGTCGTCCATCCCGGTGGTGGCGGTGCCCGTGCGCTCGAGCGTTTCCCCCAGCTCGTTGTGATCCGGGTGATACGCCAACGGAATGTAGGTGAGGAAACCCGGCGCCGCGTCTTCCAGCTCTCGCAGCATGGCCAAGTGTTCCACACGGTCTGCGAGAGTTTCCACGTGTCCATAGAGCATGGTACAGTTTGTGGGCATGCCCAACTCGTGCGCCTCTCTGTGGATTTGCAGCCAATCATCAGCGACGAGCTTGCGGTCCGCGATCGTGGCACGGACCGCAGGTCCGAACACCTCGGCCCCACCACCCGGAAGCGTGTCCACCCCAGCTTCTTGCATCGCGAGCAAAACCTCGCGCGTCGACATTTTTTCGATCCGAGCCAGATGGGCGATCTCTACCGCGGTGAGTGCTTTGATTTGCACTCCGGTGTGCCGTTCCTTCAGCCCGCGAAACATCTCGAGGTAGTAATCGAGCCTCAGCTTGGGATGGAGACCACCCACGATGTGAAATTCCCGTGTCGGACCGTTACGGGCGGCCTCCGCCTCCTCGTACACCTCGTCGAGAGAACGGACGTAGGCGCCGCCCTCTTTCGGCAGGCGTGCAAACGAGCAAAACACACAGGTCTTCCGCAGAATGCAGACATTGGTGGGATTGATGTGCTGGTTCGCCGAAAAGAAAACGCGGTTTCCGTTCACGCGTTCGTTGGCGAAGTTGGCCATGGCGCCGACACCCAACAGATCGGACGTCTCAAACAGGAGAAGGGCGTCCTCCTTCGAGAGTCGCTCGCCGCCTTCCACCTTTCGGGCGACGGGCTCGAGCCGCGGATCGCTGACGCGAATTCCCATACGCCTTATTCCCTATATCGCCGGACGGCGAGAGAAACGTTGTGCCCGCCAAATCCGAACGAGTTGGAGAGCGCTATCTCCACGTCTCGTTCGGTCTTGATGTTCGGGGCGCAGTCCAGATCACACTCGGAATCCGGATCGTCTTGGTTGATCGTGGGCGGAATCACTCCCGTCTGCAAGATTTTGACACAAACGGCAAACTCCAAACCGGCTGCCGCACCGAGCAGGTGGCCGGTCATGGATTTGGTCGATCCCATTACGAGGTTTCGAGCGTGCTCCCCAAAGACCTCCTTCACGGCCTTCACCTCGGCGACGTCGCCGAGAGGCGTGGACGTTCCGTGAGCATTGATGTAACCGATTTCGGAGGGGTCGATGCCACGATCGCAGATGCATTCGCGCATCGCCTGTTTGGCCCCGTCGCCATCGGGCGCAGGTTGCGTCATGTGGTGCGCATCGCCGCTCATTCCATACCCAACCACTTCGGCATAAATATCGGCACCGCGGTTTTGCGCGTGCTGGAGCGACTCGAGTATGATCACACCGGCTCCCTCACCCAGCACGAAGCCGTCGCGTCCCTTGTCGAACGGGCGGGAGGCCTTCGTTGGCTCATCGTTCCGCCTCGAGAGCGCCTTCATGTTGCTGAAGCCCGCAACGGCAAGTGCCGTAATGGGGGCTTCCGCCCCACCAGTCACAATGGCATCCGCCTTGCCGGACTCGATCAGCCTGAAGGATTCTCCCAATGCGTGTGCGGACGATGCGCATGCCGACACCGTACAGTAATTCGGACCCTTGGCACCCAATCGAATGGACACTAGGCCCGAGACCATGTCCGGTATGAACATCGGAACGAAGAACGGCGACACGCGTTTTGGGCCGTGCTTCAAGTACGCGAGGGCCTGTTCCTCGAATGTTTTAATGCCTCCGATGCCGCTACCGATCACTACGCCTACTCGATTTCCGGCCGGTTTGCTGCGATCCCAGCCGGCATCCTGCACGGCCAACTCCGCTGCGGCAACCCCAAACTGCGAGAACAGGTCCGCGCGGCGCGCTTCCTTCCGATCCATGTAATCGGTTGGATCGAAGCCTTTTACTTCGCACGCAAACCGGACGTCGAACCGCTCCGGATCGAATCGCTCAATCGGCGCCGCGCCGGACTGACCCGCGAGGAGCGCTTCCCATGTTTCGTCGACTGTTTTCCCACCCGGGGTGACCAGGCCCATGCCGGTCACGACGACCCGTCCCTTCAAGAAGCGTCTCCCACCTTTTCGTTCAGGTACTTCATGGCGTCGCCGACTGTCCGCAATTTTTCCGCCTCTTCGTCGGGAATGTCGATGTCGAACTCTTTCTCGAATGCCATCACGAGCTCGACGGTATCGAGGCTGTCGGCACCCAACTCCTCCATGAAGCTGGCACCATCGGTCAGTTTCTCGCGTTCGACGCCGAGTTCCTCGACGATGATGTCCTTCACCTTCTCCTCCATCTCCTTGATGTCAGTCATTTGAGATCCTCATTTAAGGTTTGGGAGTCGTATTACATGATCATGCCGCCGTCAACGACCACGACTTGCCCCGTGATATAGCTTGCCAGATCGGACGACAGAAAGAGTACTGCGCGCGCTACGTCGTCGGCACTGCCGAGGCGCGACAACGGAATGAGCTTGAGCAGGGTTTCACGGGCAGACTCGGGTAAAGCCTTGGTCATGTCCGTATCGATGAACCCGGGCGCAACCGCATTGACGAGCACACCACGTGACGCCAGCTCTTTGGCCACGGTCTTGGTGAACCCAATGACCCCAGCCTTCGATGCCGAATAGTTCGCCTGACCCGCGTTGCCGGTGATTCCGACGACACTTGCGATGTTCACGACGCGGCCCGAACGCCGTTTCATCATTCCGCGGGCCACCGCCTTCGTCATATTGAACACGCCCTTGAGGTTCACGTCCAACACCGCCGACCAGTCCGCGTCAGCCATCCGGATCAGGAGTCCGTCACGCGTGATGCCGGCGTTGTTCACGAGCACATCAATCGGTCCAAGCGCTTCTTCGACCTGCGAGACCGCCGCGGCGCAATCGTCCGGACTGGTCACATTGGCAGACACCGCGATGGCACCCCCGCCGATCTCATCGGCACTGGCTTGAATCTGGGCGGTGTCTACGACGTCCGCGAGGGCCACCTTGGCGCCCGCCCCGGCCAGGTGCGAGCCGATCGCCTTCCCGATGCCCCTCGACCCCCCGGTCACGAGGGCGACCTTATTGCTCAGATCGATGTTCATGCCGGCTCATTGATGTGGGACATGAATCCTCCGGGATTCGCGATTGGGTACGTGGCGACCCGAGGTCGAGTGCGCAGCTCAGGATACGGCACGTAATGTAGCCGGAGGGGTCACACGGCTGAAAGACTGCGCCGTCCGGCCGGTGCTCAGTCGTGGGCTTCCAAAAATGCCGACACGCCGTCGGCGGTGCCCAGACTCTGCACGGACGCATCGGGGACGATCCGCTTGAGTAATCCCGCCAAGACTTTCCCCGGCCCCAACTCGAGAAACATGGCTCGGGGCGGTGCGATCTGGGCCGCCCGGATCATGCACTCCACCCATCGCACGGGAGAAACGAGCTGTTCACCCAATAGGCGCACGGCAGTCGCTCCGTCTGCGACGGGTTCCGCCCGAGCATTGGCCACCACCGGAAAAGTCGGATCGGAGAACTCGACGCCGGCGAGGACCCGCTCGAGGCCTTCCCTCGCGGGCTCCATCAGCGGGGAATGAAACGCTCCGCTCACGTTGAGCGGCAAGACGCGTTTGGCACCCGCCTCTATGCACGCCTCTCCGGCCCTCGATATCGCGTCCGGGTCGCCCGAGATGACGGTCTGGTCCGGCGTGTTGAGGTTGGCGGCCACCACCACCGAGCCATTCGTGCTCGCGGCGCCGCAAGCCGATTCGACGGCCTCAGTCGCGAGCCCCACGACTGCCGCCATGGTCCCTTGCCGCGCGTTACCCGCCTCGAGCATCAATTCTCCGCGCTTTCGAACCAGGCGAGCCGCGTCGGAGGGCTGAATCGATCCAGCCGCCACGTACGCACTGTATTCGCCGAGGGAGTGACCGGCTCCGGCAACACCCGCCACCACTCCGTCCACCAGAACGCGCACGGCGGTTGAATGCGCGAGAATCGCGGGCTGGGCGTTGTGTGTGAGGGTAAGCTCGTCTTCGGGTCCTTCCCACATGAGGCGCGACAGTCGAAAGTCCAAGGCATCATCAACCGCCTCGAACACGTCCTTCGCGGCCGGGAATCGCTCGGCTAGATCCTGCCCCATCCCGACTTTCTGAGCCCCCTGGCCGGGGAAGATCAGAACCGCATCTACCATCTCACCAGCGTGCTCCCCCACGTGAACCCACCCCCGAACGCCACCATGAGTACGTTGGAGCCCTTTTTGACCCTCCCCTCGCGGACGCACTCATCGAGGGCAATGGGGATCGACGCGGCCGATGTATTACCGTAGCGGTCGATGTTGACGAACGCCTTTTCCATGGGGATGCCAGTATGCTTGGCGGTGGCTTCGATGATGCGGAGATTCGCCTGGTGGGGGATCAGCACGTCCACGTCGTCGCGCGTCAGGCCCGCACGCTGCAACGCCCGCTCGCAGGCATCCGCCATCTTGCGCACCGCGTGCTTGAACGTCTGGCGACCCTCCATGCGGAGAAAATATGTGCGTTGCTCGATCATCTCTGCCGATGGCGGTTGGATGGCGCCCCCACCGGGCCGATACAACAACTCGCGCAGGGTTCCATCCGTCTTGAGATAACTGGAGAGAATTCCACTACTGCCGTTCGACGCCGCGCGAACGAGCGTCGCTCCCACACCGTCACCGAAGAGGATGCATGTCGACCGATCCTGATAGTCGGTGATGGCCGATAGCCGCTCCGCACCAACCACGAGCACGTGCTTGGCCTGTCCCGTAACCACCATGCCCTCGGCAACGGCCAGGGCGTAGAGGAATCCGGCGCAGGCAGCACCGACGTCGAACGCGGCGGCGTTCTTTGCTCCGAGTGTCGCTTGCAGATCGCAGGCTTGCGAAGGTAGCAGGTGATCGGGACTGGCCGTGGCGACGATAATAGAGTCGATGTCCGCGACATCCACGCCCGTAGCCTCGAGGACTTGTTCGCAGGCCTGTTTCCCCATGCACGCCAGCGTTTCGTCAGCCGTGGCGATATGGCGCTCGCGGATACCGGTGCGTTCAAGGATCCACTCCTCGGACGTGTCGACCATTTTTTCGAGATCGGCGTTCGTGAGGATGTTACGAGGAACGCATCGTCCCGTGCCGACTAGTTCGACCACTGGTCGTTTCATGCCACGACTCCCGGGGGAGGAGGCCAGGACGTGTGCGGCGCGAGCCGGCTCTTCAGACTTCCTCTACCTCAATCCGTTGCTTGCCGGCGTAGTGACCGCAGCTCGGACATACTCGGTGAGGACGGCGGGGATCGCCGCAACGTGGGCACGCCTGGTAGGCGACGATCGGAGCTTTGTGGTGCCCGCGCCGCTTCAGTTTTCGGCTCTTTGAGGTTCTTCGCTTAGGAACGGCCATGGTCGTTTACCCGGTTACCTTGGTTTTCGATTTCTCGAGCGCCGCCCACCGCAGATCAGACGGCGGTCGACAGTCGCACGAGTTCGTGTTCAGATCAGTGCCACAGCTCGGACACAACCCTTTGCAATCCTCCCGACACAGCACGTACGCCTCGAGTGCGAGGATCAGTTCTTCGCGAATCGCTTCGCTGAGATCCAGCACGTCCGCCCTCGCCGGAACCACGTACACGGACGGGTCGTCCGTGTCCTGGTCCTCCGTGAACACCAAGTTCACCTGCGCATCGATCTGGCACGGAGTCGACGACAGGCAGCGACGACAAGTCGCGTTGACTTCGGTGGCAATGCTTCCGTGCCAATAAAACCGACCCAAACTGGCATTCGAGAGACGCCCGGAAACCCGGACCGGCCCGGTCAGCTCGAAATCGATATCGTCGAACAGAGGGTCGTCGCTCGCGATCGACCCCGACACATCTACCGGGCCCCGATCGAGAGCATCGAGATCCACCTGAAACATAGGCCGATAAAACTATCTAGCCCCTACATTTGGGTCAACGCGCCATTACCCCGAAAGGCGCTGCCGTTCCGCCTCCGAGAAGAAAAACTCCACCTCCCGCGCGGCGTTTTCGGGCGAATCCGACGCATGGATCGCATTCCGCTCCTTCGATTCGGCATACAGCTTTCGGATCGTCCCCTCCTCCGCCTCGGCGGGATCGGTGGCCCCGATGACCGTCCTCAGGTGGGTGACCGCGTCTTCCCGCTCAAGCGCGAGCGGGATGCAAGGCCCCGAAGTCATGAATGCCACGAGCGAAGCGTAGAACGGCCGGTCCTTATGGACCTCGTAGAACGTCTGCGCCTCCGGTTTCGTCATCCGCGTCATACGGAGCGCCCGCATCACGAACCCTTGAGATTCGAGGTGTGCCAGGATATTGCCTGCCCGGCCGCCCTGGAGGGCGTCGGGTTTGATGATCGCGAGTGTCAGCATAGGGTCGAGGTTCAGGTTCCGAACAGGAGGCGGACGACGCCACCTCGCGTGAGAATGCCGACGAGAATGCCGTCTCGGGCCACCGGAAACCGATCGGTGTCCTTCTCTACCATTAGCGCGGCGACTTCGGCCAGGCTCTGGTCTTCCGATAAGCAAAGCACGCTGCGATCCATCACTTCCCGCACCGGGACGGTCGCCGGGTCGACCGCGTTGTCCCCACCATCGATTTCCGTTTCCGTACTGCCCCGTCCCACTCCCGACCGGATTTCCTTGAAGTAGCGGGGAAGGGCCAGCGCCAGCAGGTGGTTGCCACCGACCATCCCCAGCACTTCCCCGTCGTCGGACAAGACGGGAATCGAGCCCAGATGGTAACGGGTCATCATGCTCGCCGCCTCCCCCAGCGTCGTTTCTGGCGTGACCGACCTGACTTTCCGCCGCATCACGTCACCCACGAGAATCACCTCGGGAAGCTCGACGTCCATCAGACCGGAAATTTTCTCCACCTCGGCCGTGGTCGAGGCCGCGAGGATCGCCGCTGAGACCGCTTCCGTGCCCATGGCGTGAGCGAATCCTGTCACCGATTGAAGGAAGATGGGCGTGTCCTTGTGCGGACCAGCCACGACGACCACAATGCGGGCCGATTTCTCCGATTCTTGTTCCAAGGTGACCGGCTCGGCAGTCACCCCGAGCGCGGCGGCTACCGAATCCATCGCGCCCGACCGGACGTGCAGGATGAAAGCGTCGTCGCCAACGGCCAACGCTTCGCGGGCCGGGGTGTCAGAAACCTTACCCACCAACTTTGACGCTTCGGAGGCCGTGCCCGTCTCGACGAATGACGCCATGAGCTGTTCGGCGGCATCGTGCAGGGTCTTCGCCGGCAGCGGGATGACGATCCGCTCAGGCGCTAAAAGGTCACGAAGGTTCACAGGATTAAAGTCGCTCCTTCAACAGGGGCACCACATCTTTCGGGCGTTTCATCACACCGATCCCGGCGGCCTCCAACGCGGCCATCTTCTCGGCCGCTGTACCGCTCGATCCGGAAATAATAGCCCCGGCATGGCCCATGCGCCGCCCCGGAGGTGCGGTCTGACCGGCGATGAAGCCGACGACAGGTTTGGATACGTAGTCAGCCACGTATTGCGCCGCCTTTTGCTCGTCGGTACCGCCGATCTCTCCAATCATCACGATGGCCTCGGTATCGGGGTCGGCCTCGAAGGCCGCTAGACAATCGATGAAGTTGGTGCCGATAATAGGATCGCCGCCGATCCCAACACAGGTGGACTGCCCATAGCCGTTGGTGGACAGCTGATGGATGATCTCATATGTAAGCGTTCCACTCCTCGACACGACCCCCACTTTCCCCTCCGCGCAGATCTGTCCTGGAATGATCCCGACCTTCGAACGACTGGGCGAAATGGCTCCCGGACAGTTGGGACCGATCAAGCGAGTCCCTTTTTCACGCAGGAACGGCATCACTTTGGTCATGTCCAACACGGGTACGCCTTCGCTGATACACACGACCAATTCAATCCCCGCGTCGGCCGCTTCGTAAATCGCATCGGCCGCGAACCGCGCCGGCACGTAGATCACCGACGTGTTGGCTTCCGTTTGCGCCACGGCTTCGACAACGGTGTCGAACACCGGCACGCTGCCGTCGAACTGTTGCCCACCTTTTCCTGGAGTTACCCCCGCGACTACGCGTGTCCCGTACTCGATCATCTGACTGGCGTGGAACGAGCCGTCACGGCCGGTAATGCCTTGGATGACGAGTTTCGTGTCTCGATCGACGAAGACGCTCACGCGGCCTCCTGCGCGACCTGCACGGCTTTCTCGACCGTTTCGTCCATGTCGGTCAGCGCGCTGAAGCCGGCGTCTTGCAAAATCTTCACCGCTAGATCTTCGTTTGTCCCCGTCAAACGAATCAGGAGTGGCAGTTCGAAAGACATCTGGCTCGTTGCCGTGACGATGCCTTTTGCTACGTCATCACAACGCGTAATACCGCCGAAGATATTGAACAACACACATCGCACGTTGGGATCGGAACCAATGATCTTGAGCGCCGTGACGACTTTCTCAGGATTACTGCTGCCACCGATGTCCAAGAAGTTCGCAGGTTCACCACCGTAGAACTTCACCAGATCCATCGTCGCCATGGCCAACCCAGCACCGTTGACACAACAACCCACGTTTCCGTCCAGTTTGATGAACGACAGTCCCGCCTCGCGTGCTTCGACCTCCGCCGCCGCTTCGGCGGATAGATCGCGCAGCGCGGCAATGGCAGGCTTGCGATCCAGCTCGTTGTCATCGACAGCGATCTTGGCGTCGAGTGCGACGACAGTTCCTTCTTGATCCGTAATCAGCGGATTGATCTCAGCGAGCGACGCACCGGCGTCCATGAACGCCGAATACAATTGCTGCATCACGACCGCCGCCTGGCGCACCTGTCTCAGATCGTCGTACAACTCGAACGCCAACGACATGGCCTGATAGGACAACAAACCGAAGCGGGGGTCGACCGCGAGCTTGAAGATCTTGTCGGGCGTCTTCGCCGCCACCTCCTCGATGTCCACCCCGCCCTCCGGACTCACCATCAACACCGGGCGTTGTGTCTCCCGATCGACGATGATCCCGACGTAGCTCTCGGACGTGATCTCCACCGCCGGTGCGACCAACACTTTCTCCACCGTGAGCCCCTTGATCGTCATACCGAGAATCGTCTCGGCGACCGCCCGGGCCTCTGCCGCATCCTTTGCCAGCTTCACGCCTCCCGCCTTGCCACGTCCCCCCGTATGCACTTGGGCCTTCACGACTACGCCCCCACCCATCTCTTTCGCGATGCGCTCTACTTCGTCCGGTGTGGATGCGACGTCACCGTCCGGAACCGGCACTCCCGCAGCCTTCAGCAGCGCACGTGCTTGATATTCATGAAGATTCACTCGTCGTCTCCCAAAATCGTCGTTCCCGCTTCGCCGCCGAGCGCCGAGACGCCTTCGGCAAGATGTGCTATCACGGCGCGGCGGCCGCCATGTTGTATGAACGACACCGCGGCTTCGAGCTTGGGCGCCATGCTGCCCGCCGGTAATTCGCCGGTTTCCAACATCGCGACGGCCTCGGACACGGTCATCCGAGGAATGGGCGTCGCCGAGTCTGTCCCCCACTCTCGATGAACCGCCGATACGTTTGTCAGAACAAGCAACGTATCCGCCCCGAGCCGGTTTCCCAAGATGGCCGCCGCGCGATCCTTGTCGACCACGGCATCTACACCTTCCCAACCGGTTACTGGATCTCGATACACCGGTGGTCCACCGCCTCCCGCAGCCACAACGATTTTCCCCTCATCTACCAATTGCTTGACGGCCTCCGCCTCGACGATCCCGATCGGTGCAGGACTCGGCGCCAACCGTCGCAAGCGGCCCAGGGAGTCTTTTCCCACCACTACACCGGATCGTTGCAATTCAGCCGCCGACTCGTCGGTCAGCACATTGCCGATCGGTTTGGTGGGCTCGCTGAGGCACGGATCATCGCCGGCAACCACGCTTTGGGTGATCACCGTCAACACCTGTCGATCGATATCCAGTCGCCGCAGGGCATTCTGCAGCGACTGTTGGATCATGTACCCAATCCAACCGGCTGTCCCCGCCACGAGCACGCCAAGCGGGAGCGGTTCAACCCGCTCCCGAGCAAGCTCGTTGCGTTCCAGCGCATCGCCAACCTGAGGCCCGTTCCCGTGGACAACGGCGATGCGCCAACCCTCCGCCGCCAGTTTAACCACCGCCTCGAGCGACTTGCGAGTGTGGCGAAACTGATCGTAGACCGTCGGGCGTTCTCCGGCGGGCGCCAGGGCGTTGCCACCCAACGCGACGACAATGGTGTGTGCGGTCGTAGACACGAAACGAGTGAAGGGTAAAAGCCGGCGCTACCGGGAACAACCCGGTTCCCGACAGGGGATACTATCTCCCACCAGCAGTTGGCGAAGCTGTTCGTATGCTCGGCCGAATGCGATCCAATCGCCGGACTCGCGCGCAGCGTCAAGGCGTTCGAACCAGCGTCGCGCTGCTGCCCAATCCGTCGAGACCACCTCGGCACTCCGATCGGAGACCAGCGCTTCGGCCAACGCAGCACTCAACGTGGGCGCCTCCCCCACCGCTCCCGCCCACTCGACAGCAACGCTGATCAACACCGGCACACTGTCCTCGGCGGTTGCATTTGCGTACGTGGACTGCAGCGACAGAATCCCGTCGCCGACGGGCACGCTCTTGAGCGGACCGACCACCCCCGCATCGACGCCTCGTTCCGCCACAAAACGACCGGTAGTTTGTTCGGGACTCGGCAATTCCCACGGCCGGCGGAACTGATACTCCGTCAACACCGGCCCAGCGGACGTCAGCCGACCCTCTACCAGACCGACGAGCCGCGCCGGCTCGCCAGCCTGGATCGTGGACAAGCGTCGCAGAGGAGCCACGCCGTCCTCGGACGAACTCGACAACCACCAAAACGTATTTCCGGTGCGTCCGCCTTCGGGTGGCCGGAGACGGCCGAAGAATCCAGCCCGCTGTAGCTCCACGGCGCCGTCGAGCAACCGCAGCTGCGCGTGGAACAACGCCTCGGGATACACCAGATGCTGGCGCACATCCTCCGGCATTTGGTGCCAGGGCGATACAATTTCGGGCGTCAACTCTGCCCACGTGCGACTCAGCGCATCGCCATCCGGCAAAAGGAAAATGGATGTCTCACCCGTCAACGCATCGACGACACCGACGAAACCGGCTCGCAGGAGGCCGACGCTCGCGCCGAGCCACTCGGACCGTTCCGACAAGGGGAAACTCGTCGAGGCGACATAGCCGAACGCCGTCCAGAAGAGTCGCTTGTTCACAACCATCGGGCGCGGTGGTCCAAAGGTCGCAAACGGCGCCACCGCTTCCAACCGATCTCCCACCGAGCGGTTCCACACCACCATTGACGAGGCATCGAGCGCCGGAGAAGCGAGGAGCTTCCAGCTCTGCAGTTTCCACGCCAACGCCAGGCGGCGCAGGAACCCGCCCACCGGTACTCCGGCGACCGACCCTTTGGAAACCACCGCGAACTGACCGGTGGTCGGCCCGAAGAGGAGCGGCGAGTCGCCCAGAGCGACATCGATGGGGCTGGATGTTACCGAGTCGGGCCGTTGTAGATCGGAGATGAAGTACGGTCGACCGTCGGCAGACACCATGTCGGCGCGAACCGCCACCACACCCTGGACGGCGCCGTACGGATGCATGTGAACGCGTTCCCAAGAGAACGCAGGGTCAATCACCTGGGCAATACTGAGGTTCACCTCCCGAACTGCGA
>CAYLZR010000032.1:13755-16065 GCA_964388145.1 uncultured Gemmatimonadaceae bacterium | reverse complement strand
GATAGTAGTATGCCGCGCCGTAGAAGATCAGTTTCTTGTCGACGTTGATCCCGTTCCCCTCGAGCAACGTGACCTGCTTCTGCTCGTTCTGTCCAAGCGTCGTCGGGCGGTCGAGCGTATAGAGGTGGTACTCGAAGAAGCTCTCTTCGGAGAACTGCGCGTCGGCGTCGGCGGCCATCATCGCACGCTGTGCTTCGAACCGCATCTGCATCGGCGCGCTCGGCGTGATACGCTGCACGTCACCCGCCACGAGCTTGAGGCGGGCGTTCTCGTACGTCGCGCCACTCTGATTCGTCAGCGTTACCCAACCTGTGAGGTCGCCCTGTGTGTCGTCTTCGTTGATCACGAACACGTAATCGGATTTCCAGTTGAGGCCGCGAGTCAGGTACGACACCTGCACGTCTTGCCGAGCTTCACGGCTGTCGAGCAACCAGACCAACGTCGGCTTGGCAATCAGGTTGTCGGGTATCTCGGGAAACGAGAGCCGTCCTGGGAAACCGTAGGTGATCTCGTTACCGATTCTCAAGATCGTCCCCTGGTTCACCGAAAGCACCTCCGCATCGTACTCCTGCTCTTGTCCCGTGGCGGAGTTGTATCGGTAGACCTTCACCATGCGGCCGACGTACTTCTCGAGAAGTTTTTGCGGATTCAGCAGGTCGTAACGATAGTTTTGCTCGAGGATGCTGAGCGCGTCCCCACCGAGCGCCCGGATGTGGACCGTCTCCGGCTGGATTTGGGATGCTACATCGCCGAAATCCAGCGCCACCCGCCCGCGGCCAAGCCTCAGATCCCGGACCTCACGCACCAATCCGAAGTTCTGGTTGTAGACGGTGATGGTGACTTCCCGCCGATCGGCGGCCGTCGATTGCATCGGGCGCGCCGGTTCCTGGGCCCAGGCCATACTGGGTGGGGCCGCCAGGAAAACGGTTAAGCCGACAACACGTAAACCATTGTAACATAGTGCTTTATGTGTATTCCAACGCATTGTGTCCTCCTTCTAGTGACCTCTTGCACGGTGCGGACCGGAAACCCGGTTTCACCGCGGTTGCACTTGGACGACGTCTCACCGTGACGATCTTGCACAGTATCACCGCAGAGACCGCTAAGATCGCAGAGATTACTCTGTCTGTTCGTTCACCCCATTGTGTCTCTGCGCTCTCGGCGCTCTCTGCGGTGAACGATTAAATCAACGTGTCACCGTACTTGTGACACGCAGTGCTAGTCACCGGTCTACAGAATGATGGCGGAGGCCAGGCCGAGGATGAGGAAGTAGCCAACCGTGTCGGTAAGGGCGGTGACGAATCCGGAACTGGCCACGGCGGGGTCGAGTCCGAGTTTGTCGAGGGCGAGGGGGATCGACGCTCCCGCGACTCCGGCGACCATCACGTTACCCCACGTCGCAAGTAATGCGACCAATCCAAGGGTCCAGTCCGACTGGACCCCGAGGTCCACCACTCCACGACCGACAAGGGTGGCCGCAACCGCCACCACGACCCCGACGGCAAGCCCGTTCACCAAGCCCACAAGCAATTCCTTACGGACCACTCGCAGCGCGTGTTCTCTCGGGATCAAACCGAGGGCCACGCGGCGCACGGTGACTGCGAGGGCCTGCGTGCCCGCACTCCCACCCATGCCGGCAATGATGGGGCCGAGCACGGCCAAGATGACGATGGCTTCGATGATATCGCGGTAAATAAAGATGACGAGAGCGGCCAGAGACACACTCACCAGGTGGCTCAACAGCCATGGCAACCTCTTGCGCACGGCGCTGAACCATCCGCCCCCCAGCTGCTCCTCGCCGGACGCACCGCCGAACTTGAGTAAGTCTTCGGTCTGCTCGGCTTCGACCACATCGATTACGTCGTCGAACGTCACTCGGCCAAGCAACCGACCCGTGTCGCTCACGATGGGCACCGCCATGACGTTGTATCGCGACATCAATCGCGCCACTTCCTCCTGGTCGAGGTCCGGACCGGCCACCGCGGGCGCCGCCTCCATGATGTTCGCGACTGGAGTGTCGGCCGCGGCGCCGACCAACCGCCGAAGCGGCAACACGCCGACCAACCGTTGCTCGCCGTCGACACAATACACGTGAGAGAAGTCCTCCACCGCTTCGCTCTGCCGCCGAATCTCTTCTATTGCTTCCGCCGCGGTCGCGCTCGTGTGGACCGAAACCACTTCCAACGTCATGATGCCGCCGGCGGAATCCTCGTCGTACTGGAGCAGCTCTTCGATCTCTTCGCGGTCGTCGACGAGCTTGAGAATGGTGTCGGCGCGTTCCGGCGGGAGTTCGGCGATGACGTCGGCCGC
>CAYLZR010000032.1:10633-13655 GCA_964388145.1 uncultured Gemmatimonadaceae bacterium | reverse complement strand
ACCGTCTTCACCGGCCCCCGCCTCACGGCAATTCGCTCAATCCGAGTCGGCGACGCCGCAAGAACGTCGAATTCGAGTCCGTTCAAGGTAAACCGATCGCCCGGATGGGGAATCCTTCCGGCTGCACGGGCGAGGAATCCCCCAATGGTTTCGGAGTCGCCCGGGAGCAGCACGCCGAACCTGGCGGTAACCTCCCCACTCGACGCTGCTCCGTCCAGCTGCAATACCTCGCTCGCCTCATCGAGCTGTTCAGACGACCCGGCTTCTTCGAAGATGTCGCCCACCAGCAATTCCAGCAGATCCTCGATGGTCGCGATGCCGTCTGTTCCGCCGTATTCGTCCAGCACGATGGCCATCTGGTGACGCTCGCGCTGCAACTCGAGCAGGACCTCGGCGCATGGTTTCGATCCCGGCGTAATGGTCACGGGGCGGATCGGTAGTTCGCTTCCCGGGGCCACCTTCAACAAGTCGAAGGCGTAGATCATTCCGCCAATATGATCGAGTGAATCGTTGTAGACCGGCAGTCGCGCATAACCCGACTCCGCGAACGTCCGTGCAATCTCCTCGATAGATGCCCCCATCGGCACCGCCACGACGTCGGTGCGCGGCGTCATCACGTCACGCACGCTGCGGCGGGTGAAATCGATCACGCCCGAGATGACCGCGACCTCGCCGGGCTCGAGCAAATCTTCGGCACTCCCCGCCCGCAACACTTCCGCCAAGGCCGCCCCCCGGGGGGTCCGCGAGCCGGGTAGCAGCGGACGAAGCAGCCAGGCCGCACGAACCATCCACGGGTCCGCAAGACGCACCACGGGTTCGCACCACCGTTGTCCGATGGTGCGCGGTATACCGTATGCGAGAATCGAGATGATGGGGACAGCGGCCACGAGCGCCAGCGCGGCTGCGATCGTCCCTGACGTATCCGGCAGTAGCGCCGCGAAGCCCATTCCGGCTACGAGCAAGCCGATCGTTCCGATTGCGGTGGCGACACGTAACATGCGAACGGGTTTGTCGGCAAGCTTGCTCGCCACCGCTGCCCCGCGTAAATGCCGTGAGATCCAGCGCATCAACTCGAGTCGGCCGATACCGGCGGCCCCGACCGCGACCGTCGTCCCCATCGCGGCGACAAGCGACCCACCGATCAAAAAGATCCACCCGGTCATGCCCCGGCGCCCTCCTCGGGCGTTTCCAGATCTGCTGCGGCGAGCCGTTCGAAATACACCCGACGAACCCGGTGCCGGAGGATTTGCTCCACGACGACGCGGAAATCACCAAGTTGAAACTCATCCCCAGGATTGGGAACCTTGCCGAGCTTCGTGTAGACCAACCCACCGACCGTGCTCACGTCGTCTTGCTCGAGGTCGGTTTCGAGCAACGCACTCAACTCGTCCAACGTTACACCACCATCCACCCAGAACTTGTCGGCGCCTTCGCGCTCGATAGCGGGCTCTTCGTCCGCGTCATACTCTCCGTGGATTTCACCAACGACTTCTTCGAGGATGTCTTCGAGCGTTACCAGACCCGCGGTCCCGCCGAATTCGTCGACCACCACCGCGATGTGCGCCGGACCGCGCTGGAAGTCTCTCAGCTGCGTCGTCAACGGTTTCGATTCGGGGACAAAATGGGCGGGGCGCACGAAATCTTGCCAGCGGGTCGGGACCGACCCCGTGCCGGCCACGGCTGGCAGCAGGTCTTTCGCGTAGAGGACACCAGAGACGTTATCCAGGGTGTCGCTGTACGTGATGATGCGCGCGTGCTCGCTCCGACCAACGACGGTCACCACTTCGGACCATTCCGCTCGGTCGTCGACCGACACGATGTCCAGCCGCGGGGTCATGATGTCCGCCACCGTGGTCTCACCCAGCGAGAACACACCCATGACGAGGTCCCGCTGGACCGACCGGAACCCACTTCCCTTTGCTCGAGCGCGCGGGAGCAAGGCACGCAGCAACCGCTCCGCGGTCGTTACCAGAAAGAGCAGCGGGCGAAACACCGCAGCGGTACGCTCGGCAACCGGTGCGGCGGCGGCCGCAACGTCGGGAGCCAGAACGCCGACCGCCCTGGGAAGCGCCTCGGCGATCATGTACACAAAACCAAGTGACACGCCCGCCACCGTCAGGCCTTGAAGAAGGTCGAGCTCCCACCACTGAATGGCATGCGCGGTCGCCGTTCCGGCAATGAAGAGGAGCGCCAGACGGCTCACGTGGATCACGCGGTAGCGGGTGTTGGGTTCTTCGGTTTCCGTCGTTCCGTCTACCAACGCGCGAGCGACTTTGGGAGACTCTTCGGCCAGGGCCAACAGGGCCGCCCACACCGCCGCTACGAGTGCGGTGGCCACGGCGATCGCGCTGAATGGTATCGGGGTCACACGCGACCGCCCATCAATGAGGCAACGTACGCCTCCTGCAGCTTCCACATGCGCGATCGCGTACGCGATGCCCCCTCGGGATGGTCGTATCCGAGAACATGCAAGATTCCATGCACGACTAGTCGCAACAATTCTTCACGTGAGGAAATCTGGACGTCGCGTGCGGAGCGACGTGCGATCGACGGGCAGATATACACGTCTCCCACCAATTCATCGTCATGAGGCAGCGGAAACGCAACGACGTCCGTTGCACGATCCCGTCCGAAGGTTCGCCGGTTGAGCGAGCGCATTCGAGAGGACGACATGAAAGTTACCGCGATGGTGGCGGCGCCCACTTTTTCCCGATCGAGTACCGTTGATACGGCGCGGCACACCGTGGGCACCGCAAGCGCCCGTCGGTCGCCGGCGTACGACACGTTGATATCACGCCTCGGTGCTGCCGTCCCAGTCCGCGGTGATGCCACCGGCCTCCTCTGGATAGTCGAGCCGGTTGTGATACATGCCGCTCAACGTGTGTACGAATGTTTCTTTGACCGTTTCGAGTTGCGCCAACGTCAGCGGAGCCTCATCGAGTTGCCCGGCCTGGATTCGCTGGTTGACGACGTGATCGATCGCGGCGCGCAGCTTTTGCGGCGACGGTTCGTCGAGGACGCG
>CAYLZR010000032.1:0-10533 GCA_964388145.1 uncultured Gemmatimonadaceae bacterium | reverse complement strand
GTCATGGTAGTAGCAACCGACACGCGCCAATAATCCCTCGGCTCCGATGGCCTCGCAGGCGTTTTCGCTCAGGTTGGCCATGGCCACGCTATGCGCGTACGTGCCAGGCACTTCGGTGGCCAACCGCCGCAGCAACGGGCGATTGGGATCCGACAGTTCCAGCAGAGAGAGATCGGTCGTGACGTGGGCCCAGCGTTCGAAGATGGGCAGCGCTAAGAACACGAGCGCCGCCGACACGGTGGCGTTGCTGGCTCCGCGGAGGAAACTGAACCAGTACTCGGGCAGTGACCAGCCATCCCGCAACGCGACGGTGAATGCCGCCAGCGCGAAGGCGGCGGCCACCAACGCTGCCGACCCCAGGACTTCCGTGCGGCGACTGATGGTGCGTACGCTGAGCGCCGCCGTCACGCCTCCCAGCAGCGCGATATAGAACGCGTCCGGCCCCCCATACGCAGGTTGGAATCCTAGCAGCATGGCCGTCACCATGGCAGCGACCATGGCAATACGCCCGTTGAACAGCACGGTCATGACGAGGGCGGCGAAGGGTATCGGAATCAGTTCGGCGCCCGGGCTGATGAAGCGATAATTCACTGCCGCCCCGACAATCACCATGGCAATCAGCGCCGCCAACACCAGCATGTGTCGGAGTTCGCTGTAGATGTTGGGTAGATACAAGAACAACAACAGCCAGAACACGCCAACGACGAGGCCGTTGGTCAGCACCTGTCCGAGAATGCGACCGGGACTGGCGCGCGTCAGGTCCCGGTCGACAAACGCTTGCTGTAGTCCGAGCAACCTATCGTGCGTCCGCTCGGTCACGATCTCGTTGCTGTTGATGATCCGTTCGTTCTCTCGGACGTGGTCCTGGATCGGCTCTACCAACGCGCGGGCTTGATCGCGTGCCAACTCGGTTGCTGCCTGGTTGGGTACAACCGTGGCGCGGAAAAAAGTGTTCAAGAATTTGACAAAGAGGAGGTCACCCGCGGCGGAGTTTGGATCGGGGTGCTCGTCCGAGCGCCGATCGAGGTATTGGGTCCACGTGGTGATGCTGTCTCGGTTGATGCGAACTTCGTTGACGTCGCGGCTGAGGTATACCTCCACGTGCGTCTCGTTCTCGATGGTTCCCTGCCCCGCCACACCCAATGCGAGATGGTCACCGATCATCCGCACGATCGATCGCCGAAAGGCTTCACGCACCTGTGCATCTTGAAGGTAATTCGCTTCTGAGCCCATGAGCGTCAGACCGACGCTGTCAGCGATCTCCAGCAAGGTGCTCGCTGTGTCGGTAGTGCCTAGCACCGCAAAGACCCTATTGACGTGCTCGATAATCGAATCGGCAATACCGGATCGGTACTCGTATCGCGGAGGCACTTGAGCGGCAAGCGCTTCACGTTGTTCTTGCAGCGCCGCCTCCGTCTTCAACACGTCGAATTCGAACGGCGCGATCACCTCCTCGGTCGAGATGTCTCCCACGTCGGGCACGGCGACGGTATCGCCTCTCGCCACCGGAAAGAACGCGTACGTCAGCAGCGCCAGCCCGGCCAGTGGCGCCCAACGTGCACCGTGGTACGCGTACCGACTGGTACGAAATCGTTGCCACGAACTGGGCTGCTCGGTTGACGGAGCTGTGGTGGTATTCATGCGTCCTGATCTTCGACGTATGCCCGCAAGATTTCCCTCACCAGCCGGTGCCGCACCACGTCGCCCTCGTCAAAATAACAGAACGATACGCCGTCGATACCCGGAAGGATGTGCTCGATCTGGATGAGTCCCGACTCTTCCGGACCATCTAAGTCGATCTGTGTCTTGTCCCCAATGACGACGGCTCGCGAGTTGAGCCCGAGGCGCGTCAGAAACATTTTCATTTGCCCACCGGTTACGTTTTGCGCCTCGTCGAGGATGACGAACGCATCCGACAAGGTTCGCCCACGCATATACCCGAGGGGCGCAATCTCAATGGTTCGGTTCTCGATGGCGCGTTGGACACGGTCGGACGGCATCATCTCCTCGAGCGCGTCATAGAGTGGCCGGAGATACGGATCGATCTTGGCTTGGAGATCACCCGGCAAGAACCCTAGCCGTTCACCCGCCTCGACCGCCGGGCGGGCGAGCACCAACCGACGTACCTGCTTGCGTGTGAGCGCCTCCACCCCCGCTGCAACCGCGAGATATGTCTTCCCGGTCCCTGCCGGACCTATCCCTACAACAATATCGCTCTCGCGCATCACACGGATAAATTCCGATTGTCCGGGTGTTTTCGGCTGCACCGGGCGACGCACGCCGGGCAAGACGATCTTCAGTGACTCCGCTCCATTCGTCCAATTTTGGAGTTCCTCGTCACCGTTGGCGGCCAGTCGATCCACGTCGTCCGGGGTGAGCGGCTGATGCATCCGCGCCACGTCGATCATCACCGAAACGATCTTGGTTGCGCGTTCGACGGCATCAATATCGCCCGCGAGGGTGAATTGATCGCCCCGCAGTGTCACCCGCACGCCGGTTGCGCGCTCCAGCGCAACGAGATTCGCATCGTTGACGCCAACGAGGGTCAGCGGGTCGGCCCCTTCGGCTGAGACACGGTGCATTACAGGTTCGTTCACGTGACCGTCCGGATGTGTAGCTCGGTCAAATCTTCCGACGAGATCGCGGTCGGCGTGTCCTCGAAAAGGGCCCGCGCCGTCGTGGTCTTCGGGAAGGCAATCACGTCGCGCAGGTTGTCCGTCCCAGCCAGCAGCATCACGATTCGGTCGAACCCCAGGGCAAACCCGCCGTGAGGAGGCACTCCCCCACGTAAAGCCCGTAACAGGAACCCAAAACGCTTCTCGGCAACCTCGCGGGAAACGCGCCACGCTTCCAGCACGCGCAATTGAAGTTCGGGATCAGTTATGCGCATCGAACCGCTTCCGAGTTCGTTGCCGTTGTAGACCACGTCGTAATGCAACGCACGTACCCCTTCCAAATCACCGCGCTCGAGCAACGGAATATCTGCTTCGTGCGGCGCCGTGAACGGATGATGAGACGGCTCGAGTACTCCCTCGTCGTTGCATTCGAACAAAGGAAAATCTTCGATCCAGGTAAACGCGTGCCGCTCTTTGGGCGCTGGAGCGATCTGACGAATGAGGGAAAGTCGCACTCTCCCCAAAGCGGGAGATGTCACCGAATCGGGTCCGGCAGCCACCAGTAACAGCTCCCCATCGGCTAAACCGGATTCGGCCGCCGACATCCCCTCGAGCCTGGCCAGCGGCCCGCTGAGATCGTCCCCCTTCCGCTTCAGAGTCGCGAGACCTCCCGCCCCGGCTTGCTTCGCCTCTTCGGCCAGTGCGTCGGTCGTCTTTCGTGAGAGGGCGGCCCCTGCGGGAACCTTGATGGCGCGGACCCGGCCCCCGTCGTTGAGCGCCCCGTCGAACGCGGCGAACCCGCGCCCGCGGACGAACTCGCTCAGATCCTCAATTTCGAGCCCGAATCGCAAATCCGGTTTGTCGCTGCCGAATCGTTCCATCGCGTCGGCGTATGACATGCGCGCAAACGGTGCGGACACCGTTTCGCCGGCTTCCGCCCACAGCGCGACCAGCACCGACTCTACGACCCCATACACGTTGTCGGGGTCGATGAACGATGCTTCGAGATCGATTTGTGTGAACTCGGGCTGTCGATCGGCACGCAGATCTTCATCGCGGAAACAGCGCGCGATCTGAAAATAACGATCGACGCCTGACGCCATGAGGACTTGCTTGTAAATCTGTGGCGATTGGGGCAGCGCATAGAACTGCCCCGGGTGCACACGAGACGGAACGAGGTAATCCCGAGCGCCTTCCGGGGTCGGCCGGGTGAGCATTGGAGTCTCTACTTCGTAGAACCCCAAGTCGGACAGCGTGAGTCTCGCGCGTTGCAGTAGTCGATGCCGTAGTTCGAGGTTGGCATGGAGCTCGGGTCTGCGCAGGTCCAAATACCGGTGCTCGAGGCGCCGCTCTTCCGACGGGAGCTCCTCACCCTTGGTTCGCCACACGGGAATCGGGGGCGTTTCGGCAGGACCCACAACGCGGAAATCTGTCGCGCGCACCTCGACATCGCCGGTGCCTAGCTCGCGATTCTTCGCGTTCGCCGGTCGCGCAACGACTGTGCCCTCTACCAGCACGACGTTTTCGTGGCCGATGGCTTGTGCGCGTTCCACCACGTCGGAAGCACACCAATCGGGATTGAATGTAACCTGGACGATTCCGGCCCGATCTCGCAGGTCGAAGAACACGATACCGCCGAGGTCGCGGCGGCGGTGAACCCACCCGCCCAACCTGACGTGCTCGCCGACGTGGGTTGCACGAAGCGCCCCGCACATGTGCGTCCGCATCGCCGTTTCTGTCATGACGATCTCAGGGCAATTGTGTCGTGGCGTCGCACGAAGAAGAAACCCACGGTCGGCGGCGGGGAGGCCGCCCAAGGAAAGGCGAGAGGATGGGGTACCAACCGTCCAAGTGCTAGAGTTACCTCAACATAACGGCCCTCAGAAACCCCAGCAAGCGTCATCTTGACTGGGGCTTCGTCCTCACCCAACCTTCGAGCCATGAAGTCCATCTTTTGCCCGGTGTCTCAGGCCGGCCCCACCGGAGCTTTTTGGAATCCGGCCACCGCCGGACGGGCGCCAGGCGCCCTCCGAGCCGGAGTTCACGAGCTCACGGCCATCGCCCCATGAACCTGTTGAACGCAACGCCGGATGACGCCGAACGTTTCGTCAATGCGTGGGTCGCACAACGCGGCGAGGCATCGTACAGGGCGCGGCAGATTTTGCCTCGTTTGTGGGTCCGGCCGGTCGCCGCGTGGGAGCAGATCACCGAACTGCCTCGCACCCTGATCGACGAGTTGAATGCCACTTTCCCGCTTCCACGTCTGCACCTGCACACTCGGCAAACCAGTTCGGACGGAACCGTAAAGTTTCTCTGGCAGCTCCCTGACGGCCTCGCTGTGGAGTCGGTATGGATTCCGGAAGGTAGGCGGCGCACCCTGTGTATTTCATCGCAAGCAGGGTGTGCTTTTGGCTGCGTATTCTGCGCCACGGGACGCATGGGGTTCCAGAGAAATCTCGAACCGTGGGAGATCACCGGGCAGGTGCGCGAGTTGCTGTTGGACCACGATTTCGGCAAGCCGACCAACGTCGTGTTCATGGGCATGGGCGAGCCGCTGCACAATTGGGACGCGGTCGACACTTCCCTCACACAGTTGAACGATTCCCGCGGCACGGGTATCGGTGCACGGCACATCACGGTCAGCACCGTGGGGCTGATACCCCAGCTCGCTAAATTGGCGGCGCGCCCGGAGCAGTTCCGTCTGGCCGTGTCACTCCACGCCGCGATCTCGGATCGTCGGCTGGCGCTCATGCCGGTGGAAAAGAAACACCCGATCGACAGATTGACGGCCGCCCTACGAGCCTTTGCGCGTCGGGTGACGCTCGAGTACGTGTTGATTGATGGAGCAAACAACTCCATGGACGATGCGGATGCGCTGGCAGAAATCGCGGTACCACTCGGCGCTCTCGTGAACATCCTCCCCCTCCATCCCGGCGGGGCCCCCGGATTGACGCCGGTGAACCCGGCGGATACCAAACGGTTTGCCCGATGGTTGAGAGAACGTGGCGTGAACGTGACGATACGGCGAAGCCGGGGACTGGATATCAGCGCAGCGTGTGGTCAGTTGCGCACGGAAACGGATTCCGCCGCGTCGCGACCCAAGATCACCGTTACGTCCAACAAGAGTTGAGGCGCCGGGTCGTCGACCACGGCCCCGACGCCAAGCATTTCCTGCACGACACCTGCCGCGGCGATATCTCCTCGTCGCGCAATCACCATCGTCGTGTCGACATCGTCGTCGTCGGCCGATCCGAAAAAAACCACATCGATCCCCTCACGGCGCAACGCGCGCGTCACCCGCCGCGCCAAACCGTTCACTGTCGTTCCGTTGAGTACTTCCACCGCGAACGTGTGGGTATCGCCGGGGACGCGCGATTCGTCGATATCCGACGAACCCGGACGCGTACTCCACAGCCCCACAACGAGCGCGACTAGTAGCGTCGCCCCCGCCCCGATGCCTATGCCGAGCCGATGAGGTGATTCCAAAAGTCGGCTTCTTCGGGGAGGATTGGGCATTCTGTCTTGATGGCCTTGGCGATTCGCCGTCGCACGATGCGCCGCAACACGGCGTGCGGTTTTCGGGGAACGCGGGCCGACAGCACAGCCCGCTGTTTGTGTTTGAACGACCGACCCGGTTCCAAGTAGTCGGCAAGATAGAGCATGCGCCCGACGTCATCCCAGCCTGCATATCCGACTGAGTGGTACCGCACCGCATTGAGTACACCCTCGTCGGTTTCGCCGTGCTCCTGCGCCATTTGTGCGGCAGCGGGTCCGTGATACAGACTCGGAATACCCCACTTCTTGCCGGCAAGTCGGGCCAGCTCGTCTTTCGGAGCGTTGCGAAGGGCGTCATGCAAAAAAGCCGCCCGGACCCA
The DNA here is from genome assembly GCA_964388145.1 of uncultured Gemmatimonadaceae bacterium. Classification (GTDB taxonomy): domain Bacteria; phylum Gemmatimonadota; class Gemmatimonadetes; order Gemmatimonadales; family GWC2-71-9; genus B3T1B10. The sequence goes on along the minus strand of CAYLZR010000032.1, from coordinate 4,043 downwards.
GCGTTGGCGTTCGCGTGCGTCGCGGCCCATCGCGATACCCCACGTTTCGACCAGTGCCGCCACCCGCCGGATATGTGCACGACGTGTTTCGCCTATCTGTGCCCATTCCGGCAACTGATGACCATTGAGCGACATGAGGAGTTCGGCTAACTCTCGGAGCCAGAACGGGCGCTTGGCGAGTTCTGGGTGGGGCACGGTCAGTTTTTTCTCATTGATGAGGTGATCGCCAAACCGAACCAAGTCCACATCCAACGTCCTTGGGCCCCACCGTTTCCTGCGCTCCCGCCCCGCTTTGTGCTCGGCTTCGAGGCCGGCGCGCAACACGTCCTGTGCCGACAATTCCGTGCGGAGGAGCACCATTTGATTGAGGTATTTCCCCTGCTTGACCGGTCCGAGCGGTTTTGTCTGTTCGATCCGGCTCGCGGCGGCGAGCGAAGTGTTGGGGAGTTTCGCTAGATGCTCGCGGGCCGACTCGAGATGCGCCTTGCGATCCCCGACGTTCGATCCCAACGCGACGAATGCCAGCTCAGGCGTCGGCATCCGGCCTTCCGCGCTCGATGACGACCTCTACGGACTCAAGGGGACCGTCGATGGGGGCGTGGGGTTTGCGAGCCGCCACACGAACCCGCTCGACCGTCTCCATGTCGAGGGCCTGGGCGGCCACTTTCTCGCATAGCGCTTCCAGGAGCCTGTGAGGGCTCGCACCCACAGTTTCCGAGACCATCTTGTACAGCCGGCGATAGTCGAGCAACGCGCCGGGCGAGTCGGTCTCGCCAACGTGGCGAAGCGAGAGCCACACCGTGAGATCGAGTTCCAGGGGCTGCGCCACATGCTCTTCGTGGGGAAGCAAACCCACAAAGGTGTGAAAGCGCATGCCCTTGAGCGTGATGCAGTCCTGAGTCATCGCGGGCTATGGTAGGGGACGCGAGGCGACGTTGTCAACGGGCTATGTTCGTCCTATCCGAGGCAAATCGGCCGGTGATCTCCGCCAGCATCGACGCCACGTCTTCCAACTCGCGCGACGCCTGTTCCATTTCGTCCAAACGCGTCTCGATGTCTTTGGCACGCTCCATGACCTCGGTGGCGTCGGCGCGATTACTGGATGAGATCTTAGCAACCGCGCCTATTCGCTCCCGCAACTTCCTGAAGGCGTTTTGTTGTCCTTCGGCAGTTTCCGCAATGCGACGCGTTTTCTGCGTGGCGTATGCAGCGGCTTGGACGATGGAGTCTATCGCACGAAGTCCTTCGGTGCTCACCTCCTCGACCCCGGCAACCGATTGTTGCCCACGCTCCATCTGCCGCACCACTTCCCCCAGCCGCGTTTGTAGGTCCGCCATAAACGTGGCGGCCTCGGACGCCGCGGTGCCGCTTTGTTCGGCGAGCCTGCCCACTTCCTGAGCAACCACGGCGAAACCTCGTCCGTGTTCGCGCGCCCGCGCTGCTTCGATTCCGGCGTTCAGCGCCAAAAGATTGGTGAGATCGGCAAGCTCGCGTATGGAGGCGATGAAGTTCACAATCTTCCGGCTCACCTTCTCGAGTTCACCAACCTTGGTGGAACTTTCCGAGACGAAACCCTTCAGATCCACCAGTTTCTCGATGGCCTCGCCGATGGTTTCCCGCCTTCCCTTGGCCACCTCGCTCGCTTCCGACATGACCGACGCCGCGTCTGCCCCTTCGCTCACCACTTCGGCCGAGGAATGGGACAACTCCTCGGTTTCGGCCAGCCCGGCCGCAACTTCGATATCCTGTTGTGACATCCCTTCTCCGATGGCAATGCTGGATCGGGTCATCGCCGTCGCGGCCTGCCTCAGCGCATCGGTGGCTTGCTTGAGATTCGTGACTTCTTCGGTGATGCGAGCCACCGTTGCGACCAGGGGTTGTCTCAACTCGTGGATATGCACCATCGCCGCGATCCGCATTGCACACGCTTCGATCAACGAACGTTGAATCCGCCGATACTCCCGGCGCTTGTGATGTTCCAGTTCCAGGGTGCCAATGATATCGGATCCAAGGCGAAGCGGCACTACCGCAACGGAGCGGACCTGCGCGGGAAAATCCATCGTGCGGGCATCACGAGCCGCATTCTGAATGACGATGGGTTCACCCGACTCGACCACTTCCACGCGCAGCAGCTCCATCCCATCAGGCGCGTCTTCCCGGTCCTCTCGGCCAATCGCCCCGACGTAGAGCGTGGAGAACGATGCGTCCCGATATCGCGAAACACGAAACGCCCCCCAATCCAACGTGCGGTCCGCCACTTGCTCGATGCGGGCGAAGGACGCTTCGAACCCCAGAGTTCCGGTGATCACCTCATCCATCACGTGCAACTTGTTCATCTCTTCCGCCTGCACGACTTCCTCGGCGATCTGCCTCGCCAGCACCGCCCCAAAAACCAGCAGCGCACCAACGAACGGCCACGCGGCCAGGGGCAAGGCAAGGATCGTGCTAACCACCACAGCCGAAGAGGTCATCAGCAGGGCGGCGTGGACAATTTCGTAGCGAACGATGATGCGTTGCTCACCGGCGCCCAGTTTTTGCCGAATGAGCAGCGTAAAGTAGAAGAGGGATCGCGATACGAAGAGGTAGCCCGTGACGAACACGACGATCGCAATGAACCCTTCCGAGCTCAGCGGAGACACCACGCCAACCAGTTGCAAGACCGCAGCGTACAACCCATACGCCACAAACAAACTGATGACTTCCCGTCCGGCGTTGACGAGGACCGCCCACCGACCCTTCCGCTGGATCATCCAATCCCCCGCCGCCGCCCCGATCGCCATCGCCAACGCGGTCGGAACGCTACCCACTAGCAGCGCGCCGCTCACCGCCACCACACCGGCCGGGGAGCCATAGGAAAACTTGCCGAGTGGAACGGTGATGGCCCGCAGTCCGAACGTAGCCACCGTCATGATGGCAACCGAACCCAATTGACCCAGCCACCTGGGGTCCCACGCCATGGCGAAGAGCAGGAGTCCGGGACCACCGTATGCCAAGAGCGACGCGGACCACCGGACGACGGCTGCGGTCGGGATTCGCTTCATGACCCCCGTCTGTTAGATGAGAATGTCACCGGGTTTGATGCCGAATTTAGACGGATCCACGACGTTCACAATGGACCGCGCAAACCGGCCACCGGCCGCCTTTTCGGCGAGATCCACCATGGGTGCCGGCTGCAACAGCTCGCCGTCCGGAGAGATGGCTATCCGAACGAGCGGCCGATCGAGGAAATCCGGTTCGGGGTTGCGCGTCTGCACGACGGCGATCTCGCTGGTGTCCAGAAGGAGACATGTCCCCACCGGATAGATCCCCACCAGGTTCACCAACTCTTTGACGAGCACGGGATCGTAGCCTCGCCGGCGGTTCTGCCACATCTCGCGGAGGACTTCGTCCGGCTGAATCGGCCTCTGGTAGGAACGCCGGGTCGTCGCGGCGTCAAAACCATCGGCCACCGCAATGATCTTCGAAAAGAACGACATGTTGCGTCGTCGAATCGGCCGCGGGTACCCGGTCATATTGACCTTCATGTGATGTTCGTACGCCGTGACCATGCCACGGTAGGGGAGATCCGTTGATTGCTGCATTTGAAACAGCGCAAGCACCCCATACCATGGATGTGATTGCATCATCCGCCACTCCTCTTCGGTGAGAGCGCCCTCTTTTTGAATGAGATCCAAGGGCACGCGACTCTTCCCGACATCGTGCAGCAAAGCGGCTACTCCGAGGTCGTACAAATGGCGTTTCCCCAACTTGAGCCGCTTGCCGATCGAGATGGCGAAGATGCAGACATTGACGGAATGCGTGAATGTGTACTCGTCATAATCGCGGATTGCCGTGAGACCTACCAGCGAGATCTCGTTGTTCAAAACCTGGTCCACGATATTCTGCACCGCTCGCTTCATCTTGCGAACGTTGGCGGCGCGACCCATCCGGACGGCGCTCACCACTTCCTTCGAAACCGCTACCGAACGCTGATACGTTCGCTTGGCGATTTCCAACGCGCGGTCTCGGGCATCGATCTCCTCGCCCGCGCTGGCGCCGACCTC
>CAYLZR010000031.1:0-16226 GCA_964388145.1 uncultured Gemmatimonadaceae bacterium | reverse complement strand
CTGCGCGGTCTCGCCGCGGGCGAGATCGTAGAAGAATTCCAATATCTCCGCGAGCGGCTGATCCGCCACCTCTCAGAACTGGTCACTTCGCTGGTACCCCGTCAATCCATGGCTGCCGTTCTGCGTTTGAATCGTCTGGTGGATACCGGCACCGCACACGCGGTGGTCGGCTACACGGACGCACTCGTTGAATCTCTGCTCGAGCGGCAAGGCATACCACTCGGTGCACACGAAACCGATGAGTCGGAAGTCGAGGATCGCCTTGCCCAACTCGAGGGTGAGTTCGCTCAGCTGATGTCAACCAGCGACTGATCTCCCGCCCTTGCGATACGCCTTTACAGCGGCTATGTCGTACCGCGGCGCACGTACCGCCATCATCTAACGCGATCGCAGAAGCTAGCCCATGAATAAACAAGTCGCCATTGTCGTTGGCCTTGTCGCCGGCCTCGTACTCGGCCTGACCGCTGCATCAACCGGGTCACCGACACTCATGAGTATCGCAGAAGGCGTCGCTCCCCTCGGGCAGGCGTTCGTCAATCTCGTGCGTATGGTGGTGATTCCGCTCGTTGCGGCAACGATCTTCACCGGTGTAGCAGGTCTTGGGGATCCACGACGTTTAGGAAAACTTGGTGGGACCACGTTGCTGTTCTTCTTCGGCACCACATTCATCGCGATTGTGATCGGGTTGATCACGATGAAGACCGCGTTGGTTATTGCGCCAATTACGGTCCCGTCGCTTCCGCAGGGCGAGACAGCACAAGAGCTTCCCACCGCATTGGACTTCTTTCTGGGGCTCATCCCTTCGAACCCGTTTGAGATTGCGGCGAGCGGCGCGCTGTTGCCGCTGGTCGTTTTCATGGTGCTCTTCGGTGCGGCTGCGGGTGCGCTTCCCGAGCAGCATCGCGCGCCGCTCATGTCCCTCGCGGAGGCCGTCACCGCCACGCTCGTGAAACTCGTACATTGGATACTTTGGACGGCGCCGGTTGGTGTTTTTGCCCTTGCCGCAGCAATGACGGCGGCGTCGGGCTGGGACCTGCTCAAGAGCCTCGCCGTCTTCGTGATCGCGGTGACGATTGCACTCAGCATCTTCGTGGCCGTCGTGTACATGCCGGCGGCCGTGTTCATCGGACGCCTCGCACCAAGGCAGTTCATCAAGGGCTGCATCGAGCCCGTGGTTATCGCCGCCGGAGCGACCAGCTCCGCCGCCGCGTTGCCTGCCATGTTGGACTCAGGTCAAACCCACTTGGGGGTGTCGCGCGCCGTGGCGGGGCTCGTGTACTCACTTGGCGCGGCGATCGGACGTGCTGGGAGTGCGCTGTTCCAAGGAACCGCTGTGATCTTTCTCGCCGCGCTGTATGATGTGCCGCTATCGCTCCCAGCGATTGTATCGATCATTTTCGCAACGTTCTTCGTGTCGTTGACGGTGGCGGGCGTACCGAGTGCAAGTCTCGTCACTCTCGCGCCAGCGTTGGATGTCGCGGGCATTCCGTTTGCGGGGGTCGGGATGCTCTTTGGTATCGATCGTATACCAGACATGCTGCGCACGGCCGTCAACGTGACGGGACACATGACAACCTCGGTAGTGGTACAAAAAATCGCGGCCGCCGAAGAAAAGCTGCCCGCGCCGAGCGATGGACGCAAATTCTAGCGATCACACAAATCGTACCTTGTCACGCGTCATCCATTACACGTACACTCGGCCCGGCAAGGAAACGGTCACTTATGACCACTGGCTCGTAGTGGACGAACCGGATCTCAAGGTGCTCCTGATGGATACCTATGAGGGACGGCCGTTGCGAATCGACGACTCGGTCGTCGCCGAGCCTGGGGCATCGCTGCTTTGGTTTGTCTTCCCCGAAGCGTGGCACGACATCGGGAGATTTCATCTCGCCGACGATACGTTCACGGGTTGGTACACGAATCTGTGTACGCCGGTACGAATCACCGATCACGATTGGGCGAGCACAGACCTGTTTCTCGACCACTGGATGACGCCGGACGGACACCAAACGTGGCTCGATGAAGGCGAATTGCACGACGCTATTGCGGCGGGACTCGTCGACGCCGGAACGCGCGACCGAATCGACGACGAACGTTCACGAATTCAAGCTCGCCTCGACCTCGGTGCGTGGCCACCTCCGGTAGCCCTCGACATGGACCTTCAAACGGCCAGGGGTTTAGTGAAGTGATGAACATTCGAACATGGTGGCGGGTCGCAGCTGGACTGGGGGTCGCCGCAACAGTGCTGCTACTACCTCACGTTACCGCCGCACAAGAACAACTGCTTTGGGTCGACGGCCCGGCTGGACGGTTACGCGTCAGTGATGGCGGCAACGGCGGGGTGCCGGTTGTGTTCGTTCACGCTCTGGCCGGCGACCGCACGCAGTGGAAGAACCAACTCGAGCACCTTCGACCAAACCGAAGAGCCATTGCCTTCGACATGCGCGGGCACGGTGAATCCGACAAGCCGAGTGACGCCGATTATTCGATAGATGGAATCGCTGCCGACATAGACGCGGTGGTGGACGCGCTTGGCATCAACCGTTTTATACTCGTGGGCCATAGTTTCGGTGGCGGTGTCGTTGCGGCGTACGCTGGAGCAAATCCCGATCGCGTCGCAGGGCTGTTTTTTGCGGATCCTATTGGTGACCAGCGCACCGCAAGCATGCAAATACAGATGCTCGTGCAAATGCTGCAATCGCCGTCGTACCAAATGGCCGCGCTGACCTACTACCAGGCGATTCTCTTCAACGCCGCGCCAGGTGTTGGCGAGCAGGTCCTCGAGTCATTGAACCACACTTCGCAAGCAGCACTGGTGCAGGGGTTTCAGAGCCTGACGACGTTCGACCCCGTCGCGGCGCTGACGCAGTTCACCGGACCGATGTTCAACGTCATATCGGATCTAAATGATTTCCCGTTCAGCCTACACAAAATCGTGAAGGACTTGCCCACCGAACGCATGTCCGCAACCAGTCACTGGCTACAGATGGACAAGCCGGAGGAGTTTAACGGGTTCTTGGACAGATTCTTGTTAGCTATTAGCTATTAGCTATTAGCTGTTAGCTGTTAGCTTTTAATGACACCTAACACCTAACACCCAAACAGAAGATCCCACCACCTGGCCGGCGTAAAATTGCTACACCTCGCAATCGTTTGACGACACATCGAGCGGCATCGCCACCCACCATAGCAGCACATCATGCTGCTAGACACTCTCAACGGCATTCGTCGTGCAGAAGAAACCGGCGCGCTGTTCGCGGAGATCGGTTACGTCCCGGATCGGATGCCGGTCAAGGATGGGGTGACGGTGGTCGCCCGGTGGAAGGGATTCAAGGTCTTCGCCGCGGACTCGCCCGATCCTCTACACGATGTTCGCGCAATGGCCCGCTCTCTCGCCGGCATTTCCGCGCGGGGCCTTGCGGTGGCCGTCCGCGCTCCGATCGAAATCGCCCTTGCCGCACCCCGTCTGGGAGCGCCCGGCATCAGCAGGGTACTAGTTGTCCCTCTGCAAGATCCGTCTTCAGAGGTGCTGCAACATCTGGAGCAATTTCGGCCCAAGCCATCATCGAACGGCCTCACTCATGCCTTGCGCGTCCAAGAGCTGCTAGCAACCGAAATCGTGGGCGAACGGTTCTACTCGTCTTTTCGTCTGGTGCTCGACCGTATGGCCGGGAGCCTCGGCAGGGTCGCAACGCCGCGAGACCGGCGCCTCGCCGCGTTGCTTCCGCTCACCAGAGTCCTCTTCCTCTACTTCGTGCAAGCCAAGGGCTGGTTGGACGGCAAGTCCGACTACTTGCGATCACTACTCGATGATGCACTGGCTGCGAATAAGCACTTTCAACGCGAATCGCTCGATCCGCTTTTCTTCAAGACTCTCAATCGGCCGATCGCCTCTCGCCGGGGCGTGTCTCACCTAGGCAGAATCCCGTACCTGAACGGCGGGCTTTTCCAACCACACCCTGTCGAACAAAGACTGCAGCCATCGTTTGCCAACGTCCTGTGGCGCGATGCCTTTGAAAACTTGTTCGACAAGTTCCGGTTCTGCGTGCGCGAAGCCGATGAAGTCGATGCGATCGCACCCGACATGCTGGGTCGCGTGTTCGAGCGGGTCATGGAGATGGATTCGCGTCACGAAACCGGCACGTTCTACACACCCGAGCGAGTCGTGCGTGAAATTGTGATTACGGCAATCGAGACGGCGTTGATGGACGACGGTCAATTCACGTCGGATCGCGTTTCCCGCATCGTGCACGCCCAGCCTATCGAGCCGGACCGACGAGATGCCGCGCGGGAAAAGCTTCATAAACTGAAGATCTTGGATCCCGCCGCCGGCTCTGGTGCATTCCTCCTCGTTGCGCTCGAAGAGTTGTGCCACATGCACCGGGCGTTGCACAGCGATCGAAGTAGAACGAGGTCGCTCGACATACGACGGCGTATTCTTCAAGAGAATCTGTTTGGCGTAGACATCAATCCGGTTGCCGTACGGTTGGCTGAGTTGCGTCTCTGGCTCGCCGTCATCGCCGACGATCCCTGCGAAGAGATCGAAGCGATCGAGCCTCTTCCAAATCTCGATGGCCTCGTCCGGCAGGGAGATTCGCTTCTCGATCCAATCACCGCAGCATCGATGTTCGCCGCCAGGCCCCCGACGCCGTCGCATCGCGCCGCACGACGAGTATTCGAAGCCCGCGCGCAGGTTTTTTCCGCACGAGGTAAGGAACAGAGGTTAGCCGGAAGGCGATTGCGCAATGCCGAGCTAGGCCTTGCGGTGGAGCTACTCGACCGGGCGTTATCGAACACCGAACACGCCATCAAGGATCTCACCGCGGCCGCCCGGGGACGAGATCTCTTCGGACGTCGGAGCGGATTGAGCAGTCAACAGCAACGTGTCTACCGCACGGTGCGTGCGCATCGCAAAGTCCTGAAGCGGGCGCTGGCTTCCGTTGGTGAAGGGGCGATCCCGTTTTTTTCCTACGAAATCCACGCGCCCGACATCATGCGCAGCGGTGGATTCTCTGTCGTGATTGGAAATCCCCCCTGGGTGCGAGCGGAACGCCTACCGGCCGCGATGCGTCGCACGCTCAAGGAACGCTTTTCGTGGTGGAGCGGTGTCGCGGGTAGGGGATTCACCCACCTTCCTGATTTGTCGATCGCGTTTCTCCAAAGGGCTCTCGAACTGACCAGAGTCGGAGGTTCGGTCGGTTTCCTCATGCCCAGCAAGCTGACGACCGCAGGATACGCCCAAACAACTCGCGCCAATCTAATCCGCGAAACGACGGTGCAATATCTGCATCGCGTCCCCGACAGCGACGCGTCACAGTTCGGAGCGACCACCTATCCGCTCGCCATTGTTCTGAAGAACCAATCAGCCGATGCGAAGCACAAGATCTGTCTCGGATTCGACGGTAAGGCGCGAGTGAAGCAACGGTCACTCCACACAACGGGGCCCTGGATACTCGTTCCCGACCGAACCCGCCGGGCGCTCGACGACTTTCGTAACGCCGGCACACCTCTGGGCGAAGTCGCCCCGCCCGCCCTTGGCGTCAAGACCGGCGCCGACGCGATCTTCGTGGGAGAAACGCTCGAGGCCAGTCGGTCGGTTTCGACCGTCAGGTTCGGCGCCACGGTCGCGGCCATCGAGTCACAACTGCTACGCCCGGTGATCCGCGGCCGCGACATACGCAACTTCAAAACCGTTTCTCCAAGGGTCGTTCTGTGGGGCTACGATGCCCACGGCCAGGCACTCGATCGACTCCCCCCGCTCGCCGCGGTCTACATCGCGTCGCACCGGCGCGCACTCGTGGCCCGCGCAGATTACCACAACGGACCGTTGTGGACTTTGTTCCGGCTCGGCACGGTGGGTGCCAGATGTCGCGTGATTTGGCCCGATATCACCAAGCGACCGGCCGCGGCGCTGTTGGATCACACCGTGACCCGCTCCGCCATCCCACTCAACAGCTGTTACATCAGTGTCGCTCCCGATCGCGATACGGGACTCACGATTTGCGCCGTCATGAATTCCACTCTGAGTCGTGCCTTGGTATTCGCGACCGCGGACGAAGCGCGTGGGGGGTATCGCCGGGTAAACGCCCGAATCGCGTCACAAATCCCGGTGCCGTCTCTCGACGCTTCGAGACAGTTGATCCGTATGAGCGCCAATAATCACAAGGAAGACACCTTTGATCAGACGAATCTCGACGCCGCAGTGGCCGAAGCGCTCGAGCTGCCACCGTCCACACGTGACATCCTCTGCCGTCTGGTCCGGCATCACGGCTGATCAGTTGGCAGTCGTTCGCGAGCCGCTCTCATGGTGCCTGCACCTCGGTGAGCGGGCCGACAAGAACCACATAGCCCGACGACTGCGCCGCGCATTGCTCGGGCCGGCCGACGAGGAATGGAAACCGCCGACATGGTTGTGGCCACACCAAGTTGATGCGGCCAGGCGAGTCGCCGGCAGCATAGGCGTCTTTGGCGGTGCGCTGTTGTGCGACGCCGTGGGACTCGGAAAGACGTATACAGGACTCGCGATCGCCGCACGGTACGGATCCGTACTGGTGTCGGCCCCTGCAGTTCTGCATCGACAATGGAGGCAGGTGAGCAATCAACTCGGGATCGAGGTTTCGATCGTCTCGCACGAATCATTGAGCCGACGAACGCCCGTTCCGCAAACCGATCTCATCATCGTAGATGAGGCACACTGGTTTCGAAACCCCGGCACGAAGCGTTATCTGAACCTTGCACGAGGAATAAGAACCGCAGACTTGCTGCTCATGACCGCCACCCCGGTCGTGAACCGACCGGAGGATATCTTGAACTTGGTGCGGCTCTTTACGCCCGATCATGCCTTTGCTGCGTTTGGAATCGAATCGTTGGCGGAGGCCGTGGGCATTTACCGCGGACCAAATCCGGGAGGTGCGCTTGCTGTCGCTATCATCGCTCGGTCGCCGGACACCGCTGGAATCGGATCGGCGACCGTTCCGCTGCCCGTCGATCGACCTGTAGTAACACCTCCACCCACAGACGAAAGCTTCCTCAGGCAAATCGGCCAGATGGTCAACCGATTGCGATTCCCGTCGTTCGAGGGCCCGACCGCCGCATCACTTCTCCGCTTGCAGCTCTTTCACAGACTTTCGTCGTCCGTCCCGGCATGCTTGGAATCGCTACGCAGGCATCGCAAGTATCTCGACCACGCCATCGATGCGGCCGGCAAAGGCGAACGGCTGTCACGGAGGGCGTCACGAACGCTATTCGCCTCCGAAGACGAATTTCAGTTGCAGTTCGACCTCTTGAGCGACCGGGCTGTCAGTGTCCCGGTCGCAGATCTCGAACACGAGCGCCATCGAGTGTCGGCGTTGGTGTCTGCACTCGAAGCACACACCCCACGCCCAAAAATCGCTGCCCTACAGCAATTGCTGACACCACGCAGCGACCTCGACCCACCGCGCAAGACGCTGGTTTTCACGAACGCGGTGGCCACGGCATTGGAGATCGCCCGACACCTCGGTTGGAAACGCACCGCGGTCGTGGCCGGCGGAGGCGCTCGCACCGTTTCCGGACCGCTGCCGGTGTCGGTCGTTCTCGGATGGTTTGCCCCAAAAGGAAGCCGGAAAGCAGCACCACCGCGTTACGCGCAAATCGACGTGCTCGTCGCGACGGACATGGTGAGCGAGGGTTTGAACCTTCAGGACGCCGACGCCGTCGTGCACTTCGACCTTCCCTGGAATCCGGTTCGACTGCAACAACGCGTGGGCAGAGTGGCGCGCATGGGATCAGATCGGAACCAGGTAGACGTGTGGTGGTTCATGCCACCACCCTTGCTCGAGGATCAATTGAACCTCCGGCGCCGCATCCAACAAAAGCTCGAGCATCAACGCGACCTCGGTGTGCCGGTCACCAGCCGAGTCGGGCAAGCCCGCGTACTAGGACGATCGCTGGAAACCAGAGAACGCATCGGCGGGTCCCTTCAGAGGCTCCCCACCGAGAGTCCGCGCCACTGTGTCGTAGCCGGTCCGTTTGCGGCGGCCTTCGCGGTTCGCTGGCACACGGGTGGTCGAACGGTTCCCCAGCTCGTCGTACTCGCCGGCGACCCGCTCGCTTGCATAACGGATCTCGTCGATGCGGGTGGTGTCTTGCTCGACCTACTTGGTCGACCGGAGAGCAAGCGAAGACCAGACGTGCGTTTTCACCAAACTCTCGTCACAACGCTGCGGCAACGGTTGGCGAGCGCGCACTTGGGTCCAAGTGACGCTGAGACTCGACGTCTCGCACAAATGGTGCTGCGCCGCGCCGCGCGAGCGGGAAAAGCGCGGCGAGTCCACGAACTCAATCTGCTCGACCAGGTGCTGGATGCGCTGTCGAAGGGGATCAGGCGAGGTGCGCAGCTCGACTTGGTTCATGCGATGCAGGGTAAAGAGAGTCTGGCCAAACGGTTGACCGAGTGGTCACACCGGTGGAAGGGGTATCAAAACGCCGCCACCGGTGTCACGCTGGAGGCGGCGATCGTCGGTGACGGAACCCAGCGGTGACGCTCAGCGCCTCGGTTGCGCCAGAATCTTTTCGTCGTAGTAATCCAGCTTGTGCAACGGCATGACGACACCTGAGAGAATATTGAGGAGGTGGGCACCGATGCGTTTGTAGAACCTTGTGGCCAACGTCACTGCAACCGTTGTCGCCGCATTGTAATCACTCTTCGCGATCCGATTGATCAGCGCGTCACAACGGTGATTCGTGTCCCGCCCCTGTCGGATCAACTCTACGGCCCCCTCTTCGTCCGATTTCGCAAAAACCTCGGCAACAGCATCGAAGGTATTTTCCACGCCCTTGCGGATCTCCCGCAATTCGGCCATGGTCTCATCGTCAGGTAACACCGCACCACTCACATCCAACGCCTCGGCGAGGTTCTTGGAATAATCGCCGATGCGTTCCACGTCTTTCACCAAGCTCATGAGCAACAGGCTGTACGGGACGTCCGCGGAATTGCCGGCAACGGAGAGATGTGCAATGACCTGTTTGCGAATCTTGCGTTCGAGCTTGTTGACCTTGACGTCTTCCTCATAGATGGCCGTGCGCTCCTCCGGAGTCGGCGGCTTGCTGAAGAATATCTTGCCTGCTCGAATGGTCTGAGCTTGGGTCAAACCGAGCATCTTAGAAAAATTGTCCCCCATCCGGCCCAAGGGATTGTCGGCTTTGAAAATGCTGATTAATTCGCGGAACATGAGGCCTCCAAACTACCAAAAAACGCTGTTTAAGAATGCAAAGAACGCCGGCAGCACGTAGAACAGAAGAACGACGTAAACCAATGCCCATATACGCGACACAACAGCGATATCCGCCATTTTCCGCGCCGCCGCCAAAGGAATATTGCGAATCCAGCCCACCGGATAGATAAGAACCGTTGCGGTCAGATTGAACAGGAGGTGCACCAAAGCAATCGTCAGCCCAGCTGCCGCGTTCTGACCGGTCGCGGCCAATGCCGCCAGCAGCGCGGTGACGGTCGTGCCGATGTTAGCGCCGAGTGTGATCGGAAACGCCTGCTGCAGCGTTAAGATACCCGCCCCGGCGAGCGGCACCAACAGCGACGTTGTGATCGAACTAGACTGCACCATAACGGTCACCACGACGCCCACGATCATCGCCAGTATGACGTGACGATCGAAAACGCGTGATATGACGGTCTCGACGCGCTGCACCATCGCCGCCCGCATGACCTTCACAATCAACAACAGAGCTATGAAAATCAGCACCACAGAAACCAAGATGTACATCACCGCTGCAAAACCCGGCGATGGTATCACTGCGTCCAACAGGGTCTTGATGGGCTCGCTCCCCGCCTTGATCGCGCCCTTGATGGGACTGTCGTAGTCAGCTCCACCGAAACCGCCTACTATATTTGTGAGGGCGGTCGCCGTCTTCCGTAGGAAACCGGTGAGTAACTCGAGGGGCAGCAAAACGATGACGGCGATGTAGTTGAAAAAATCGTGACACGTCGCCACCGAAAACGCGCGCCGAAATTCCTCCTTGCGTCCCATATGAGCCAGCGACGCGATGGTGTTCGTAACGGTGGTCCCGATGTTTGCTCCCATGATCATCGGAACCGCGTTTGTAATGGGAAGCGGATTTTCCGGTGCCGCTACAAGACCCACGATCAGCGCCGTCGTGAGCGACGAACTTTGCACCAATGTCGTGGCCAAGATCCCGACCATGAGGCCCATGAATGGGTTCTCGGTGGCCGTAAAGAACGAATCGAGCAATCCCCCCCCAAGCGCCTCGAACCCCTTGCCGAGTCCGTTGACGCCGACGAGAAACACGTAGAGCAGCGTGAGGACCTGTACGGCCCGCGCCCAGGGATGCTCGTGCCACGCGGGCGCAGCCGTCGCTGGCCTTACCGGGCTAGACTTCACAAAAGCGGCTTGTTAGAAAGCAGTCGCGGTTTGGAAACACACGAAGCTCGAGAGGTTGGTGGCGCGAAACATCGTTAACAACGGAGACGGGCGCAAGCGTCCCATGGGCAAGGGGTTCGTTCACCAATCAAGGTGCAACATCGGTGGTAAATAGCGTAACCGATTGTTGTAAAAGAACATACCAGTTGCCTTGCTTCGAAAGATTTTCGGTGTATATTCGGGTATCATGACCGAAGAAAACCCGAAGCTTCGCCCCACTCGATTTCTCTACAAACGGCCCCGTCACAAGCGGCCTCAAGAAGCACACGGCGCATCCTCCCGGTCGGGTGCATGTAGGTGTCCGGATTGTGGCGGGCCTGTCCATCCTGCTTCGGGGTGTTGCTTCTGTCCGGTTTGTGGTTGGGGACCCTGCAGCTGAAACGCGTGAGAGCACGATGGAACAAACGGAGCTTTTTCGTCGCCCGGCCGCAGTGCCTCCTTCACGAAGCTTGCGAGTGCTCGACACTCGAATGCGTGGAACGACATTTGTCGAGCATCGCGTCAAATCCATCGTCAACTCGCCCGAGAGTACCGGTATGGGATTTTGGTCCATCAACCCGTACGTCGGATGCGAGTTTGGGTGCACGTATTGTTACGCTCGTTACGCCCATCGCTATGTAGTCGAGCGTGCACACAACAACGGACAGCTACCGGATACGGACCTCGATCAGCTTCAGAAGTCCAAGAAGTGGGAAGTATTCGAGCATCAAATTTTTGTAAAGCAGCGAGATGCTGTGCTCGCTGCGCTCGAGCACGATCTCTCGATCATAAGACGGCGTCAAAGCGTCGGCCGGATCCATCCAATCGTCATTGGCACAGCTACCGATCCGTATCAGCCTGCCGAGCGACAATTCCGCATTACCCGTGCAATTCTCGAACGATTGTGTTGTGAGTCAAATCTTTCCATCGGCCTCATCACAAAGAGTCCGTTGATCTGTCAGGACATCGACACACTCAAAGCACTGAAGCAAAACAACCGCGTCAGCGTATACATCTCTCTCATAACAACTGACACACGCCTCATTCGGTTGTTCGAAGCGCGCTCTCCCATGCCACATGTACGGCTCAAGGCACTCGAGCGGTTGGTCGATGCCGGTCTCAATGCCGGCCTCATTGTCGCACCCATATTGCCCGGTATCACCGACACGTTGCCACAAGTTCGCGCACTCGCCCGAGCTTTGAAGAAAACAGGGGGCCGGTTCGCTCACCCATCCCCACTGCGGCTCTATCCCGCGTTACACCACGGATTTTTGCCCATCATCCAGGAACACTTCCCCAAGCTGTACCCGAAGTACCGTCGTGCCTATCGCGGAACGGGCGCCGCACCCAAGCGCTACACGGACGCGATCGTCAAACGATTTCGGGAAGTGGCGGCAGAGGTTGGGGTAGTGGTGAAGGACCCGGTGATGGACGAGGCACGAGGAGGCAGAGGAGGCAGCAGAGGCAGCAGAGGCAGAGGGGCAGAGGGGCAGAGGGGATTCTGGGAATGACCAGCGACCACGCCGTTTGTGTATGGTTTCCGCTGTTCGCATTGCGGGCGGAAGAAAGACGAAACAGCGATCTCGTGGGAAAGCCCACCGCGTTGTTGTCCAACGAAGACACCAGGCGGTTGTGGCAAGTGTCACCATGCGCCCGACACTTCGGCCTGAAGACAGGTATGACCGTGAGCCAAGCCATCGGCTTGTGTCCTGCGCTCACGTTGTTGGAAGCCGACCCGGTGCATTACGAAGAGTTGTTTTCTCGACTGTTTCTGAAACTCAGTGATGTCAGCCCCGTCGTCGAACCGGTGGAGTTGGGACGAGTGTATGTCGGTGTGGACGGGTTGGAAAGGTTGATTGGGGAGCCGGAGGAGGTGTTGGGGGTGATTGATGGGGTGTTGCGTGCGGCGTGGTGGCACGGCACAGGGGGACAGGGGGACAGGGACAGGGGCAGGGGGGCACAGGGGCACGGGGGCACGGAGGCAGCGGGGGCAGCGGGGGGCAGCAAGGGGCAGAGACGGAGATGGGGAAAAGGACGGCAGCAGGAGGCAGCAAGGGACAGCAAGGGGCAGGACCACCGCCGTACCGCCCTACCGCCGTACCGCCGGAAGGAGAGTGGTGCGGTGTGGCGCCTGGGCTGGGCCCGGGGCAAGTTCCCCGCGTGGGTTGCCGCTACTCGTGCAAAGCCCGGCGAGCCCATTATCGTCTCTGACGATCGACTGAACGAATTTCTCAAGACACAACGCATCGGCGCCCTCCCACTCGACCCCGACACCCATCGAAGACTATGGCAACTCGGCCTACGGATCTTGGGCGATCTCATTGCTCTTCCCGAACAAGCGGTGGTGTCGCAGTTCGGTCGCGAAGGGCGAATTGCGTGGCGTCTTGCAACCGGAACAATAGTCGAGCCCGTGATCGGCAAAGAGACGCCGCAGTCCGTCACGGCAACAATGGATTTCCCAACGCCCATCGCCGACCAGAGCATTCTCGCCAATACCATTGGTAAGCTCACCGATCAAGCACTACGGCATCCGAGGCGTGCGGGTTGGCGCGTTCGATCGATACGCGTCCGCGCTAAACTCGAGCACGGTTCGTCGTGGATGATCGATGTGGTGCTCAAGGATCCGTCGGCGAACCGAAAACACATAGCGACGCCGCTCATTACCAAGCTCGAACAGACCCCGCCCACCGGCGGGGTCGAGCATCTGGCGGTGGAATTCACCGCGTTCGTCCGAGGTACGAAGGAGCTACAGCTGTTCGCTCGAGACGCCGCGGCCGCGGCGCGAACCGGACAGCGGCGCGCGTTGCGTTGGGCGGCTCATGAAATCAAAACACGACTCAAACAATCGATGCTCCATCATATAATCGAGGTGCACCCGTGGTCGCGAATACCAGAACGCCGATACGCTCTCATCGACTTCGACCCCTGAATCTTCCCCGATCCATCAGGGTCGATTTGAACAAAGAAAACTTACCCGTCGCAATCACATTCCACGATAAGGAAAAAAAGGTTGAAGAGATCGGCGAAACGTGGCGCATCGACGACGAGTGGTGGAGAGACCAAATCGCCAGACGATACGTGGAGGTGATGCTTGTAGGTGGTGGGCACGTGGTGGTGTACGAAGACCTCATTGGTGGTGGTTGGTATATGCAATAGGAGAAGTAGGCAGTAGGCAGTGGGTAGCAGGCAGTTTTTGAGCAGGATCCCGACACATACAACCACCACCCACTACCCACTGCCTACTGCCTACTGTCCACTATGTACATCGAACTGCACTGTCACTCCGCCTATTCTTTCCTCAACGGCGCTTCCCAGCCGGACGAGCTCGTCATGGAGGCGCAGGCGCTGGGGTATCCCGCGCTTGCATTGACCGACACCAACGGCTTGTACGGCTCGATGGCGTTTGCACAAGCTGCTTCACATATCGGTATCCAAGCGATTACCGGCGCCGACGTGACACTGCTCGACGGCTCACATGTCACACTGCTCGTAGAAAATCCCACCGGCTACTCCAACCTCTGCCGGCTCCTTACCGAAACGCACTTGGGGCGAGAGGATCGATTCGACCCCCGACTCGACTTTCACTCTCTCGAGATGTGTCACGAGGGACTGATCGTATTATCCGGCTCCCGCACCGGCGTTTTGGCAACGGTGCTCTCGCAACGAGGGTTCTCAGCCGCATGTCGATTTGCAGAGCGATGCCGTACCGTTTTTGGTCCCGACCACTTTTTCGTCGAGCTGCAACGGAACGCTGTTCGCGGCGATAGAGATCGTAACCGGGCCCTTACGAAGCTTGCAGACTCTGGCGGACTGAAGGTCGTAGCCACCGGCGACGTCCATTACCACAAGCAACACCGTCACCGGCTCCATGACGTTCTCGTTTCCATAAAAACCCGCAACACGCTCGATGGTTCACATATAGCGAGAAGACCGAATTCTGAATTCTACCTCCGTTCACCACAGGAGATGGAATCGGTTTTTCATGATCGCCCCGATGCCGTTGCCAACACGCTCGCAATCGCCGAGCGTTGCGCACGGTTCGACCTCACAAAAGATCTCGGTTACACCTTCCCTCACTTCCGTGGCCAGGACAGACAAACTGCGCCACGTGCGCTCGCGGAACTTTGTCGTAGTAAGCTCGACAAATATTACCCTCCTGGATCCGAGCACCGGGCTGACGCGCTGAGCAGAATGGAGAAAGAGTTGCATTTGGTTAATCACCACAAACTCGGTGGATTTTTTCTCGTGTACCGTGACATCATGGAACTCGCCCAAGAGGTTGCAGCCGACGTACGGCGTGGCTCGAGACGCGCACACGGCAACCTGTTGCCCGGGCGTGGACGAGGGTCGTCGGTTTCTTCTATCATTTGTTACTTCCTTGGTCTGTCACACATCGATCCCGTCGTAAACAATCTCTTCTTAGGCAGATTCTTGAACGAAACGCTTGCTTCGGTTCCTGACATCGATCTCGATTTTCCACGTAAAATACGTGAAGAGCTAATGCGTCGGGTCTACGATCGTTATGGAGCCGAGCACACGGGCCTGGTCTGCACATTTCCGACCTATCGCATGCGGTCGGCGGTCCGTGAGATCGGGAAGGCCCTCGATCTCCCGATCGGCGAGCTGGAACAGGTCGCCAAGTTTGCGAGCCACTACTCATCTCCCGCCGAGCTCGGTGAGGAATTGGAAAAGTTGCCTGGTTTCGCCGGTCGGTCCAAGGCACCGTTGTGGCGCGATCTGTGTGAACTCGCCGTCGAAATAGCTGGGCTACCACGACATATCTCACAACACGTTGGTGGGATGATCATCTCCAGCAAACCGCTCGTTGAGATCGTGCCACTGGAGCTTTCCGCCATGCCCGATCGCGTGTTGTGTCAGTGGGACAAGGATTCTTGTGACGATGCGAGATTCATTAAAATCGATTTCCTCGCACTCGGCATGCTCTCGCTAGTCGAGGAGTGTGTCGAACTCGTCAGTCGCAAGGAAAACGAGCCCCCTGACTTGAGCCGTATCGATTTTGATGACGAAAAGGTGTACGACTCGATCTGCGAGGGTGACACGATCGGCGTGTTCCAAATCGAGAGTCGCGCGCAAATACAGATGTTACGCCGCGCGCGACCCCGCAATCTCAACGACCTGTCTATCGAGGTCGCTATCATCAGACCCGGACCGATCGTCGGTGGAGCTGTAAATCCCTACGTTCGTCGGCGGGAGGACGAACGCAAGGCAATCGCGGCAGGCCGGCCCTACAAGCCCCCCTTCGACCATCCGCTGCTCGAAGAAGCGCTTGGAGATACGCTCGGCATCATTTTATACCAAGACCAAGTTCTTCAAGTGTGCCAGGCGCTCGCAGATTTCACCGCTGGGCAGGCCGAGGAATTGCGCCGTGCCATGAGCCGGCGCCGATCGCGAGAGCTGATGGAAGATTTTTGGGAAGCCTTTTGGGACGGCGCAGCTCGGCATGGCGTTTCCGAAAGCACCGCGCAACAGATATTTCAGAAAGTCGTCGCTTTCTCCGAGTTCGGATTTCCCAAGTCACACGCTGCGGCGTTCGCGTTGCTGGCTTACCAGTCGGCGTGGCTCAGGTTCTATCATCCAGTCGAGTTTTACACCGCGCTCTTCAACAACCAACCAATGGGGTTTTACTCTCTCGATGCTCTCACTCGAGATGCCAAACGCCACGATGTCGATGTCTTCTTGCCAGACATCAACCGCAGCGATGTACACTGCACCGTGGAGGGACAGTCCCTACGGGTTGGTTTGACATTTGTTCGTGATTGCGGTCTCGACGTCACAGAAGAATTGGTTGTC
>CAYLZR010000030.1:13325-16704 GCA_964388145.1 uncultured Gemmatimonadaceae bacterium | reverse complement strand
GGTCGAAATCGGTGGGTGGCGCTCCAAGTTCACTCGCAGTAATCCGCCGCCGCACCTCCTCAAAGGAGAGGTGGAACTCTATGTCCCGTGGATGCTGTACCTGGCGGAGGGAAGCCCCAGAGTGGTGATCCGCGACTTCTCCGCAGATCGGGTGAGCGAAAACGTGTACAAAGTGACCGTCGTGGTGGAAAACGAGGGATACCTTCCCACCAACATCACGCAGCGAGCCGTAGATCTCGAGATTGCCGTGCCGGTGCGGGCGGTTGTCGAACTCAATGGAGCGGAGTTGGTCACCGGCCAGCGGCGCACGACACTCGGGCATTTGAGCGGATCACGAGACACGCAAGGTCAGCGTGGTACATTTGAATCTCGTCGCACACTCGAGTACATGGTCCGTGCGACGGAGCCGCAAGCGGTGTTCGGCATAACCATCCTGTCCGAAAAAGGCGGAAGGACGAGGAGGGACATCTTGCTTATGGGTAGGGAATAGGATGGGGAATTCGAATATCGAATATCGAATATTGAATATTCAGAATTGGATATTGAGAGGATAGGGATGCGCATCGTAATTAACCGATCCGGTTTCTTGGGCATCGTCTTGTGTTTGGCTCCGTCGATCTCGGCGGCTCAGACCTCGCCGGTTGAAACAGCGCGCGCGTATCGAATTGCACACGGCGCCGCAATTCTGAAAGAGTTTGCCGAGCTGCTCTCGATTCCAAACGTGGCCAGTGACTCCATCGGCATCAATAGGAATGCCGTTTACATTCGTGACGCGTTGCGGGAGTTGGGGGTTCAGTCGGAGCTGCTCCGCCTACCGGGCGCATCGCCGATTGTTTACGGTGAGCTCAACGTCCCGGGTGCGACCCGTACTCTTGGCATCTACGTGCACTACGACGGGCAGCCCGTCGATAGTAGCCGGTGGAGCAACGCGCCGTGGAGCCCGACCCTCTACACGCGAGCGATCGAAGACGGCGGCACGCGACGAGACTTCCCCGGCGATGGCGAGTCGATCGATCCCGAGTGGCGCATCTACGCACGCTCGGCCGGCGACGACAAAGCGCCGATCGGTGCGTTGCTCCCCGTGCTGCGCGCTTTTCGTGAAGCGGGAATATCCCCAACCTCCAACCTCAGGTTTTTCTTCGACGGGGAAGAGGAAGCCGGCTCTCCGCAGCTGCGTCAGTATTTGGAGACCAATCGGGATCGGTTGGACGGCATCGACATATGGCTTTTCTTTGACGGCCCGGTGCACCAGAGTCGCCGTCCGCTGCTCACGTTTGGTGTCCGCGGTGTGACCGGTATGCAGGCCACCGTCTACGGCCCGATACGGCCGCTCCACAGTGGTCACTACGGTAATTGGGCGCCCGTGCCCGGGCAGATGCTGGCCGAGTTACTGGCGAGTATGAAAGATCGGGACGGCAACGTACTGGTTGAGGGTTTCTACGATACGGTAGAGCCGCTGGGAGAGTTGGAGCGGGCCGCGCTCGCCGCCTTGCCCGATTATGACGATGAGTTGAAGAGAGAACTCGGATTGTTTCGCACCGAGGGGTCGGGTGCCTCGTTGGCCGAGCGACTGTTGCTTCCATCTCTCACGGTCCGCGGACTCCAAAGCGCCAACGTTGGGGCGTTGGCTCGCAACATTATTCCTGCGACGGCGACAGTCGCCTTGGGCATTCGGTTGGTGAAGGGGAACGAGCCGGAGCACATGAAGGACCTCGTCGAAGCGCATATCCAACGGCAGGGTTACCACATCGTGCGAGAGGATCCGGATCGGGAAACGCGATTGCGATACCCGAGAATCGTCAAGGTCACCCGGTCGGGCGGTTACTCAGCGGCGCGGACACCAATGAACCTGCCGATCGTCCAGCAGGTGGTGCGCGCGACACGACGAGCGGCGGGAGACGATCTCGTGTTGGTCCCGGCGCTGGGTGGTTCGCTGCCGCTGTATCTGTTCACGGAGGTCATGGCGAAGCCGGCGTTGGTCGTACCTATCGCCAATCACGACGACAACCAGCATGCGGCCGACGAGAATCTGCGAATTGCAAACCTATGGTACGGTATCGATCTGTACGCCGCGCTCTTGACGATGCCCTTGGACGACGGGGCCATAGAGTCTCCATCTAGCGAGCCACGTCGATGACACTCTTGTTCGTCGTCGTCGGTCTGGCGTTGACCGTCTCCTTTCTCTGTTCCATTCTGGAAGCAGTGCTGTTGTCAATTTCCCACTCATTCGTTGCGGTGCTTCAGGAGCGCGATGAGCGTTTGGGTGACATGCTCGCGCGCATGCGCGACAACATCGACGAACCCATCGCGGCGATACTGACCCTCAATACCATCGGGCACACGGTTGGTGCCGCGATGGGCGGAGCGCTCGCGCTTCAGGTATTCGGCAACAGATGGGTTGCCCTTTTCTCGGCGTTGTTGACGTTGGCCATCCTGATGTTTTCGGAGATTCTCCCGAAGACGCTCGGCGCACACCATTGGCAGAGACTCGCCAAGCCAACCGCATACGTCCTGAGTTGGATGATGAAGGTGATGAAGCCGATCCTCATCCCGCTGGCCTACTTCAATCGGTTGATCGCACCACGGGGGAAATCGGTGCCCAAAGTGAGCCGTGCGGAGTTGGAAGTTCTCGCTGACATGGGACACCGCGAGGGAGAGATCGACCACGACGAATGGCAGGTGGTTACCAACGTCATGAATCTCGATCGCGTGAAGGTTACCCAGGTCATGACGCCACGCACGGCGATGGTGGCGATTCCGGTCACGACTACGATCGACAAGGCACAAGAAGTCATGTTGGACGAGGGTCGTCTTCGTCTGCCGGTGTACGAGGACACGATCGACCGGGTGGTGGGTATTCTTATCGCGAGAGATCTTTGGCGCGCGGCTCGCGACGACGCTCCCGAAATCAAGTCGGTCATGCGCCCTCCTCGGTTTGTGCCCGGTAGCAAGATCGTTGAAGATCTCCTCACCGAGATGCGCACCGAGCGGATCAAGATGGCCATCGTGCTCGACGAGTTTGGAGGAACCGCCGGGCTCGTTACCCTGGAGGACCTCATCGAGGAGATCGTGGGGGAGATCCACGACGAACACGAGCATGAGCCACTACCGTTCGAAGAGTCGGCCAACGGTGAACTGGTCATTGGCGGCGGCGTGACGGTGCACGATGTGAACGAGCGATGTGACCTCGACCTGCCCGAAGACGTCATCGACACGATAGGCGGTTTCGTGTTCGGCGAGCTGGGACGGGTGGCAAAAGTAGGGGACGAGGTGTCGATCGAGGGCGGCCGATTCCGAGTTGCCTCCATCGAGGGCCGTCGGATCCGCCGGGTCTCGTTTCGGGCGGAATCCCGCCCCAGATCGGAGGCGACGGCCGGAT
>CAYLZR010000030.1:0-13225 GCA_964388145.1 uncultured Gemmatimonadaceae bacterium | reverse complement strand
GTCGGTACGAGAGAAGGAAAGGGAACCGAGATCGTGGCGTTGCGATGCGCCGCCCAGGCCACGATGGATGCCATCCAAAAAGTGGTCGACCCCGGGCGGTCGTTCGAGCTGCGGGGCGTGAAATCGGTCCATGCCTTCGACACGACCGTTGTGATCGTCTGCGTGGGTGTGACGGATTCACAGGGCCATCGACGGCTGGTGGGCACATTCGTCGCCGACCAGGGTGCGGAGCGAGCGGCAGCCGTCGCTGTGCTGAATGCTACGAATCGCTATCTATCGAGCGACATGTTTGTTAGGTCGTGAGTCGTGAGACGTGAGACGGCCCCTCCCTGCCTCCCCCAGGGGTGGTGAGGGGCCCTCTCACCTCTTACTTCTCCCCTCTCACCTCTATCCCCCCGTCCTCGGACACTGTAGCCCAACCCTGAGAAGGCAGCCTCGCGAGATCCTCTGCTCCTAGGGCGATCACGGGGATGGTCGGATACCCCATCTCTCGCGCGACGATGATTCCGAGTGTCAGGATGGCGTCGACCCGTCCCAGCAACACCGCCGCGGGGGCGTGTCGCTGCCGCAATAATTCGAGCATGATGGCGCTGGACGAACTCGAGCCGATGGTTGCCGGAAGGACGAGGATGGATCCCGAGATGTCTTTCCCGTGATCGGGGTGTCGGGGATCGATGATCCGTCCCGTTGCCGGTTCGACACCTCCCCAAAGACAGATGGGTTTGGATAGAACCAATAATGGTCCTGCGGCACCGCCGGCCAAGATCACGCTGCCTCGCACGTCGCCGATGCTCAGCGCCAACGTTCCTCGTCCCGCACCAACCGACCGGCTCTTGCCGTCGCGACGCAATCCTCGAGGCTTCCGTACACCACTTGATATCCCGTGTTGGCCGGTGTGTAGTGGGCGAACTTCCCTGAATTCGTCATGAGCACGCCACCGCGATCGGGCAGGATCGGTGTCACGACCACGCAAGTATCGACAACGATCTCGATGCCCGCGTCACGCAATCGCGTGGCCCGGTCGGTTTGCTCCAGCTCCGCCAAGACCCCGCGGCCCGTACACACATAGAAAGGAATGGCGAACGGTGCGTCTTCGATCAGCCGTTCCAGTTGCTCGAACTCGTCCAGCGAAAAGTGCGGGCTCCCGAGCGCAACGGCGGAGATGTCGTTGTCGTCCGTAGTCGACAGTTTGTCCCGGGCCACGCGGACCATGGCGGGGGTCAGCTCGATGGTTCGTTCCGGCATGCGGCCGCCAAGGGCTGTCGGCACATCGGGCGCTTCCGGTGTGACCCCCGCGATGTGGAACAGCGCCACCTCTCCGGTGGACGCCGCGGCGGCGCCGAGCGCCTTGAGCCGATCTTCGTTCGTCGTTGCAGGGAGTCCGTCGATGACACAGACCGCATCGCCTACCGCTGCGCCCAGCCAACTTCCCAACACGGGATAGAAAGCCTCCGTCTCCTTGAGCGCGTCGGATAACTGGTCGGTCTTGATCAGAGTCGTTGCGCGGCGGTTCTCGTCGAGATGGAGGCCGGTCATCGGCACGCGACCGATCAGTGCGCAACAAATGTCCAGATAATCGCCGTACCGGTTCGTGCGGGCGCCGAGAACCGAGTTGGCGAACGCCACCGCGTTGCTTTCACCCCATGCCACCTGCTCCCCGTGTCCCGGGCGATGGCCCGCCTGATACGGCGCACAAGTCCAGGTGGGTCGACACCCCATCTTTTCGTACGCCGCCATCTGCCGCCGCGCCATCCGGTGTCGATGTTCATCGAGACGGGAACGCTTCGGGTTGAGAAGATCGAGCGCTCCGACATTCAGTGTGGTGGGTACGCGCACCTTCGCGTCGCCTTCGACCAGGCGCTCGGCGAACTCGACCCCGCCGTCTCCGTGATAGAGACAACCGTCGATGTGTGCCGAGGTTATGGGTGCCAGTCGTTCGGCCCCCATGATCCCGCCCATTTCGGCCACGATCCGTATGGCCATCGCGGCCGCTTCCCCCTCGTGCCCGTTGGCGATCGCTCGCTCATCGGCGGTCAGTTCCACCAAGACGCGCTCCCAAGTGTGTTGGCTCGATCAATTTACTCGACCAGAGCCTCCTCTGGACCCGCCGTGGCCAGCTGGGGGTAGTGCAGACCGGATGCGACCCTCCGTACGATCCGGGCATCTTGACCATCAGATCGATGTAAACACCACTCTATAGATGGAGGAATCGATGAATACGAGGCCACCCAAGGCCACGAGCCTGTTTTTCGTCCTGTCGATGTTCGGCGGGTTATGCGTGGGCGCCGAAGCGCAGGTTCCCGAGCGGAATCTGACCGCTCCAGACGCCAGATTTCCGGAGGCCTTCGGCATGGTCGGCGGACTTCGCGAACTGCGCGATGGACGGATTCTCGTTGCCGATCCGCTGGGCCAGGCACTGTTGGTGATCAATCTGCAAACCGGCACCGCGGACACTATCGGGCGGGTTGGCGCCGGTCCTGGCGAGTACAAACAGCCGGATGCTGTTTTTGCGCTGCCAGGGGATTCCACATTGCTCGTGGATCTCGGCAACGGACGGCTTACGGTGCTCGCTCCGGATCTGAGCTTTGGAGAGACAACTCCCATCGCCCAGGGACAGCCGCAGGCTGGCGGGGCCATGGCGGGAATGAACGTCGTGTTGCCCCGGGGGGTGGACGAACAGGGGAGGGTCTATTTCCAGGCCCTGGGTGTGGGCATGAGACCTGGCGGTCAACTCCCAGATTCGGCGGCGATCATCCGGTGGGATCGCGCCACCGGTGCGTTCGAGCAGATAGGGCAGGTGAAACTGGAGGAGCGGCGTACCGAAACCTCGGGTGGCCGCGGGAATATGATGGTGCGGTTGCGGCAGACGCCTCTTTCCCCGCAGGACGGTTGGGGTGTGGGCTGGAATGGGCGCGTAGCGGCAGTCCGGAGTGGCGGCTACTACCTGGAGTGGATCGAGCCAGACGGTCGGCGGGTGCGGGGGGACGACGTTTCGTATCGTCCCGTGCGCATTCGGCAAGCCGAGAAGGAGCGGTGGGTGGAGGGCAGGTCGTCGTCTGGTCTCATGATCGGCATGGACATGAATAACGGAGTTCGCACCATGTCGTTTGGACGGGGGGGCGGTAGAATGGGCGGAGCCGGCGATTCCGACGTCGATGACTACGATTGGCCCGACGTGATGCCCGCTTTTGTAGCCGGCGGGGTGCGCGTGACCCCCGAGGGTGATGTGTGGGTTCGACGTTCGGTTCCCGCCGGGGGCGACGCGGTCTTCGACGTATTCGGTGCGGACGGGCAGCTGAAAGAGCGCATTACGCTTCCGGCCGATAGCCGCATTGCAGGTTTCGGCCCGGAGCACGTCTACGTCGTCAGGAACGACGAGTTCGATTTGCAATGGCTGGCGCGGTACAGGAGAACGACCTAGGGAGTGAGAAGTGAGACGTGAGAGGGCCCCGCCCCACTCCGGAAGGGAATTGGGGGGCCTTCTCACTTCTCACGTCTCACTTCTCACGTCCTCGTACACCGCCGCCAACCTCTCCGCAATCTCGCGCTGCCGCCGTTGCAGGGCTGCGATCTGCGCCGGCCGGGACCGTAACATGAAGAATCGTCGTGCGTCTCTCCATGCACCTCTCCATTGCTCACGGGTGCGGCGTCCCACCACGCCGATCACCGGAATGAGTGCCAGTGCGGCGACGCCGTTCCCGATCCCCCCGAGCCACCAAGCGGCTGTTGCCAACGACCCAATCCAGATGAGGTAGAGAGCGATTCCAACGAGCAACCTGTACGTTGAGATCTGGTCGACTTTCGGCCGCATAGCCGTGGCGATTCTTCCGGTCAGCCAATTTGGCAACCAGAAGAGTACGAGGCCCGCCACGCCGATCAGCAAGGCCGGGGCCCCGAGGAGGTAAAAGCGGCGCAATCCCCATTTCACACTCGCCCGTAGCCGCACATCGGCTTTGAGTTCGCCCGGTGTGATGCCGAGGCGTCCGAGTCCCCGACAGTGCGTCGTGACGTCCTCTATCAGTTGTGTCGATCGCGCATCGGGGTGTTTCCGGAATTTTGACAGCAGCGAAGTGACTGTTTCGACCCGCGCCACGTGGATGGCTGGGTCGGTGTCGCCCGGGCGCTCGGCTTGCCAGATCGCCGCCACGCCGCTTACGAGCGGTTCATCTTCCCACCGCTCGAGGTTGATCGTGACCTGACGCATGCCGGCGTCGATACGATCTGTGAGTTCACGAACGGCATCCCGATCCTCGGGCGAGCGACCGGCCATGTCATCCCACTGGATCGGCTTTCCGACCACGGCCAACGCTTCCGATCGGAAGACGTCTCTTTGTCTGAACACCAGACCGACCGGAACGATGGGAAACGTCTCGTGACGTTGCGCCACGGTGCCGAGCGCAATTCGGGCGGCCCCGGTTTTGAGAGTGGCAAGCCCGGGTGCGCTGTGGCTCAGGCCTTCCGGAAAGATTCCAATGGCTGCTCCCCCCGCCAATTTCCGATGCACGGCTCGGAACATGTCGACATTTCCACTCATTGCCTCAGGGTTGTCTGTGTGCCGGTAGACCGGAATGGCGCCACTTGCGCGAACGAGCCAACCGACTTTGACGTCCGTGAATAACGGCGCCTTGGCGAGAAACCGCACCGGTCGATGGGCCGCCGCGGCCACGAGCACAGGATCGAGCAACGAGTTGGGGTGGTTGGCGACGAGCAGCACCGGCCCCGTGGACGGGACCCGCTCGCCGGCCAGCGACAGGCGGTAGTAGATCCGTGCCGCCGCGTTTGATATGAGCGAGAAAGCCGAGAGAAACCACATAGTTGGTGGTGGTGAGAATTGGTTAATCTACCCGTGACTCGTCTGGTTGGTGAGTGGCTCGATTGGGTGTTAGGTGTTGGGTGTTGGGTGTTAGGTGTTGGTCTTTAGGGATCAAGGGGCATCAGGGGGCATCACAGTTCCTCATCGTCGATTCGTCCTTCCGTCCGACCGTCCTTCCGTCCGACCAACAAAAACGCCCCCCGGAAATCCGGGAGGCGCTTCTTTGGCTCGGTGTGCATTCGCCTTAGAGGGCGGCACCGAAGTTGAACAGCCACTCAACGGGACCGAAGAGATCTTCGAACGTGTGATCAAGAACATTACCGAGCGCGTCGATGATCTGCCTGAGCGCTTCCATGTGTGCTGCCGACAGCTCAGCGCCATCCGGTCCGGCGACGGATATGCTCTCGCCGGATATCGTGATGGTCGCGAAGGGACTGCCGTTCACCAAGACCTCGAGACTACCGCCGGCGGTCTGTGAATCGAACGATCCCTGAATCACGACGTTGTTGGCACCCTGCGCGAACGAGGCGGCGATCGTGATGGAACCGGACTCGGTCCCGGCGTCGAACTCGATCACCACGTTCGCCGAAATGCTGAAGTCACGGGACAGGACGTTGATCTGATAGTCGACCTCGACACGCGCCGATGCGAACGTGGCATCAACAGAGTTACGTAGTAGGAAATCGACCTGCGTGGTTCCGTCGGTCACGAAGCCTTCGATATCGAAGGCAATCGAGCCGATCAGCCCAGTCGCGCTCACCGTGTAGTTGATGTACTCAACGCCCCCAGACAACACGCTCAAGCGAACAACGGCGGCCGTTGCGGTGCTCTCGTCCATTACGTCGACCCAGCCGACCTCCGTCGCGCCAGGCACTCCCGTAATCGGGTCTACTTCGTACAACACAAAACGAATGCCGTTTGCGGGCGCGCCGGCGCGGGCGGGGTTGTGATACCACCCCTCTAGCGCACTGTGCTCGTACGTACGGCCCCGGAAACTTTCGGGAATCAACAACACCGCGGCGGACGCGGAGCGGAACAATTCCGCGATCTCCCCGCCAACAAGCTCCCACTGTTGTGGCGACGATGCCGTCAACCAACCGGCGTCGACCACCTGGGCGGCCAAGGCCGGAGCGGCGGCGACGCTGCCAAAACCAGCACCCATCGCGGCGAGGCTCGCATACACGTCGGTGCCGAACGCGTCACTCACGGCCGCGAGATCGGCGGCGGAAGCGGTGGGATCGAACGCCTCACCGGGGTTCGTCGAGTCGTTACAAGCCGCCAAGCCGAAGGCAAAAACCAGGCTCAAAGCGGACAATTTCTTGATTTGCATCAGGACCATTCCTCCTATTGGTGTCTGCTCCATCGATGTGCAAAAATAGGTGTCTACTCGGAACCGTTCTGTGTCGGGCTTCGTGTGGGGGGTGTGACGGGCGACACGTTATCGGAGAGACCTAAGACCAGCTATAACCGCAGGGGGAATGCCGGTTTGACGGATCGGCAACCATCTGCTGCTCCCACATTCAGCTGCCGATCTCGTTATCTTCTGCCAGCTACCTTACATCGGCATTGGTTGAGGAATGAACAAAACGCCAAACCAAAAGAAACGGATTCGACTGACGTCGTTATCCCACGGCGCGGGTTGAGGCTGCAAGCTCAGCTCGACTGAGTTGGCGCAGGTTCTGCGTCACATACCCGTCGTGGATGACCCCCGCGTCTTGGTCGACGCCGCTACCGGCGACGATGCAGCGGTATTCCAGATCGCTGACGATCGCGCCTTGGTGGCGACGGTGGACTTCTTCACGCCCATAGTGGACGATGCATACGATTTTGGAACTATCGCCGCGGCCAATTCGCTGAGCGACATCTACGCCATGGGAGCGAAACCGTTGTTTGCGCTCAATCTGGTGGCGTGGCCAAGGGATCCTGAGATGCTCGAGCTGCTGGGGAAGACGATGGAGGGTGGTGCCGAGGTTGCTAGGAGAGCCGGTGCACTCGTGCTCGGTGGGCATTCGATTGACGATCCCGAGCCGAAATACGGCATGATCGTAGTCGGCGAGGTCCATCCCGAAAAGATTTTCGACAATGCCGGCGCCCGTCCCGGTGACCGTCTGGTACTAACAAAACCAATTGGTACGGGCATTTTGAGCACCGCTCTAAAGGGTGACGCCATTGGCGAAGCCGATATGAAGCACCCGGTGGAAGTGATGTCGACGCTCAACGCCGGGGCCGCGAACGCGATGATGGCATCTGGTGCGCACGCAGCCACCGACGTGACGGGTTACGGGTTGCTCGGTCACCTGCACAACATGCTCGGAGCGAGCGGTGTTGCCGCGCGCGTCACGACTGAATCGGTGCCGGTTCTTGATGGCGTGCGGGAACTGATAGAGCAGGGTATCGTCCCTGGCGGTACGAAGCGAAACCTTGCCGCGATAGCCGAGTACATGACATGGGGTGCCGAATCAAGCGATGTCGATCGGCTACTGCTTGCCGACGCGCAAACGTCGGGCGGTCTCCTCATCGCGGTCGATCCTGCGCAGACTGACGAACTCCTTGCTGCGCTCCGACGGGAAAAAACGCCTGCCACGGCCGTGATTGGGGAGGTGGTCGAGGGGGAGTCGGGGACGATTGAGGTCACCTAAGGTGTCAGGTGCCAGGTTTCAGGTGTCAGGGTTACTCGAGTTCTCTCCAGCGTCATCCCTGAGACCTGGAACCTGAAACCTGAAACCAAAAAAAGCGGCAGTTAGCCGCCTTTTTTATGCCCACTGCCCACTGCCCACTATCTACTCCACCGTAAAGCTCACCCCACATCCGCACCCGCCCGTGGCGTTGGGATTGTCGAACACGAAGCGCGACTCCTGCATCGACGAGATCCAGTCGATGGTCATCCCGCTGACGTATGGGGCGCTGAACGCGTTGACGAACACCTTTGTACTGTTCAGCACGAAAACGGTGTCGTCGTCGCCAGGCCCCTCGGCCACCTTTACGTCGTAATTCAAACCGGAACATCCGCCCTCGGTCACGCCAATCTTGAGCCCGGCTGCTTCGGGGAGGTCGAATTCCCCGAGAACCTTCGCTACCCGCTCGGCGGCCTTGTCCGTGACCGTGAGTAGGAACCCGGGCGGGAATGTTTCGGGCATAGCGTTCGTTGTCATCTCTTACCTGCCTGGTCGGCGATCTACTAATCACCTAAAGATACAACCGCCGACAAGATCTTCACAGCTATCCGGTCTCGATGGCGGCGCCCACCAGGTTCGGTTCTAGTAACGAGGAACAGAAGAATCGATCTGTGTTGACCAGGCGTCAATGCCTCCACGCAGACTTCGAACGTCATCGTATCCGGCCGCGGTGAGTATCTCCAATGCCTGCATCGAACGGATGCCGTGGTGGCAGTAGGTGACGATCTTGCGCCGCCCATCCAGATCGGCGACCCGCTGGGGTAACTGGCCCAACGGGACGAGAGTTGCGCCGTTGATATGGCCGATTTCCCATTCGTGCGGCTCCCGGACATCGATGAGGAGCAGGTCAGGATGGATCTTGACCTCTTCGGCCAGACTCTCCGCCGTGATCTCGGGCCCCTGCCCCTGCTCCTGGTGCGCCGGACTGGGGTTCACGCCGCAGAAGGCCTCGTAATCGATCAACTCCGTTATCGTGGGATCGTCTCCGCATATCGGACAATCCGGGTCTTTTCGTAGTTTGAGTTCGCGCAGATGGAAGGTCAGCGTATCCAGTAGGATCAGTCGACCAACCAGCGAGTCACCCACACCGAGGATCAGCTTTATCGCTTCTAGTGCCTGTATGCTCCCCACGATGCCGGGGAGCACGCCAAGGACGCCTCCTTCGGCGCACGAGGGAACCAATCCCGGAGGAGGCGGCTCGCGAAACAGGCATCGATAACAGGGACCCTCTTTGGCGTAGAACACCGACGCCTGTCCCTCGAACCTGAAGATCGAGCCGTAGACGTTGGGTTTTCCGAGCAAGACGCACGCGTCGTTCACGAGGTATCTCGTGGGGAAATTATCGGTGCCGTCCACCACCACATCGAAATCCTGCAGAATTTCGAGCGCGTTGTCCGATGTAAGACGAGTGTCGAAACGCTCGACGTGAGTGTGGGGATTGAGGTCTCGGAGACGGGACTCGGCGGAATCGAGTTTCGATTGTCCGACCGTGCTCGTTCCGTGGAGGATTTGCCGCTGTAGGTTTGTCTCCTCGACGACGTCGAAGTCAATCAAGCCCAACGTTCCCACGCCGGCCGCTGCAAGATACAACGCCGCCGGCGACCCCAAGCCACCGGCTCCCACCAGGGCAATCCGGGCGGCCTTGAGGCGCCGTTGCCCATCCATACCGACCTCCGGGAGGATGAGGTGGCGCGAATACCGCAGGATTTCCCCCTGCGACAGTTCCGGCAGGGCGGACTGGGTGGTTGGCGCTCCGCCGGCAATGCTCGGAACAATCGAAAGCTCATCTCCGTCAACGGTGCGCGTGTCACCCTCGTTCAGCTCGCGAATGTCTCGGTCGTTCAGGAAGAGGTTCACGAAACCGCGGACTGTTCCGTCATCTTGAAACAAATGGGTCTTGAGTTGTTCGTGTTCGGTAGTCAACCGCTCGAGGACTTCGGCAACGGTTTGCGCCTCCACCTCCACGCGGGCCCGATCACCGACGTACGGTCGCAACGGGGTCGGAATGTGTACGGTCACTGGCATTTTACTGCTCCCTCACGTGCAAGGTGTGCTCGACGAAACCGGAACGGTCACCGCGGAGTTCCCATATCCGTTCCTCCCGCACCGCCCCATCGACGATTGACAGAATCAAATAGCGATACCATGGCCAAGCGTGTTCCAAATCGTACGCCGACGGCTGGGCGGCCACGTCGGGATGCGAGTGATACGTGCCCACGATGTGAAGGCCCAGACCAGCCGCGTTTCGCTCAGCGGCAAGAAAATCGTCGGGGGAGATAAGGTAACGCGTGCGCGCGGCGCCGTCTGGGACGCGCTTGTTGTCCCGGACCAGGGCTGACCGCACGAGCGCTTCCCCATCCGACCCCGGCTCTCCTAGAAGGAACCCACATCCCTCGAGCGGATATGTCGCCGTCAGATGTCGGCGGATGGTTTCGAGCGCCGTGCGTGCAATCTGCATCCTCACGCCTCGAGCCAACGGCGGTTTTCGGAGAGGTACCTCCCTCCGCCGTCGGGCCCGACAACGACCACGACGGGAGATGTAGCTTCCGACGTTTGGTGGCTGTCGCGAAGCAATCGTTTTGCAGCCACCAGCGCCGCTCCCGTAGACCAACCTCCAAGCAACCCTCGTTCGAGTGCCAAGGCACGTACCTCGGATTCGGCGGCTTCCGTGTCGACGAAGATCGTCTCGTCAATCAACGAGGGGTCATAGATGCTCGGGACTATGGCGGTGGCCATGTGTTTCAATCCCTCCAAGCCGTGAAACGGTCCGTCGGGCTCTACCGAGATGAGTTGGATGTCCGAGCGCATCTCCCTGAGGTAGCGGCCGGCGCCCATGAGGGTTCCGCTCGTACCCACGCCCGCCACGAGGTGGGTGATGGCCCCACCGGTCTGCCGCCAGATCTCTGGTCCGGTAGTGCGGTAATGTGAGTCCGGATTGGCTGGGTGTCCGTATTGATCCGGGTACCAATAGCGATCCGGAGCGGATTCCGCCATGTCGCGTGCGCGACGGATTGCTCCATCGCTTCCTTCCAAAGGATCAGTTTTAATGACCTCCGCACCGTAGAGGTCGAGCAGACGAAAACGCTCCGACGAGGCGTTTGCAGGGACGCACATTGTCACATCAATTCGCGCCGCCGCACCGAGCATCGCGTACGCAACGGCCGTGTTGCCGCTGGATGCGTCCAGCAGCCGCTTCCTCGGGAGTACGCCTTCCGCCAATCCAGCCCGCATGATCTCGCGCGCAGCCCGGTCCTTTACCGAGCCACCTGGGTTCAACCACTCGGCCTTGATGAGAAGCCGAACTCCGGTGTCACGAGCTGCGCCAGTATTCACCGGGATCAACGGCGTGTTGCCGACCAAGCTCCACAGGGCTGGCTCGGTCGTGCCTTCTGTTGGCGCACCTGTCGTTGCGGTTCCTACCAAATCACCCCCCAAAAGACAAAACCCACCTCGAGCATCGGAGGTGGGTGGCTGGTTCCCCTAGTAAGTAGAGTTTTACACCTAGCCGGGTCCGACCTCCTCGGAGGTTTGCGGACAACAGCAGGCGGTAACCATTACCGTCGTGGAAACATGAATGCTCTGCATTTGACATACTTAAACGGTTTCGGAACGGGCGTCAACCTGTCGTTTCCAAGTAGCTCTTGCTGTGGTCGGTCCCACGCCGTACCGTCACGATTATCCTGTAGAACCTCAAAGATGGGAGGGGTGGTGATCAAGAAATCCGTCTACGCATTGTTGTTGGTGGTGGTGTTCGGCTGCTCGTCGGCCCCGCCGGACGTGACCTACTTTCCGGGTGCGGGAGACGCCTGGCAGTATCGAGCGCCGAGGGATGTGGGGATGGACAGCGCGCTGCTTGCCGAAGCGGTTGCGTTTGCGATCGACAGCGAGCCAGATAGCCCGCGCGATCTGGAATTATGGATGCGGTCGCGCGCCGGTGACGATCCCTACGCGGCCTTGATAGGGGACTTGAAACCGCGCGGTGGACCGGCCGGCTTGGTTCTCCGACACGGCTACATCGTTGTGGAGTGGGGCGACACGAAGCGGGTCGACGTCACCTACAGTGTCACCAAGAGCTTCCTTTCGACGACCGTCGGGCTGGCCGTAGCGGACGGCTTGATTCGTAGTGTCGACGATCCGGTTGGGGACTACGTGGACGATGGCGGCTTCGATTCCCCGCACAACGCCCCGATCACATGGCGGCAGATGTTGCAGCAGACCAACGAGTGGGAAGGGGAGCTATTCGGAAAGCCGGACGTGGCCGACCGCCGTCGCGGACGGGATCGGCAGCTCGAAACGCCCGGGACCTTTTGGGAATACAACGATGTTCGTGTGAACAGGACCGCGTTGGCTGCGCTCCGTGTGTGGGGGCGTGCGCTGCCTGACGTGCTCCGGGAACGGATAATGGATCCCATCGGTGCCTCCGACACGTGGGAGTGGCACGGCTATCACAACTCCGATGTCGAGGTCGACGGCCGAACCATCAAGTCGGTCAGCGGGGGCGGGCACTGGGGTGGCGGTATGTGGATCAGCGCGCGCGATCAGGCGCGGTACGGCTACCTCTATCTACGTCGAGGCCGATGGGGCGGGGGCGGGGGCGGGGGCGACCAGCAACTTCTCCCGGAAGACTGGATCGCCGGCACGACCACGCCGACGGACATCCAGCCGAATTACGGCTACATGTGGTGGCTAAACACCGATCGGCAACAATGGCCCAGCGCGCCGGCGTCGAGTTTTGCGGCCCTCGGCGGAGGTTCAAACGTCGTGTGGGTTGATCCGGACCACGACTTGGTGGTGGTCCTCCGGTGGATTAAGAGAGGCGCGGTGGACGGTATGTTGCGGCGGGTACTGGCGGCCGTGGAGGCGGCGTCGACCGAAAGTCCATAGGGTACCGAATCTTGTTAGATTCCTCTATCGTAGTGGGCTGTGAGTTTGTTGGTGGCCATCGCCAAACATGGGACCGTTGATGACACCCTGGATACGAAATCTCGTCATGGCCAACGTGGCCGTTTTTTTGATCACCGCCTACACGACGGTGGGGCCGATGCTCGCGAGCATGATGGCCCTCCGTCCCAGTCTGGGTTGGATTCTGCGGCAACCCTGGACCCCCATCACATACATGTTCGTGCATGCCAACTTCATGCACATCTTCTTCAACATGTTGGTGTTGTTCTTCTTCGGTCCACGCTTGGAAATGAAGCTCGGAGGCGCGAAGTTCCTGAGGCTGTATTTCATCAGCGGTCTCACGGGAGCGCTTCTCTCCTTGGCGTTTGCTTTGGGGCCAGTAGTTGCCATCGTCGGTGCGTCTGGCGCCGTGTACGGAGTTCTCATGGCGTTCGCGGTCCTGTGGCCGCGCGACGCGATCTACATTTGGGGGATCGTGCCGATACAGGCCCGTTGGCTCGTAGGTGTGATGACCGCCATGACGGTGTTCTTTGGATTTGGTGGCGCCCAGGACGGTGTGGCACACTTTGCGCACCTCGGAGGGTTCCTCGGGGGGTACCTGTACATGCGGCACCTCGAGCGCAACTCTCCTCACCGCAAGTTCAAGGAGCTATCGCATGCCGCCGACCGGCGCCGCCCGGGGCAGGACAGCCAGGACATGCATCGCTGGGCCAACATCCGAGCCGAGTCCCTTCACGAGGTGAATCGGGACGAGGTGGAGCGGTTGCAAGCCAAGATTCGAGACCTCGGCGTGGCGAGCCTCACGTTGGATGAGCGGGCGGTTTTGAATCGATTC
>CAYLZR010000029.1:0-16880 GCA_964388145.1 uncultured Gemmatimonadaceae bacterium | reverse complement strand
AACACGATGATCATGATGGCCGCGGCGCTGGTAATCACGGACGCGGTCACGCTCAACCCTTCCATCGTTGCCAAATCGTTCTTGTGAGTGCGGTCGAAGGCTTCCTTCATGCGTGACAGCAGGAAGACTTCGTAATCCATGCTCAAGCCGAAGACCAACGCAAACACGAGCACCGGCGTAACCGCCCACACGGCTTCGGTCGCCCCGGACAGGCCAAACAACCCCGCGCCGATCCCGTCTTGAAATACCAGCACCAACAGGCCGAACGCCCCGGCCACGGACAGGGAGTTCATCACGACGGCCTTGATCGAGACCAATATCGACCGAAATGCGATCAGCAACATGATGGCTGTTATGCCGAGCACGAGGCCGATCACGGTTGGGAGCTGCTCGAGCAGATCCTCCTGCAAATCGAGGCTCGACGCGATAAACCCCCCAACCAGGATCTCAACCGAGTCCAACCCGCGTATGCCGCCGTCCGCCAGCCCCCGGAGCCGGCGCACCACATCCATTGCACCTGTATACGAGGTGGTGTCCGCGAGCGTCACGTCCATGAGCGCCGTTCGACCATCCCGCGACACATACGTGTCGAAGAACTCCGGATATCGCTTGCGCGCCCGATCGAGATCGCCGTACAGCCCCAGGTAAGCGATCTGTGACATGCCCGGTCGTATGTTGGCCGGGCCGCGGACGGCGGAGACCCGCGGGTCAACGAGTATCGAGTCGGAGAGCCGGCGGAGGCCGCTCAAATACGTCGAGCTGACCAGCCGGTCCGGTGACTGGAGCGTAACACGAATGGGAAGCAACGCCCCGCGCGACCCGATTTCGCTCTCGATGAGTTCCGCCCCCACAGTCGATTCGGTGCCGCTCGGAAACCAGTCTCTTGTCGGGAGACCAATGTTGATATGGGTCAACGGCCAGGTGATGACCGCCGTGACGGCCAGGCCGGTCGTCAACGCTCGCCAGGGATGGTGTGACAGCCAGCGTGCCCAGCGCTCCCAGGCCGTGGGTTTGTGATACCACGCGAGGCGCCGGGCCAGCCAGTTGGGCCAATCGATGGTCCGGCCCATGATGGCGAGCGTTGCGGGAAGCAGGGTGATTGCGAGCAAGACCGCTACCGAGACGACGAGGAGTCCGCCGATTCCGACCGAGCGCGTCTCGATGATCGGGGTGAGGAGGAGAGTTCCAAATCCGACGATTACGGTGAGGCCGCTGGTGATCACCGCCCGCCCCGCGGTCAAGAGCGTGCGTATCGCCGCCTCCTTGGGACTCTGGCCGCGGTTCATCTCCTCGCGGAATCGAGTGACGATGAGCAGCGAGTAGTCGATCCCGACTGCCAGGCCTATCATCGTCACGACCGTGAGCACGAAAACAGACATTTCGTGAAAGCTGCTGGCGACGTGTACCGCGGCGAGCGAGCAGGAGATCGCGAAGACACCCACCACGATCGGCAGAACAGCCGCTAACAGGGCTCCAAATGCGAGTACCAACACCCCTGCGGCAGGGATGAGCGAGATCAGCTCGTTTCGCTTGGCGTCTTCGGTGGTAACGGCGCGAGCGTCAAAGTCGAGTGCGGGTCTTCCGGTCACGAACATCTCGTAACCCTCTGCACCAGGAAGCCGCGCGAGTGTACGATTGAGGCGAGTTCGAAAGCCGGGTGTGAGATCGCCGGGGCTGGACGCGAGGTCGCTCCGGATCGTCGCCAGGAACACGGTCGTTCGCTTGTCGTCGCTGACCATCGATGGGTCTGGTGTCGTAAAATAGGAAACGACTTGATCTATGTACGGCTCCGACTCAGCCGTCCAAGCGAGTGTCTCGACGATGTTACGGTAAGGCTGGCTGTCTACAGGAATTGGGCCCGAAACCACGACCGCCATGAAGCTGACCGAGGGGCGGTCGAAGCTGTCCAACATGATTTGCGTAACCTGGTTGGCCTCAGTCGGCCGCAATGACCGCCCCTCGGTGCGGAGGACCTCGTCAACACGGGCCGCCCGCGGTATGGCGAAAGCGGCCACGAGACCCCACAACGCGATTATCAGAAACCGGAATCGGACGACGACACGCGCCAGGGCTGTCAAAAAGGAACCTCCACTCTACCTGACCAAGATATCCGAGGCCCAATCGGCCTCTTCCAGTGACCGCGGGCACCGCACGGGTCCGCAAAAGCGTGAATCATAGAAGGGTAAGGGTCCCGATGCCAGCCACGCTTGGTGGCGAACAATCAAGAAGCATGGAATATTCAAACGATGCGCCGAATTCTGCTCCTCACAATCTTCCTGACCGCCACTGCAATTGCATTCAACCTCGGGAGAAGGGTCCCGGCGGGCGATGGGGTCGCCGCGGACACTACGTCGTCCAGCGCTGGGGACATGGGGGGGAGCGTCGAGTCGCCGTCAAGGCGATCTGAAGCGGTGCGCAAGTCGGCGCTGCGGGCGATTGCCGGACAGGACACCTATCTGTCGGCAACCTTGGTCGACTCCGATTCGATTCTGCGGCGCTGGGTCGATCGGGAGCGCCAGCCCCTTCTGGTCTATTTCGAACCGGCCATCGTCTCGGGCTACACGGCGGCAATCGGACGCAAGGTGCGAGACGCCTTCAGCCGGTGGCGCCGCGTTGGCGGGATTCCGGTGCGATTCGAATTCGTCCGCAGGCAGGACAACGCCGACGTGACGGTGCGCTGGGTCGAGTCGTTCGAAATGCAGCGAGCAGGTCAGGCGGACCTCGTTTGGCG
The DNA here is from genome assembly GCA_964388145.1 of uncultured Gemmatimonadaceae bacterium. GTDB lineage: Bacteria > Gemmatimonadota > Gemmatimonadetes > Gemmatimonadales > GWC2-71-9 > B3T1B10. Next base: position 14,149 of record CAYLZR010000029.1, on the reverse strand, counting down.
GAGTGACGGCCATTTGCAGCGCGGAACCCTCACGCTCGCCACCCACTCTCATTTGGGACGGCCGCTTACGGTCGATGCCATCGAAACCGTGGCCCTTCACGAGATCGGCCATTTGCTCGGCCTCGGCCACTCAGATCAACCGAGAGACGTGATGTATCCGACCACTTCGGTTCACGACCTCACCAGCCGGGATCGCCGTACGGCGATGCTGCTGTACTCGCTTCCTCCCGGATCGCTCAAGGCCCCCCGCCCGCACCCCCGCCCTCGGGACCGCTAGCTCCTGGGCATGACCTATCTCCTAGCGATCCTTTTTGTCACCCAAGCACATCCCGTGGCGGAGATCGATACCATCGTCCGGGACGGAATTCGCCAAGGAGCATATCCGGGTGCGGTGGTGATGATTGGGACGGCGGACACCGTGCTGCTGGCCAAGGGCTACGGCCGCCTCACGTGGTCGGACACGGCTGCAACGCCATCGCCCGATTCGACACTCTACGACCTCGCATCCCTGACAAAAGTCATCGCTACGACTCCGGCGGTCATGCTCCTGTACGAGCGGGGTCTCATTCAGCTCGACCGTCCGGTGAGCGAGTACCTCCCCGCATTCGTGGGGGATGGAAAAGATGCCGTTACGGTTCGCCATCTGTTGAATCACACGTCCGGGCTACGAGCGTTTCTGCCACTGAATACCCTTACAGACAACGCCGCAGACGCGCGCGCGGCGGTGATGTCGGAGCGTTTGCGGTGGCGACCGGGAAGCCGCGTGGAGTACAGCGACCTCAACGCGATGCTTCTCGGTTGGTTGGTAGAAGCCGTTTCGGAAACATCGTTGGATGTTTTTGTGAGGCGCGAGTTGTATACACCATTGGGTCTCACGCAAACCCGTTATAACCTTCCCCGCGAACAACGCACCCGCGCCGCGCCGATCAACAGATGGCGCGGCCACCCGATTCAGGGCGTCATACACGATCAAAACGCGGCACGCTTGAACGGGGTATCGGGACACGCAGGACTGTACAGCACCGGACGGGAACTAGCTCGAATCGCACAATGGTATCTCGGGCGTGGCTCGGTCGGAAACGCAGCCCGCTTACTCACGGCGGCAACAGTGGAGACATTCACGAGGCCAGGACCCGGGAACCGTGCGCTTGGGTGGGAGATAAACGACACGACCACAAGCGAGAACACCGGGACCCTATTGTCTCCTGAAGCCTACGGGCATGGTGGTTTTACGGGAACCTCGATTTGGATTGATCCGTCTCGCAACCTCTTCGTGGTGCTGTTGACCAATCGTGTGTACGCTCCACGGACCCGACGCTCGATTACGCGGTTAAAGGAAGTGCGCGGAAAGCTTGCCGACACAGCCGTGCGCTTACGGGAACGATCATGTCGCCTCTTGGATTCGCTCGGTGGAACGGCCCGCTGTTGAGGGAGAAATCCCGTCCATTATTTATGACGCCGAGTGCGCGTTCTGCCGCCGGTGGGCGTCGCGGTTCAAGAAATGGGGCGGGGGCGCCGACCGCATTGAGCTGTTGCCGTTACAGGACGAGCGCGCGGTGGCCATGACCGGCAAATCCGTAGCCGAGCTCGAGAGAGCGATGCACCTGGTGCAACCGGATAGCACCGTGTTCGAAGGTGCCAACGCGGTGCGAGAGATCCTGAGATATACTGCATGGGGATGGCTGCCACGCGCGCTGTTCCGTTTGCCGGGAGCAATGTTGCTGGCCGATCGGGTGTACTCATGGGTGGCGCTCCGTCGTCGACGGATCGGATGCGACGGAGATCATTGCGTCGCCTCCGTGGACTCGCCGGCGGAGAAGGAGTAACTTTCGAAGCAGCGATGAGGAGATAGACATGATCGATGCAGATGCAGTACGCAAGGCGCTACGGCAGGTGAAGGACCCGGAGATCGGGTTGAACATCATCGACTTGGGATTGGTCTACGACGTAGAGATGGAAGAAGGCAACGTCCATATCAAGATGACTCTTACTTCGCCCGGTTGTCCTGTCGGCCCGCAAATCATGGAAGAGGTAGATCAGACCGCCCGTATGTTGGATGGGGTGACGAATGTCGAAGTTGAATTAGTGTGGGAACCGTTTTGGACGCCGGAGAGGATCGATCCGAAGGTGCGCTCGTTCATGGGGCATTGATCTCGTTACTTCTCGCTCCCCCCCCCCCCCCGCCGTTTACGGCTTCCAGCACCGCAGAGGGGCCGAGGGCATCACACTGCCAACGCTTTACGTCCGGAATCTTTTTCAACTCTTTGGCATTGGTCGGCCCTGCTACGGCAATCGCGTGTAGTGTCCCGTTTGGACAAAGGACCCCGACTTCGATCCCCAAGTCTACCGCAGCACGTTTTCGGAGGGCCTTGAGTCGCTCCACTCGTTGCTGTGCCATCCGCGACAGTTTTGGACGCCTGGGTCGCTCGACCTTCGGATACTTCTCGGCAGGTGTATCCAAACCTTTTTGGACCGCCTGAATTAACTCGTTGCCATAATGCCGCGCCGGCGCGGTGGGCACACCACCCAACGACCGAAGGCGCCTGATGGTCGTGGGCGCTGACCGAGCGAGCGCTAAGAGCGCTTCGTTGCCCAACACCCGAAATGGTGCACGGTCGAGGCTCGCTGCTTTTTCCTCCCGCCACTCGTGCACCGCTTTGAGTACAGCGAGCGACTTGGGTGGAAGGGTCTTCGCCGTTTTGATGCGAAGGAACGCCTGCCCGTTATTGCTGTTGGACGTCCAACGAATGGACTCCAATCGTTTGAACTCTTCCTCGGCCCATGGCAGCCGTCCTGCCTTGTCCAAACGCCCGGAAAGTTCGTCACGCAGCGCGAGGAGGTATGCGGTGTCCGACGCCGCATATGAGATCATCTCGGCAGTGAGGGGGCGTCTCGACCAGTCGGCCCGCTGCATTTTCTTGTTTACCTTGATGCCGAAGTACTTCTCCAGCAGGGGACCCAGTCCCACCGACGGCTCACCCAAGAGTTGCGCCGCGATCCGTGTGTCGAATAGCCGCTTCGCGCGGAAACCATAGTCCCGGTCCAAGACCCGCAGGTCGTAGTCCGCATCGTGAAAAACAACCTCGACTTCAGGATCGGACAGCAGCCGGCCGACAGGTTTGACGTTGCTCACCGCCAGCGGATCGACGAGTGCGGTACTCGATTCAGAGCTGATCTGAATGAGATAAATCCGATCGACGTACCGGTGGTAGGACGCTGCTTCGGTGTCGAGAGCGACGCGATCCTTCTCCTGCAGATCGCCGACGAAGGCCTCGAGCGCGGCGTCGTTGGCGAGCAGGAGCGGGTTTTTGGATGCTGCAGACTTGCCCATAGCTCATCGAAACATGGCACACCGAACCGCCGTCCGGGAGGCCTGTACCAACAAGTCAACGTGGTTTTCTACATTTCCAGATTCTGTGTGGAAATCGCCTACTACGTTGAATTACAGTAACTTACGGTCATCAAACTGCTTAGAGTGACCATGCATTAATGCGACACTGTGAGGACAGTAGCTGATAGGTATCACCGCCTTACCCGACGACTTTAGCCGGCTCTGTTCCCGCCTCCGCTGCAAACTCCGCCAGCATCTCGTCGATCGTGCGGCTGTGATGCATGGAGCAGAACTTCGGTCCGCACATGGCGCAGAACTCGGCGCTCTTGAAATACTCCGCCGGAAGAGCCTCGTCGTGATATTCGCGGGCACGTTCGGGATCGAGCGATAATCTGAACTGCTCGTTCCAGTCGAACGCATACCGGGCCCGGGAGAGCGCATCGTCACGGTCGCGCGAATGTGGACGGCCACGGGCAACGTCTGCTGCGTGGGCGGCGATCTTGTATGCAATCACACCTTCTCGCACGTCGTCCGCGTTCGGGAGCCCCAGGTGTTCTTTGGGGGTCACATAACACAGCATGTCGGCGCCATGCCAACCTATCAACGCCGCACCAATGGCGCTTGTGATATGGTCGTATCCCGGCGCGATGTCGGTTACGAGCGGCCCTAGAGTGTAGAAGGGCGCTTCGGAGCAGATATCCTTTTCCTTGCGGACGTTCATTTCGATTTGGTCCAACGGAACGTGGCCCGGGCCCTCGACCATCACCTGCACATCTCTTTTCCAGGCTCGCCTGGTGAGTTCACCGAGTGTCTCCAACTCGGCAAATTGCGCCTTGTCGCTTGCATCGGCGATCGAGCCAGGTCGGAGCGAGTCACCCAGTGACACGGTTACATCGTACACTCGCAGGATCTCCAGGAGCTCATCGAAGTGCTCGTACAGCGGGTTTTGCTTGCGATGGGACATCATCCAAACCGCAAGTAACGACCCGCCGCGACTCACGATGCCGGTCACACGTCCATGCACCAACGGAAGGTGCTCCAGCAAGATGCCTGCGTGGATCGTCATGTAATCCACGCCCTGCTGAGCTTGCTTTTCGATGATGGCCAGCATGTCCTGAGCGGTCAGGTCGGTGACCTGTTCGACCGCCAACACCGCCTCGTAAATCGGCACCGTGCCGACCGGAACGGTCGAATCGGCGATGATCGCCTCACGGGTCGCATCCAAGTCGGCTCCGGTCGACAAGTCCATGACCGTGTCGGCACCGAAACGCACCGCGACCCGGAGCTTCTCGATTTCTTCCTCAATGCTCGACGTGACGGCGGAATTGCCGATGTTGGCGTTGATCTTGACCCTTGCCACCTTGCCGATAGCCATCGGTTTGAGTTTTCCGGCCAGGTGATGGACGTTGGCGGGTAGCGTCAGTCGACCGCGTGCGATTTCGTCACGGACGAGCTCCGGCTCGAGATCTTCTCGCTCGGCCACGAACTGCATCGCATCGGTGATGTCGCCCTGCCGGGCATGATACATCTGGGTGGGGCAAGCTTGCTTGATCATTGGGACTTCCTCCGCCGGTAATCAACCGGATCAGGTTCAAAGGGTGTAGTCTCAGCCCGCCTGCGCTGCGGGCACCCCCGTCTCCGAGTCTGTGTTACGAAATCTAACGGGAAAGTCGGCGCGGTCGCTATGGGCTCTTGCGCCGGACGCAACCCTCGAAAACCTTTGACGATACGCCACCTTCACTGCGAGTTCGACATGAGCATTCGTTGCGGCTTTTTGACCCTCCTGTTTGCGATGGGCATCGCCGGTTCCTCAAACGCGCAATCGGGACAAACTGTCGTGGTGCGGGGTGGGCACATCTTCGACGGCGTTGGCGACCAGTTTGTACCAAACGCCGGCCTCGTTATTCGAGCGGGAAAGTTTTTTGACGTTGGTGCCCGGCTAGACGAGGCGGATCTCACATCGGCAAGAGTCATCGAGTTGAACGATGACGAATATATCGTTCCAGGTTTGTTCGACCTCCACGCTCACTACGCCATCGATCTATTTGGACGAGGGCGGGTGGACGAGCGCACCGCCTATCCAGTTCTCTTTCTCGCCAACGGAGTCACATCCACGTTTCCCGCTGGTGAGATGGAGCCTGTTGCGATGCGCGATCTGCGGATGCGCATTGACCGTGGCGATGCGGTGGGTCCGAGGATCTTCAACTCCGGTCCGTACTTCGGCTCGTCACGTCCGGGCTGGGACCGCAACATGACCGCGGATCAGATCTACGCCGATGTGGACTACTGGGTCTCCCAGGGAGCCCGGGGCTTCAAGGCGAAGGGCATACAGCCACAGCAGCTGCAAGCGCTCATCGAACGGGCCCACATGCACGGTGTCACCGTTACAGGGCACCTCGGGTCCGGCTTTCGCAATACGGTCAATCCCAAAGACGCCATTCTCATGGGCATCGACCGGATCGAGCATTTTCTCGGCGGCGACGGCTTGCCTGCGGAGCGACCGGCCTACTCCTCCCTCGAGAATCTCGAACCCGACACGCGTGAGTTCGCCGAGACCGCGAAGATGTACATCAGGCACAACGTGTTCTTTGATGCAACCCTATCGGCATACGGATACTACGGTGAGCGGGACCCCGACGTATTCGCGTACTTCGCGGATGAAAAGAGTTTTCTGACTCCTTACATGCAGGAAATTATCGCGCGCCGTGAACCGCGTCGCGCGAGTGAGCAATTCGAAAAGATCTACTGGGTAAAGCGTAAAACCATCAAGGCGTTTTACGACGCGGGCGGAGGGCACCTCATCACGCTTGGAACCGATCACCCAAGTTGGGGAGAGTACTTTTCCGGTTTCTCGATCCATCGCGAGTTGCTGTCGTTTGCGTTAGCCGGCATCCCTCCTGCAGACGTGATCAGGTTCGCGACGAGAAACGCCGCGCGGGCGATCGGCGTGGGTGACAAACTCGGAACTATCGAGCCGGGCAAACTGGCCGATCTGGTAGTCGTGCGCGGCAATCCGCTGGCCGACATTCGTAACCTGCGGCGTGTACGTTTGGTAATGAAGAGCGGGCGAGTCTACGATCCGGCCGAGTTGCTCGCGTCGGTCAAGGGCACCATTGGTCCCCGAAACGCGGCCGAGGAAGTCGAGTGGATGCCGCGGGGCCGACTAGAGGGGACGCGCAGTCGGTAGCTCGATGTTGCCTGCCCCTTTCTTTGTGCGTGCGTTTCTCTGGCGCACGTTCGTGATCTGGTCGGTGCTCAAATTAGTCGTTACTGGCGGCCAACAGGCGATTTCAGAGCCCGAGGTTCCGCTCGCCGAGGCGATACAACTAACACCTGTTGGGCTGTTTGCGATGATCGGGGTGGTGTGTGCCGTGATCCTCATAGATGCCCGTAGGCGTAATGAGCTGCTCTTCCTCGGCAACATGGGTGTGGCGCGGTTCACGATTGGCGCGTTGGCCGCGGGACCGGTGCTGATCGCTGAAACCCTCTTGATCGTCGTGCTGTGATCGCCACGGCGCGGCTGGCGGCCGAGTCTATCGGGAAATCTTTCGGAACCCGACAAGTACTCAACTCAGCGTCGCTCTGGGTCTATCCGGGTTCCGTTACCGCGTTGGTCGGTCGCAACGGACAGGGTAAATCGACCCTGTTTAAGATCGCCGCGGGTCTCATGCGACCGGATTATGGGATGATTCGGATGGAAGGCGACCGGTTTGTGAGGGTGCGGCAAGCGGACATGGCCCGCCGCGGCGTGTTCTTCCTCCCCGAGCTGGGACATTCGCTGCTCTGCCGTTCCTTTACGATACGTGACCATCTTCGCGCCACCGAGTACCATTTCGGCGGCGACAACATCGACCGGGCGGTGCAATTGCTTCGGATCGGCGACTTTCTGGATCGACTCCCGCACACGTTATCGGGCGGCGAACGGCGCCGGGCGGAACTGGCAGTGGCTGTCGCACGTGGGCCCAGTTGCCTGCTCGCAGATGAACCGTTCCTCGGTGTCGTGCCGACAGATAGGGAATTCCTAACCGAGCTCTTCAGGAATCTGTCGCGCGACGGCTGTGCTGTGGCAATCACCGGCCACGAAGTACAGTCGCTGTTCGACACGGCGGATGACGTCTTGTGGATGACCGGCGGAACGACCCACGCGCTGGGTACACCCGCGGAGGCGCGTAGCAACGATCAGTTTGTGAGACAATACTTGGGAATAGAAGCACTGAGGTAGAGGAGGTTGAGTCCCTGATGCACCATAATCCACATTTTTTGGAGATCGTCGTCGACGCGAAGTCGCGGGTACGACAGAATGACGTGCAGGCAGTAAAGGCGATGTTGGATAGCGAGCGGCGTTTTTATCTCGTCGATGTGCGCGAAGACAACGAGTGGAATGCCGGGCACCTTCCCCGCGCCATTCATCTGGGCAAGGGGATCATTGAGCGAGACATCGAGACGGCGATTCCAGACCTGAGCGCCGAGATCGTGCTGTATTGTGGTGGGGGATATCGTTCGGCCTTAGCGGCGGATCACCTGCAGCAAATGGGGTATTCCAACGTCTGGTCGATGGACGGTGGAATCAGGGGGTGGCGTGAAGCGGGATATCCAATGGATCAAGATTGATTGCGAGCCAGACAAGTGAATGAGAGAACACATCGCCTGCCCTTGGCCGGCTGTTTGCTCATCCTCACCGGATGCGTTGGCCAAGACGTGGATGCCGCGGCGCAAACCGTCGCGATCGACGCCACGCAAATGCTCGACGACTTGGAATTCCTGGCGCACGACTCGCTCGAGGGACGACTCGTCGGGTCAGACGGGAACCGTATGGCGCGGGAATATATCGCGGCGAGGTTTGCTCGACTCGAACTTGCCACGTTTGGCGATTCCTACTTGCACCCGTTTGCCGTTTCCCGCGACGGAAACGAGTTGCAGGGGGTCAATGTGGTCGGCTACATAGAGGGCTCCTCCCAACCCGACCAGTTCATCGTGATCACTGCCCACTACGATCACCTCGGCGTGCGAAGCGGAGAGATATTCAACGGGGCTGACGACAACGGATCGGGAACGGCGGCGCTTATGGCGCTCGCGGCCTACCTTGCCGAACACGAACCTGGGCACTCGATCATTTTCGCCGCGGTAGATGCCGAGGAGGGTGGCCTCAGTGGGGCACGTGCATTCGTGGAACATCCTCCGGTCGCGTTGAGTCAGATGGCGATAAATCTGAATATGGACATGATCAGCCACAACGATCGCGAGCTGTACGTGGTCGGCACGCATCACTACCCGTTCCTAAAGCCGTTTGTCGAGCGAGTCGTAACCCAGGTAGAGATTGCACTACCATTCGGTCACGATAGCCCGGAGCTCGGCAATGACGACTGGACCAGCCAGTCAGACCATGCGCCGTTCCACAGCAATGGGATACCGTTCCTGTATTTCGGCGTCGAAGATCACCCCGATTATCACCAACCGACCGATGTGTTCCAAAACATCAATCCCGATTTCTACGTAAAAGTGGTCAATGCCATCCTCCGGGTGACCCTGGAGCTAGACGCCAATTTGGAACCTGTCACCGCCAACCGCCGGTAGGGAGGAGGGTGGAGGTTGGGGTCCAGCAAGAAGCGTTGTTCGTGGCCTGGCTCGGACGATCTCATGGTTGCGTATCACGACATTGAGTGGGGTGTTCCGCTGCACGACGACCGGAAGCTCTTTGAATGCCTTATTCTCGATGCGTTTCAAGCGGGCCTGAGTTGGCGCACGATTCTCAACAAACGGGAAAACTTCCGCACCGCGTTCGACGGGTTTGACGCCGAACGGATCGCGCGGTACAGAAAACCAAAAATTGAGCGGCTGCTCAAGGACGCTGGGATCGTGCGGAACCGGATGAAGGTTGAAGCAACCGTGGCAAACGCCAAGGCCTTCCTGAAAGCGCAAGAGGAGCACGGATCGTTCGACAGCTACATCTGGCAATTCGTAAACGGTACTCCGAAGCAGAATCGTTGGCGGAGTCTAAAGCAACTTCCGGCGAGCACGCCCGAGTCGGATCGGATGAGTAAGGATCTGAAGGATCGAGGTTTCAAGTTTGTCGGCGCGACCATCTGCTACGCCTTCATGCAGGCGGCGGGCATGGTGAACGATCACTTGGTTACGTGCTTTCGTTACGATCAGCTGAAGCGAAAGATGTGATAACGGAGCTGAAGTTCCACGTTGCAGAGGCCGATGGAGATGTCTCGGCCATATTGGCGATGCCGGATCACGCCGGCTGGGTTTATGTGTTCGGACACGGTGCGGGCGCGGGCATGCGGCACGCCTTCATGGAGCGAGTGTGTCATCAGTTGGCTGATCGAGGAGTTGGCACCTTTCGTTACCAGTTTCCCTATATGGAATACGGGAAGAAGCGCCCGGATATCCACCGGGTGCTCCACGGCACCGTCCGCGCTGCGGTGACAGCCGCCAGACAAGCGGCTCCTGACGCACGACTCGTTGCAGGTGGAAAATCCATGGGTGGCAGAATGACGTCGCTGGTTCAGGCGTCTACGCCGCTACTGGATGTGGCTGGCCTGATCTTTCTCGGTTTTCCGCTCAACGCTCCCAACAAACCGGGCAATGAGCGAGCGGATCACCTCCGAGACGTGGCCGTACCCATGTTGTTTCTGCAAGGCACCCGAGACTCGCTTGCCGATCTGGCGCTGCTCACGCCGGTAGTAAACGCGCTCGGCGGCCGCGCCACGTTGCACATCGTGGACGGCGGGGACCACTCGTTCAAAGTATTGAAGAGATCCGGACGTACCGTCGATGATGTTTTCGACGAGCTGACCGACACCATTCAGCGGTGGATCGTCGGCATCACTTAGCCGTCAGCCGGCATTTCCCATTCGACCAATGTCTTGGGCCAATCGTCCCTGAGCAGTCGGGAGATGGCTCGATCGGCGAGGAGTTTGCCTCCCGTCTGACAATTGGCACAGTAGTTCACTTCGTTTTCGGCGTACACGATCCGCTGCACCGGTGCATGGCAAACGGGACACGGTTGGCGAAACTTGCCGTGGACCGCCATATGCTTGCGAAACGCGGTCACCTTGTCGGGGAACCGATCGCCCAGTTCGGTGCGCAAAAAATCAATCCATTGGGAGAGCGTCGCGATAGTCTTGGCGTGGAGGCGTTCGATCTCTTCATCGGTCAGTTGTCGGGTTCGCTTGAGTGGAGATAATTGAGCAGCGTGGAGAATCTCGTCCGAATACGCATTGCCGATTCCGCTGAACAGATACGGGCTGGTCAACGCCCGTTTGAGAGTGTGATTCTCTTTGGTCAGCGCACCACGAAACGCGTCCAAACTCGATTCCATGACCTCGAGCCCTCCCGGATCGTGCTCGCGGAGGCCCGCCTCTCCGCGGACGACGTGCAACGAAGCACGTTTCTTGGGGCTGGCTTCGGTGAGCAGCAATGTTCCGTCGGCAAAATCAAAAGCGGCGAGGCCAACCTTCTTTGGAATGGTCTGGCCGCGGGGTTTCCAACGCAATCGGCCTGCGATCATCAGGTGGAGCACCAAAAACAACTCATCGTCAAAACAAAAAACGATGCGCTTTCCGAGGCGTTGGACCGAGTGGATGGGTTTGCCTGTGATGCTGGCGACAGGCGGATCCACAGACCGCAACAGGAAGGGACTCGCGATACGCAGCTTCTCGAGGACGGTACTGCCGACGTAACGCTCCAGCGCTTCAATGTAAATTGTGACGTCGGGTAATTCGGGCATCTGTGTCTCGGAGAGAAACGTGACGGCGGCGATGCGGAGATGCAGAGGGGCGGCGCCCATCTGCCCGTCTGCCCGTCCGCTGCGGTCACATAGCTTCTACCGTTTCGTGGCGTGGTGTGGGCTCGCCGTACAAACCGACCTCGCCGTAATGCTTGTTCCACTCCTCGCGAAGGCAAAACGGATCCAAAGCTCCGGCTCTGTCCACGATCAAGACCCCGTCCAGATGATCAATTTCGTGTTGCAGCAATTCCGCCAGCGGCCCTTCGGCCTCGACGAGCCGTTGTTCCCCACGATCGTCCATGAACTGCACCTTGATCCGATAGGCCCGCTGCACCTGCACCATCAGATCGGGGAACGAGAAGCAACTGTCCCACACCAGAAAATCTTCGGTGCCGACGTCGACGATCACTGGGTTGAGCAGGAGGCGGGGCTCGTCGATCTCGATATAGACCATCCGCATCGGTGCCCCGATCTGCGGCGCGGCAAGCCCACGACCCATTCCATGGCGAGCGTTGAGATCCCTCAACGTCTCCTTGAGGTCAGCCGCCACCAGGCGCACCGCCGGAGACCGGTGGTTGGTAACCAGCTCGCTGCGCATGCGCAGGGTGGGGTCACCCAACAGGCGAATTCGGTGTATTGTCATTTCCGGACCCCTAGGGCTCCAAAAGTGGACCCCTAATCTAGGGACGATGCATGATTGCGGCCACAATACTTTCCGCCGGCGACTCCGCTCGGATGGGCTATCCCAAGGCCCTGTTGGAGTTTAGGGGCCGGACATTCCTCCAGAGCATCCTCGAGGCCAGTGCGGCCCTCGGCATTCAGCGGCGCATCGTGGTTCTCGGTCCAAATGGCGATAAGATATTGAAAAACCATGACTTACATGATGTCACCGTCGTCTGGACCAAAGAATTCGATGCCGGTCCAATAGGGTCGATTCGAGCCGCCGTCCGAGAAATTCAGACCTATCCCGTGGACGGGCTTCTGGTCTGGCCAGTGGATATGCCCCACGTGACCATTGCCACTGTCGAGATGCTGCTCGATGGGTTCAGAGCGGGCCGCTCCGCGATTGCCGTGCCGACCTTCGAGGGCAAAGGTGGCCACCCGGTGATCTTCGGGCGGGCGGTTTTTGAGGAGCTGCTCGACACCCCGGACGGGGAAGGAGCCAAGGCGGTGGTGCGCGCCGATCCCGGTCGGGTTCTCAAAGTTGAAGTTGACGATCCTGCCATCGTCGAGGATCTGAACACGCCGAGTGAATACCAGACGATGAGGCGGCGCGACGACTAGGTCAGCAGATGGTGGGCGAACCAAGGAGTAGAGAAACGCCGTTTCGAGTTCGGTGCGTGGACGCCTGTCCCCAGATGGTTTCCCTAACGGCGAATCCCTACTCCAAACGTCCTATTCGGCAATGGGTATCCCGCCCGTGTCCGCCCCCGGTAACCCGGTGATTCTCAACTTCATCACGTACTGTACGTCTAGATCGTCCCGCCACACTCCGTAGACATTGTTCGCGACGAAGCGTATTGCCTGGAAACGGTCGGGCATCGTCAACTCACCCAAGAAGCGCCCCTGCGAGTCGAACACATCCCAATCGGACGAGCCGAACCCAACTTGGGGGTTGATGTCCTTGAGCTCGTCTTCTGAGAGATCGGACAGCCGCAGCAGGTGCTGAACGAGCAGGCTGCCGTTCGGTCCCGAGCGGAATTGAGCATAGGCTGGGTAGTACTCGGTAAAAGAGATGCCCTGTCGTATGATCGGCCAGGCTTGAGCGGGAACGCCCAAGTTCTCCATGAATGCCCTCATGGCCGTGAGCATTGCATCTTTGTCGTCCTCGGTGACGGGCGGTCGCTCAAAGGGTTTTGTAATGATTCGAGTGAGCGTGGCGTTCTCATAGAGACCGATGCGATATTCGTCGTTAATCCCGTGCCAGAGCGCTCCGTTGCCCGCCAACCACCACATCGGCTCGGGAGGGAAGAATTTGAACTTTGGAGCGCCACCCGTGAACGAAAAACTCTCACCCGACCGAAACTGGATGAGGGAGTCGATTGCGACTCCGTCAGCGTTTCGCACCGCAACGAGGTCCAACGTATCTGTGGGTTCGCTTGCATCGAAGGATACTGGTCGCACTTGGTTTACGATCTCGCCGGACTCATTCTCCTGCCACCGAACCGGAATGCCATCCTGTATCGCGATGCGATAGGTGCCGGCGTCCTCTCCGGAGGCTGTGAACCGATTCACACGCTGTGTTCCCATGTCTGGGATGAGAAGTGTGTCGCCCGCGCCAAGTAGAATTGGACCGGCCTGTGGACTGAACTGGCCTGGTCCGGCACCGGCGCTACCGAAGGAAAGCTGCAACACTCCCTGCTGGTCGTAGGCGCGGATGAGTGAAGCCTGACTGTCGAAAACGTAAATCAAATTGCTCGATGATACCGCGATCCCCCCGATCGACCCGAACATGTAGTCGGGATCGCCGTCCGCCATGCCGATCCGCAGCTCCTCCTCGACGCCCCAACCGCTGTTCTCGGTCCACGCCCCCTCGGCGGGGTTGTGCACGATCGTGATGCCGGCGCTGTCGGCGACGGTTCCGGTCCACTCGATGTCTCCGTCCGAGCATGCCATGAAAACAAGGCTCGCGAGGACGGCGGTTTGCACGCTTCCTGTCTTCATCTTTCCTCCGAAAAAACGCTGGTGCTTGGTGGGCACAGCAATAAAGGAATTGGCGTATTGGCCTACAATATGGCGTGTGTTGAGCGGTCAATTCGGCTCTTTGAGAGGAAAATGCGTGTGTGCCATGGTTTCCACTCGATCGAACGCTCGTAAATCGTTTATTTACAATGGGTTAAAGAACCGGGGTAGGAGTTTACAAACAAAATCGTTAAATTAGTTGCAATATTTTGTCAATCTGTTTAGGATACGTGCCCCTATGGACTATATGACACCTGGCCTGGCCGGCCAAAAGGGCCTTCGGGGAGAGATTATCCTCGAGACCAAGAAGTCGCAACCCGTTACCGCTAAAGAACTTGCTGATGTCTTTGGGGTCTCGGCAAACGCGGTGCGGCGGCACCTCAAGGAGCTCGAGGCAGAGG
>CAYLZR010000028.1:12164-17007 GCA_964388145.1 uncultured Gemmatimonadaceae bacterium | reverse complement strand
ATGGTGGGAGCGAACCCGAACGACTCGCTCTACCGGACGGCCCGCCGCGGTTTGGTTCGGCTGCGGGGCTTCGACCTCCTCCAACCTCCGGAACAGACACACCGCAGACGGTGTTAGGTAATTCGTGCATAGACTTTTGATGTTTTCCTGTTCCGTCATGGCGGCGGCCGGCTGCGCCAATGAGTTTCGGCCACGGGATTACCCGTCACCGGAGGCGCTGCTCGAGGTGTCCGAAGAGATGTATCGCCGCGGAAAGTGCGGCAAGGCGGCGGTGGGATTCCAATATGTCACCCAACAGTTGCCGGTGCGTGATACGACTGCCGTGCGCGCCAGATTCCTGCTTGCCGAATGTCACTTTAGTAAGCGGGAGTTCCTCGAGGCGGCGAGGCAATTCCGGCGGGTGGCAAACGAAGCCCCCGGTCATCCGCTCGCGCAGCGGGCGCTCCTCCGATCAGGCGATGCTCAAGCCCAACTTTGGACCCATCCGGAACTCGATCCAACGTACGGTGAAGCCGCGAGAGTGACCTATCAAGAGGTCGCAGCCCGATATCCGAGGACTCCGGTGGCCAATCGAGCGAATCTCAAACTGGCCGCGTTGGCAGAGCGATTCGCGGAAAAAGAATACAAGGTGGGGGAGTACTACTTCCGGTTGAACGCCAATTCGCCGGCGATTCTCTACTACAAGACGGTTGTCAGTGAATACGGCTCCACGTCATACGCGCCGCTGGCGCTGGTCCGCTTGGTCGAGGCCTACACTCGTCTTGCGTACCAAGAAGAGAAGACCGAGACCTGCGAAAACCTTCGCCGTTTCTATCCAGACGCCCCCCGCTTGGACGAGGTCTGCCCGGTCGAGCGGGGATTGCCGTAGGCTCGTGCGGATCGGCGTACTGGGTGGCTCTTTTGATCCGGTTCATCTAGCGCATGTGACAGCGGCCGAGGCCGCCGCAGCGGGACTCGGTCTGGACCAGGTTCGTTTCATCCCCGCTGCCGAACAGCCGTTCAAGCCTGAGGGGCACCATGCTTCCGCCGTCCATAGAGTCGCCATGCTCGAGCTGGCGCTGGCGGGACACGCCGATTTGGTCCTGGATCTTCGGGAGATCGAGCGCGGAGGCGTCTCGTATACCGTCGATACGCTGACCAGCCTGCGCCACGATTTGCCGCGGGATGAGTTATTTTTGTTGGTCGGCGCCGATGCCGCCCTCGAGTTGCCGAGATGGCGGGATTCGACTCGGATCGGTGAATTGGCCCGGGTGGTTGCCATGTCGCGTGCAGGGGCCGTGGCGCCGGCGGCTCCGCACATCGCGCAGTCGATCACGGTGCCTTCCCTCGACAGCTCGTCTTCCGCGGCGCGGCAGGCGGTACGAGAGGGCACGTCGCTTGGGCACCTCGTTCCCCAGGCCGTGGCCGAATACATACGAACTCACGAGCTGTATTGCAGTGGCGATTGAATGAAGACAATTCTCAAAAAAATCATCGGGTCGCGTTTCAAGCGCGAGCTGAAGAAAATGCAGCCGATTCTCGACGAGATTCACGAGCACGAGAAGCGCCTGGCTTCGCTATCCGATGATGACGTAAAAGCGCAGACGGAAAAACTCCGTGGTCTTCTGAAAGAGCGGTATGGCGCGATCGAGGAGGAGCTGGTCGCGAAAAAGGCCGCCAAACACGGGTGTGCGGACCCGGGCGAGCGTGACGAGCTCGACCGCGAGGTACACAAGCTCGAAGACCAGCTCAAGGACGAAATCGAAGCTGCCTTGAATGACACGTTGCCGGAAGCCTTCGCGACGGTTCGCGAAGCGTGTCGCCGACTCCTGGGAACGAAGGCCCCGGTTGCTGGGCACGAGCTCGAATGGGACATGGTGCCGTACGACGTGCAACTCATCGGTGGGATCGTTCTCCATAAATCTCGGATTGCGGAAATGGCGACGGGCGAAGGTAAGACACTCGTGGCCACGCTGCCCCTGTACTTGAACGCCCTCCCGGGATACGGCGTGCACCTCGTGACCGTCAACGACTATTTGGCCCGTCGCGACTCGCAATGGATGGGGCACGTCTATGAGTTCCTCGGCTTGACCGTGGCGTGCCTGGACGATACCCAGCCTCAGAGTCCTGAGCGTCGCGCCGCGTATCGGTGCGACATCACGTACGGAACCAACCATGATTTCGGATTCGATTATCTGCGCGACAACATGGTGTTTTCGCTTGATCAACGCGTGCAGCGAGCGTACAACTACGCGATCATCGACGAAGTCGATAGCATCCTGATCGATGAAGCGCGGACGCCGTTGATCATTTCGGGACCCGCGGGTCACGAAGGCGATGAGAAGTACGCGGAATTCAACAATCGCGTGAAGCAACTCGCCCGAAAACAAACCGCCATTGTCAACGAGGTCGTTGCCGCGGCAGAGCCACTCGTGACCGCGGAAGAAATCGATTACGACGGGGCGTTCAAGCTGTTTCAGGCGCGGCGAGGCATGCCGAGGAACAAGCGTTTCATGAAGTTGATGCAGGAACCGAAGATCCAACAGGCGGTTCAGCGCGTTGAGTTGGATTATATCGCGGATCGCAAGCTGCCGTCACGCGACCAACGCTTCAAAGATCTCGACGAAGAGTTGTACTTCATCCTGGACGAACGTGGACGCTCGGTGCACTTAACGGACAGGGGGCTGGAGGAGATGAGCCCCGGCGATCCCAATCTCTTCGTTGTGCCGGACATCTCGGAGGAGGTTGGCAAGCTCGAGCACGACGAGTCCCTGTCGCCCCAGGACAAGGTCGAACACAAGCGCACCCTCGAGGCCGAATACGCCTCGAAGTCCGAGAAGATCCACATCATCCACAAACTGCTACAGGCGCATGCCCTCTACGACAAAGACGTCGAGTATGTCGTGCAGGATGGACAGATCCTCATTGTGGACGAGTTCACCGGGCGCACGATGCATGGACGACGGTGGTCCGACGGTCTCCATCAAGCCGTCGAAGCCAAGGAAGGCGTCACCGTTCGCGGCGAAACACAGACACTCGCCACGATCACGATCCAGAACTACTTCCGGATGTACGACAAACTCTCCGGAATGACGGGAACGGCCGAGACCGAGGAGCGCGAGTTTTACGAGATCTATGCTCTCGAAGTGTCAGTCATCCCCACGAACGAACCTATCGCGCGACGCGACGACGACGACGTGATCTACAAGACGAGGCGGGAAAAGTACAACGCCATCGTCGACGAGATTGCGGAGTACCACAGCATCGGCCAGCCGGTACTCGTGGGTACCACGACTGTGGAAGTATCGGAGACTATGTCGCGCATGCTCAAACGACGCGGCCTCAAGCACGAAGTGTTGAATGCCAAGCACCACCAACGCGAGGCGGAGATCGTCAGTCTCGCGGGACAAAAGGGGTCCATTACGATCGCGACGAACATGGCGGGGCGCGGTACCGACATCAAACTCGGCCTAGGCGTCACCGAGATCGGCAACACCCCGGAAGCGCAAGGTAATCCGGTCGATTCGATCGGTGGTTTGGCCATCATCGGCACCGAGCGCCACGAATCGCGCCGCATCGATCGGCAGCTTCGCGGAAGAGCGGGGCGACAGGGCGATCCCGGTCAGAGTCGGTTCTTCCTGTCGCTCGAGGACAACCTGATGCGGCTGTTTGCATCCGACCGCATCGCGCGGTGGATGGAGCGCACCGGAGCGGAAGAGGGAGAGGTCATCACACACCCGCTGGTGACGAGAGCGATTGGGAACGCGCAGAAGCGGGTGGAGCTACAGAATTTCCAGGCGCGGAAGCGGCTGTTGGAGTACGACGACGTGATGAACCAACAGCGAGAGGTGATTTATTCGCTGCGGCTCTTTGCGCTCGAGGGCGGGGAAGAGCTCAAGGCCGAAGTCTTGCGGATGATCGACGCCGCATTGGGGCATTTTGCCGAAGGGTTCGGGGGAGAAGATCCGGAAGAGTGGGATCGGAAGTTCATCGTGGCCGACCTCCTGATGCGATTCCTCGTGTCCGCCCCCGTTATCGAAGATCCCGAAAAGGTGCCCGACGCGGAAGCGCTGGAGGCGGCGATCAAGAACGCGGGCCGAGAAGCGTTTAAGGCAAAGCTGGATTCGTGGGATGAGTTTGAAAAACGTTACGGTGCCGAGAATCTGACAGAACGACTGCTCTCGAACTTCATGTTGCAAGTACTAGATGAAAAGTGGAAGGACCACTTGTACGACCTGGATCAGCTCAGAAACGCGATTCAATATCGCGCGTGGGGACAGAAAGATCCGCTCATCGAGTACAAACGCGAGGCGTTCGATCTGTTCGAAGACCTCGTGAACGACATTCGCCAGGTGTTCACCGAGCGTTTCTTCCGGTTGCAGGTTCGCGAGGGGCCGCCGGGAGCGGCTCCCGGCCGCACGGTAACTGGACCTGCCGCCCGCCCCCGCCCCCGGCCCCAGCACCCCGCCGCGGGACAGATCACCGAATCCTCCGACATAGACCTGCTGCTGCCCGGAGTGGCCAAAGCGAGGTCGCAGCTCGATAGGGCGGTTACGAGTGGACCGGACGGTAGTGGACCGATCGCGCCGAAACCGCAAAGGCGGTCCGTACCCAAAGTCGGGCGGAACGACCCCTGCCCATGCGGCAGCGGTAAGAAGTACAAGAAGTGTCATGGGCGAGGCTGATAGGCGGGGGATCGTGGGGCAATGAGGGCAGAGGCAGAGGAGGCAGAGGCACAGCCGGAGGGATTCGCCAATCTGAGATTCGCAATCTGCAATCTGCAATTTGAAATCGGCCGTCAGGCCGGGGACACTCCGCTCCATCACGCACAAATTTGGCAATGCAATGGCGCGCGCGGCGCGCA
>CAYLZR010000028.1:1944-12064 GCA_964388145.1 uncultured Gemmatimonadaceae bacterium | reverse complement strand
ACACTCCGCTCCATCACGCACAAATTTGGCAATGCAATGGCGCGCGCGGCGCGCAGTTTGTTGCCATGGACAGACTACGAGTAGCGGACACGAGCGTTGCGGAACGTCCTCGTGAGCGCTTATTGACGCTCGGGCCGTCAGCGTTGACGGCCGTCGAACTCCTGGCGATTCTGTTGGGTACAGGGACGGCGCGGGCAGACGCGTTGTCGGTGGCTGCCAACCTCCTCGCGTCCGCCGGCGGTACGATTCGGCAGTTGGCACGCCGGCCTCCGAGTTCGCTGGGCAGCGTTCCCGGCGTCGGTCGGGCCAAGGCCGCCCGTATCGCGGCGGCGCTGGAACTGGCGCGGCGGCTGGATCGGGACCATCGCGACCTCGGAGAGGACATCCGATCTCCGTCTGACGTGCATCGACGTTACGGCCCCATGTTGCGCGACCTGGTAGTCGAGGAGTTTCACCTCCTCACGCTCGATGCGCAAAACCGCGTGACTCGTCAGGCGCTGATTACGAGAGGTATTCTGAACAGCTCACTGGTACACCCGAGGGAAGTGTTTCGCGCCGCCATCGCCGAAGCAGCGGCGGGAATCATCGTGGTGCACAATCACCCAAGTGGGAATCCCGCCCCATCGGCCGACGACAAGGCCGTCACAACCCAACTGGTCGAGGCCGGCAAACTTCTCGATATGCCGGTGTATGACCACGTGATCGTCGCGGGCGATCACTACTTCAGCTTCGCGGAGGCCGGTCTGTTGTGACGACGACGCGCCCAGCCATCGATTCCCGTCTTGCCAAAGCGCTCGGCGACCAGGCCGACCGCTTGGATTTGGACTTGATCGACCGGGCCTATCGCCTGAGTGCCGAGGCACATCGGGGCCAAAAACGGCTCTCCGGCGAAGCGTTCATCTCCCACGCCGTGGCGGTGGCGCGAATCCTGTTGGACCATCACATGGACTCCGTCACGATCGCCGCCGCGTTGCTCCACGACACGGTCGAAGATTCCGACGTGATGATCGACGACATCCGCCAACAGTTTGGCGAAGAGATCGGCGAAATCGTCGACGGGCTGACCAAGATCTCGAGCCTCAGCTTCCGTTCGAGCACCGAGGAGCAAGTCGAGAACTATCGGAAACTTCTGCTCTCCATCGCGAAGGACGCCCGGGTGATCATCGTGAAGCTGGCCGACCGCTTGCACAACATGCGGACGCTGGAGCATCTGCCGGCGGAGCGGCGGGAACGGATTGCCCGGGAGACCCAAGAGCTGTATGCGCCCCTCGCCCACCGGTTCGGAATGGCCGGTATCAAGGCGGAGCTCGAGGATTTGGCGTTCAAGTTCCTGGAGAAAGAAGATCACAAGGAGCTGACCAAGAAGCTGCGGGCGAAACGCGGCCAGCGGGAAGAGATGATCAATCGGCTGCGGGCGCCGCTGGTCGAGGCGTTGACCGAAGCGGGTATCGAGGGATTCGAGGTCACGGGCCGTCCCAAACACCTGTGGTCCATCTACCGCAAGATGAAGGCCCGTGACAAACCGCTCGAAGAGATTTACGACTTGATGGCTATCCGCGTGCTCGTCAGAGCGATTCCGGATTGCTATCACGCGCTCGGTGTGATTCACCATCAATGGAATCCGCTTCAAGAGCGGATCAAAGATTATATCGCATCGCCGAAACCGAACGGCTACCAGTCGCTGCACACGACGGTCTTTGGGCCTGGCGGCGAATTGTACGAAATACAAATTCGTACCGCAGAGATGCACCGGACTGCGGAGTTTGGGATCGCGGCGCACCGGGTATATAAGGAAGGGCAGCAACCCGACGAGTCGGACCAACAGCTCGCGTGGTTCCGACAACTCATCGAGTTGCAACAGGCGGCGCATACGCCCGAAGAGTTCCTCGAATTCCTCAAGATCGACCTCTATCAAGATGAAATCTTCGTGTTCACCCCGAAGGGTGACGTGAAACGACTCCCCAAGGGCGCGACTCCTATCGACTTCGCCTTTGCCGTCCACACGGAGGTGGGGCTGCGGTGCCAAGGCGCCAGGATCAATCGGCGTATCGCTCCCTTGCACCGCCCGCTGGCGAATGGCGACACGGTCGACATCATCACCGGTTCCCAAGCGCGCCCGAGCCGCGATTGGCTCAACCACGTGCGTACCGCCCGCGCGCGGCACGGGATTCGCCATTGGGTGAAGCAGGAGGAGTCCGAGCGAAGCATTGGGTTGGGCCGGGAAATCCTCGCCCGGGAGTTGCGGCGGAGACGATTGTCGCGCCCCGATGGCACCGCGATGGCCGCTGCGGCCGGGGCCCTCTCGGTCGGGTCGGAAGAGGGGCTGTTGCAAGCTCTCGGGCGAGGTGACGTGCCTGCCGGGCAGGTGATCCGTGCCCTGTTCCCGGATCGATCGAGTGAAGAAGTCGAAGAGGCGAAACCCACGGTCTTTGGGCGGGTGATAGATCGCCTCAGGCTGGGCCGCGGTGTGCGCATTCAGGGAGTGGATGGCCTGCTCGTGCGCTATGCACAGTGTTGCCAGCCGGTTCCAGGAGATGCGGTGGTCGGCTATGTGTCGCAAGGACGCGGTATCTCGATCCACAGGAGCGACTGCCCGAATCTCTTGACGATTTCCGCCGATCCCGACCGCCGCGTGGAGATCGACTGGAAGGAGCTCGAAGGCGAGGTCTTTGTTGTGTGCTTGGGTGTTGTCGGAGAAGATCGTCGCGGACTGTACGCCGACCTCATGGCCGCGGTCACCGAAAAAGGCACCAATATCCGGAGCGCCGAGCTCAAGAGCAAAGACGGCGAGATGTTCGGCACCGTCCTCGTCGAAGTGGAAAATGCTACCCAACTTTCGAAGGTGGTCCGTGCCATGCGCCGTACCAAGGGTGTGACCACGGTAGAACGCCGAGAACCCCCTGCACAATCCGAGTGATCCCAGCAGCGTGACCTTCAAACTCGAGCTACCCTTTGTGCCGGCGGGAGACCAACCGCGCGCCATCGCCGAGCTGTGCCAGCGTGTCAACGCAGCCGACTCCCGGTTTCACACGTTGCTGGGGGTTACGGGGTCCGGTAAAACGGTGACGATGGCGAGCGCCATTGCCGCGTATGGCCGGCCGGCGTTGGTGCTCTCGCACAACAAGACGCTCGCCGCCCAACTCTACGGCGAGTTGAAATCGTTCTTTCCCGGCAACGCGGTCGAATACTTCATTTCGTATTACGACTACTATCAGCCGGAGGCGTACATGGCCGCGACGGACACGTACATCGAAAAAGACGCCACCATCAACGACGACATCGATGCCCTGCGGCTGCGCGCCACGTCGAGCCTGATGGAGCGTGACGACGTCATCATCGTGGCGACCGTGAGCGCGATTTTTGGATTGGGTGATCCGGTCGAGTACCGCAAGCTCATGGTCACCATCAGCACCGGCGACGAGATATCGCGTGACGGCATCCTCGAAGAGTTGGTCCGGATCCGTTACTCGCGAAACAACGCCGTGTTGGAACGCGGAACGTTCCGCGTGAGGGGTGACACGATCGAGATCCTGCCAAAATACGAGGAACAGGCGGTTCGCATCGAACTGTGGGGTGACAGTATCGAGCGAATATCGAAGATCGATCCCCTCACCGGTCACGTGATCACCCAGCTCGACCGCTGCGCGATATACCCGGCGACCCACTTCGTGGTCAGACGCCCCACGATAGAGCGCGCCGTCGCGGCTATTCGGAAGGAGCTCGGGGAACGACTCGCTGAGTTGCGAGCGGCCAACCGGTTGCTCGAGGCTCAGCGCCTGGAAACCCGAACGCTGTTCGACGTCGACATGCTCCTCGAAGCCGGTACGTGTGCCGGGGTCGAGAACTACAGCCGCCATTTTTCGGGCCGGCTTCCGGGAGAACGCCCGGCCTGCTTGCTTGATTATTTCCCGGCGGAGTTCCTCACGGTCCTCGATGAGTCACATGTCACCCTCCCACAATTGGGTGGCATGTACGAAGGTGATCGCTCGCGAAAGCTCACTCTGGTCGAATATGGGTTTCGTCTTCCGTCTGCACTCGACAATCGTCCGCTAAACCGAGACGAGTTTTTGGACATCGTTGGCGACGTGATTTTCGTATCTGCGACGCCCGGTGACATGGAAATGGGGCTGTCGGGAAACGACCCCGTCGAGCAAATAATCAGACCCACGGGGTTGGTCGATCCGGTGGTAGAAGTCAGGGGCGTGTCGGGTCAGGTCGATGATCTTTTGGCCGAAATCCGTCACTGCGAAAGTGTCGGCGAGCGGGTGCTCGTTACGACGTTGACGAAGCGCATGGCCGAGGACCTCACCGATTACTTGCAACAAACCGGCGTCCGCGTTCGCTACATGCACTCCGACATCGACACCATCGAACGCATGGAAATCGTCCGGGGTTTGCGGCTGGGAGATTTCGATGTGCTGGTTGGCATCAACCTGCTACGCGAAGGTCTCGACCTCCCCGAGGTCGGACTCGTCGCGATTCTCGATGCCGACCAAGAAGGTTTCCTGCGATCAGACCGGTCGCTGATCCAAACCGTCGGGCGGGCGGCTCGCAACGTGAACGGACGCGCCGTCCTCTACGCGGATCGTATGACCGGATCGATGGAACGAGCCTTGGCAGAGATGGATCGGCGTCGAGAACTGCAGCGATCGCATAATGTTGAACACGGCATCGAACCGCGATCCATTCGCAAGTCTGTAGAGCAAGTGCATTTCGCCACCCGTGTGGCAGACGTCCGAAGCGCTGGCGCCAAGGTCGTGGAAGAATCCATAGACAAGGGCGCACCCTTGGATCGAGAGAGCCTGATAGACGTGTTGGAGCAACAGATGCGTGAAGCCGCGGCGGAGTTGGATTTCGAGGTGGCGGCACGACTACGAGATCAGATCTTCGAATTGCGCGCTGCCGGCGATCCGGTACGGCACTCGCCCCGGGGTGTGGGCAAAGGACGCCGGCGCGGTGAAGCGCGCAAGAACAGGTGAACGTGCCGGCACGCGGGCAGGAGCTCACACTGGACGAATTGGAACGGGTGGCGGCGGATCTTTGGGCGGGGCTTCCACCCGGATCGGTTGTGTGGCTCACCGGTGAACTGGGAAGCGGAAAGACCACGTTCGTGAAGGCCTTGGCTCGGGTCGCGAAGGCCGGTGACGCGCATAGCCCGACGTTTGCACTGGTCCACGAATATTCCTCACCTGCCGGTCTGGTGATCCACGTCGACTGTTATCGACTGCGGCATCCCGACGAGGCACTCGACCTCGATTTTGCGGGCGTCCTGCGAGTCGCCCGATTACTCCTGATCGAGTGGCCCGAACAGGCAGGAGCGTACGCGCCTGCCCCCGACGCTCACCTCCACTTCACACACGGCGAGCGGCCGGAGACACGCCGGGTGGAGCGGTTGCGATGAGTCTCTGTCTAGCGATCGACACGGCCACCGACACCGGCAGTGTGGCGGTCGGTGACGGCGGCAGTCTCATCGCCGAGATCAACGTGGGGCACCGCCGCGCTGCGGGCACGCTGATGCCGGCGATACACCAGTGCCTTGGGCTCTCGGACCTCACCCTGCACGATCTCGACGCGATTGCCGTGGCTGACGGGCCGGGGAGCTTCACCGGTTTGCGTATCGCTTTCGCCACGGTGCAGGGGATCGTGACTCAGCGCGAGGTCCCGGTATGGGTGGCGCCGTCACTCATGGTTTGCGCCTTGGCCGCGGGGCAACCATCCGGGACTCCGGTGGCCGCGGTTTACGATGCCCTCCGCGAGGAAGTGTTCGTTGGCGTGTATGCCTTTTCGGCCACGGAGGTAACGACCCTGCTCGCAGCGTCACGGGTTGCTGTTCGAGACCTCGGGGCCTGCTGCCCGGTCAAACCGGCCCAGGCGGTCGGGAACGGTGTGGTGATCTACGCCGCAGCGATACGGGATTGGACCGGCAATACTCCGATGGGTCTCCCGGCCCCCTTGGGAGGGCCCCGGGCTTCGGCCCTGCTGAAGCTCTGTGGCATGAAGGGTGGAACGCGCTCCATTGGGTCTCTGGCCGAGTTTGAACCCCACTACGGGCGTCATGCCGAGGCCCAAGTTCGATGGGAGCAGGAGCACGGACGGCCGTTGTCGCACGGTTGATGCTGTGAGATAGATCTTCGGTGTTTTGTCGGAATTCTAGGGGTCTCGAGGGGTGCGGAAAGGGGTGTTCAGGGCTCGATTTTCGAGCAAAAAACGGCTCGCAAAAGTTGGGTCAAAATCGCGTATCTTTGATTGACAAAAGGACTTAAAGCCTCTATAGTTTGGCGGCGTCTGGGCCCCATCCCGCCAACTTATTGGAGGTTCTCGTGAGTCGCAGTCTGAACAAGGTCCAATTGATCGGGAACTTGGGGAAGGACCCCGAAGTCCGCAGCACCACCAATGGCACGCGGGTTGCGACGCTGTCCATCGCCACGAGTCGGAAGTGGAACAGCGCCAGCGGCGAGGCACAAGAAAAGACCGAGTGGCACCGGGTCGTGCTTTGGAACAACAAGGGGTCCGGCTTGGCGGATGTGGCGGAGCGGTATCTCAAGAAGGGCGACCGCGTTTACATCGACGGTCGTATCGAGTACCGCACCTGGGAAGACCGGGACGGGAAAACACGATACACGACGGAGATTATCGGACGAGAAATGATGATGCTTTCCGGCCGTGGTGGTGGCTCGGAGGCCGGGGTGGAGCCGGCCGGCGCGGCCGTTGGTCAGCCACAGTCGGCCGAAAAGGGATCAGAATCGTTCGAAGACTTCCCGGAGGCGCTCGATGACGAGGATGACGATCTCCCGTTTTAAGAGTACTAAAGCGTTGATCGCCGCGGCTGTCATAGCCGCGGCCGCTCCGCTTTCGGCCCAGGACTCGGCGGTGGTTCAGCAACAGCCGCTGCAGCAGTCACGCGTCCATATTGTCAGCGATGGCGAGACGCTGTGGACGTTGGCCCAGTTGTATTTGGGCGACGCGTTCCTGTGGCCGGAGATCTACCGGCTCAACACGTTGGTGGTCGAAGATCCCCATTGGATCTTCCCCGGAGAAGAACTGCGCCTGGTTCCTCCGGACACCGTGCTCATTGCGTCGACCCCCCTCGTAGAGGATCCCAACCAGCAGTTGCCAGTGGGCGATTCAGTTCTGATTCCAGTCGCGGATTCGATGGACCTTCGCAACGTTGGAGACCCGGAGTTGGAGAACCAAGTAACCGAAGCGCTCCCACCACCACCCCCACCGCCTCCGCCGTCGCGCGGCGCGCGAACCGTGTTCAAACAACCCGGCGAAAATGTGAGGCTAGGCTTGACGGTCAACCGCCAACCGCCGCCTCGTCCGTCTGGACGCCTTCGGTTCTACTCTTCGGGGTACTTGACCGAGGGTGAGCAATTCCCGTGGGCCGAAGTACTCGGCGCTGTTGATCAACCCAGGCTCTCCGCGCTACGGGCCACCTCTTCGGCCATGGTGTTCGAGCAAATCAGCGTGCGCGCACCGGGCAACGCCACGTATCACATCGGTGATTCGCTGATGCTGTCGCGCTTCTCGCGTGTTGTCCCCGGCTGGGGGCGGCTCGTGGTTCCGACCGGTATCGCTCGGGTGGTAGCTGTGGACGGTCGAGACGTTTGGGCGCAAATCGAAACGCAGTTCGACCGCGTGGAGGACGGTCAGGTGGCATTGCCGCTCGAGCCGTTCCGCGACCGGGGTGGTGTAGACCCCGTGCCGATCGAAAACGGCATGCGGGGGTCCATCATAACGATCCGAGACCAGAATCCCTTGGCCGGTTACTTGAACATCGTGTTCATCGACCGGGGACGCGCGGACGGGATCGTACCCGGAGACGAGTTCGAGGTGATTGTGGAGGAGGAGGGTTCCGAGTTGCCTACGACGCAGATCGGTATCCTCCAGGTCACGCATGTCCGGCAACGATCTGCGGCCGCGGTGATCACGAGACTCAACGGAGTGGGCGTGCGAGCCGGATCCGTCATTCGATTGATCCGCAAAATGCCTTGATCGCTTCGCACGCGCCCGCCGCCGAGCCGCCAGCCGTTTCCGATCTGCTGTCCGCTTGGTGCGGATAGGGGGTGAAAGTCGACGGGCGGGGAGCGGATTTGGCGTTCCCCGTCATTTTTTTGTCTCGCCGTATCACGATTCGTGAACCATTGATAGCACGTTGCGAAAAACACCCCATCTCGATGCTGAACCGTGATTGAGCGGGCCCTCGTCACTGGGGGTGCCGGGTTCATCGGGTCGCATATCGCCGATGCCTATCTGGAGAACGGGTGGGCAGTAACCGTGCTCGACGACCTTTCTTCGGGACGCCGAGAGAACGTGCCCGCCGCTGCCGATTTCGTCGAGTGCGGCGTCAACGATCCCGAGGGCCGGAAACTCCTCGAAAGCGGTGATTTTACGATTCTGAACCATCACGCGGCGCAGATGGATGTGCGCGTTTCGGTTTCCGATCCGCTTTTGGACGAGCGAGTGAACATCGCCGGCCTGCTCAACCTTCTGGAGGGTGCTCGCGGTTCCGGCGTGCGGCGAGTGGTGTTTGCGTCTTCCGGCGGTGTGGTGTACGGAGAGAGCGAGGCGTTGCCACATCCCGAAAATGCGCGCAAGCTCCCGGTCTCGCCGTACGGGGTGAGCAAGCTTGCCTCGGAGTACTACCTTGCGATGTATGCTCAGCTACACGGACTGGAAGTGGTTTCGCTTCGCTATGCCAACGTGTATGGGCCACGGCAGAACCCTCACGGCGAGGCCGGGGTGGTGGCCATCTTCTGTGACAAGATCCTGAAAGGGGAGTCCCTCACGATCTACGGCGACGGGTCCCAAACCCGTGATTACGTGTATGTCGGAGACGTCGTCCGAGCCAATGTTGCGGCAGCACAGCGTGAGGTGGGTCCGTTCACTTCTATAGACGATGTGGCGTTCAACGTCGGGACGGGGATCGAAACCAACGTAAACGACCTCGCTCGCACGTTGCTGGACGCTGCAGGGGTAGCGGCGGACGTTCCGATCGAGCACGCGCCGGAGAGGGCCGGCGAGCTTGCTCGCAGCGCAGTAGATCCCGCGAAGATGGCTACGCGATGGGATTGGACTCCACTGGTTGACCTGACCGAAGGTTTGCAACGCACCTACGACTGGATTGCCGCACACCAATGATATTTGCACAGATCGGGGGTGCTCTCCCCGCGACGCCTTGGGAGCTGGTGGTGAACGCGAGTGGCGCCATCAAGGGCGTCCTGGTGGTGTTGGCGTTCTTCTCGGTCGTATCGTGGTTTCTCATCGTGCTGAAGTGGTGGCAATTCCGTCGGGTCACGAAGCAAGCCAACCAGTTTTTCGCCGAGCTCGAGCGCACGAATCGTTTGGAAGACTCGTATCGCGCCGTGATGAAGCTACCGGCCTCTCCATACCGGCGGTTGCTGAAGGAAGGCGTGAATTTTTTCTCAGAACTACGTCCCGGTGCCTTGCAACACACCGGTCATGGCGGGCAGGAGCCGCTGACAGTGACGCAGTTGGACGTGTTACGGATGATGTTTGCCAAGGAGGTGGGGGCGGAACGCGACCTCATGGCGCGGTTTATACCATGGTTAGCGACGATTGGTTCGGTGAGCCCGCTGCTGGGTTTGTTGGGGACCGTGCTGGGAGTCATGAACACATTCCTCGGTATTGCGGCTGGGGGTTCGGGGAACATCGCGGCGGTGGCGCCCGGGGTGGCGGAGGCTCTGGTCACAACCGTATTCGGGCTGGCGGTCGCGATTCCGGCCGTGATCGCCTACAACATGTTGGTCAATCGCCTGGGTTTGTTTGCAGGCGAGATGGAAGGGTTCGCACAGGAAATCGTTGGGACGCTGGCACGTGAAGGGAGAGTGTGATTCATGGCGCGTGAAGGGCTGCACGGGCGCGGTGAACTCCCGATGGAAGCCGCGATCAACGTCACTTCGCTGGTGGATGTGGCCTTCGTGCTCTTGATCATCTTCATGATCACCGCCCCCATCATGCAGGGCGGTGTCGATGTGCAGCTGCCTCGTACGGAGGTGCAGCCGATCCAGCCAAGACAGGGTTTGACCGTCACCGTCGACAAGGATGGCGTGATATTCATCGACGAAGACCCTCTCACGTACGATGAGTTCAGAGGATC
>CAYLZR010000028.1:0-1844 GCA_964388145.1 uncultured Gemmatimonadaceae bacterium | reverse complement strand
ATGGCGTGATATTCATCGACGAAGACCCTCTCACGTACGATGAGTTCAGAGGATCGTTCAAAGCCATTGTAGATGCAAGACAGGCGGACGGTGTGTACTTTCGCGGCGATGCACGGGCTTCGTGGGGGGTCGTCGCGCGAGTATTGGCCGCCATGCGGGCAGCCGGGGTGGAGGATGTTGGGCTTGTGACTGAGGCAGAGGAGCTGGGGCGGGGGCGGGGGCGATGAAGCAGTCGAGACCTGTCTTCAGGGACCAGGCCAGGACCGCTGGTGGAAGCCGGGTGGCCTTGGCTGGCACGGTCGTCGTCCACGGGGTAGCGGTTGTTTTCCTTTTTGCCAATCCGAGCGCGCAACCCCTTCCCACGTTGCCGGTCTACAATGTCCGGCTCGTTGCCGTACCTCGTCTGGAGCCCGAAGTGCGCCCGGCACCGGAGGTGGTGCAACGCCCGGCGGAGCAACCACGGCCCGCCTCGACTCCGCCGCGCCGAGAGACCGTTGCCGAAGCGCCGCCCCCGCTGGAACAGGACACCGAAACAGAGCCGGCGCCACGAACGACGCCGGAGGAACAACCTCTTCCCGACGAAGAACCTTCCACTGGTGACGATCCCGCGACGCTGAACATGAGCGGGGTGAACTTTCCGTTTCCCGAGTATATCAACAACATCGTCGCCCAGATCTACCGCAGATGGCAGCGGCCGGCAGGGAACCAATCCGTGCGGGCCGAGATTCTCTTTCTAGTCCGGCGGGATGGTTCGATTGCCAATCTTCGCTTCACCAGACGATCGGGAAATTTTGCGTTTGATCTGGAGGCGCAAGGCGCCATCGAAGCCGCCGGCGCCTCCGGCGCGTTTGGGCCACTCCCGGAAGGGTTTGAAGGAGATATTCTACCGGTGAGCTTTTTCTTCGACCCGAGCACCTTGAGACGATGAGACGGAGTTTTTGGCTGGGATCCCTAGGGGTCATGCTCGCTGCCCAACCGATTGCCGCGCAAGACACGACCGCGGTGGAGCGGGGCGTGCGGATCGGCATCACGTACCAGCCCGGTGTCCGAGCCGGTATGCTCGTCCTGGGTGGGGAACGTGGAACCGCGCTCGATTCCGCGCGCATCGTCATCGCGCGCGACCTCGACTATAGCGACGAGTTCGAGATGATTGCGTTGCCTTTGGGTGACAGCCTGTCGCTCAGAATACGCCTGGGGCCCGAGGACGGAGACTCGACGGGATTCGTCCCGTACATCAACTACCCCCTGTACGCAGCACTCGGTGCCTCCTTCGCGGTCAACGTCACCCCGGCCGGGGACTCGAGCGTCGTGGTTACGCTGTACGACATTCCGGGCGAGGCCGTTCGCCGCGAGTTGCGCATTCCTCCGCTGAACCCCGATGCGCGAGACTTCCGGCTGCGGGTGCACAGAATCGCCGATGAAATCGTTCGGGCCGTCACGGGGGTGCCCGGCGTTTCCGCCACGCAGATTCTGTTCATCAATGCGAATCGGATTTACCGTGTCGATTTCGACGGACACACGGTCGAGGGAGTCTCTACACCCGGGTTGTACGCCATGTCACCGGTCTGGGCCCCCGATGGTCACACGGCGGTGTTCATGGAGTTTCTGGAGAACGGGGAGGGCCCGTTGTACCTCCTCGACCTAGACACCGGCCGCCGCCGGGTCATTCCGCCGACAGTCGGTTCGATGAACTATGCGCCGGCGATTTCTCCGGATGGGAAGACGTTGGCGTTCAGCCGCTCGGACAATGAAGGCACCGATATCTACACGTATAACTTGGCTGATGACTGTTGCTTACAACGCTTGACGGTGGGTGGGTTTTCTGATAATCTGTCCCCAACGTT
>CAYLZR010000027.1:0-17225 GCA_964388145.1 uncultured Gemmatimonadaceae bacterium | reverse complement strand
ACCCGAGGTGGTGATCACGTTCGGTGCAGATGGCGTTACGGGTCACGCCGACCACGTGGCCGTGCACCAATGGGTCGCGGATGCGCATCGTGAGATTTCCGACAACGCGCGAATCTTCTACGTGACATATCCCGGTCACATCTCCGACGCCACATCAGGTCGAATCGTCGCAAGCCCGGACGAGAAAATCGTGGCCACGTTGGACGTTCGCCCCTGGCGAAGTGCGAAGGTTGCGGCGATCGCGGCGTACGCATCGCAACGCTTTCCCTTCGCATTGGACACTCCGCCGGGCTCGCTGATGATGGCGCGAGAATGGTTTGCCGGAACCGGCCGGATCGCGGGCCCCATCCACGATCTCTACGAGACGGCGCACCACGCTTGACACCGGTTGGGGCCCCGAATAAGCTTCCGCCGTTCCGCGCGATACCCCGCATGAAGTGGAAACCATGTCTGACATCCCCGGCGATCTGCGCTATACCGAAGAGCACGAGTACGTGAAGCAAGGCGGGGGCGGCGTTGTCACCATCGGAATCACCGACCACGCCCAGGGGGAATTGGGAGACGTCGTGTACATCGACTTGCCCGCCGTCGGGACGACGCTCGGCAAGACGGAAGAGTTTGGCCAGATCGAAGCCGTCAAGGCTGTGTCGGAACTCTTCTCGCCGCTCGCGGGAGAGGTGATCGAAATCAACGAGGCGCTGGACGGAGATCCCAGCTTGGTCAACCAAGACCCGTATGGGAAGGGCTGGATGATCAAGGTCCGCGTGAGCGATGCGGCTGCGGTGGATCGATTGCTGTCGGCCGCGGATTACGCGCAGCACATCGGCGAGTAGCCGCCGGGGTTCCGTCCCACTCGAGACGACGATGTCAGCGCCCCGGTTCCTTCCGGGGCGTTTGCGTTGTACTGAAGGTGACTCATGGGATCACTCACATTTCACGGCCATTCATGTTTTGAGTTGCAAAGCGAGCAAGGCCGGCTGGTCATCGATCCGTTCTTGTCCGGGAACCCGCTCGCGGACATCGGACCTGGAGACCTGTCGGATCTCGACGCAGTGCTC
Organism: uncultured Gemmatimonadaceae bacterium; assembly: GCA_964388145.1. Lineage (GTDB taxonomy): Bacteria > Gemmatimonadota > Gemmatimonadetes > Gemmatimonadales > GWC2-71-9 > B3T1B10. The sequence goes on along the minus strand of CAYLZR010000027.1, from coordinate 16,167 downwards.
CTGACCCACGGACATGGCGATCACCTGGGAGACGGCGTTGAGATTGCGAAGGCCAACCAGGCAACGGTGGTTGCACCGTTTGAGCTCGCACAGTTTTGCGAGTCGCGGGGATGCACGGTACATCCGATGCATATCGGCGGCGCGCACGACTTTCCATTTGGCCACGTCAAGTTGGTGGCGGCCGTGCACGGTGGCGGGGTTGCGGGCGACGACACGGGGCAATACACGACCATTCCGTGTGGGTTCGTCATCACCGTAGACCGGACCCGAGTATATCACACGGGTGACACGGCACTCACCCTCGACATGCAACTCCTTGCGAACAGGGTCGACATCATGATCGTTCCGATTGGTGACAATTTCACCATGGGCATCGAAGATGCGGCTCGCGCAGTAGATTTCGTGAAGCCGAAGACCGCGATCCCAATGCATTGGAACACCTTCGATGTCATCGCCACCGATCCGCAAGGATTCGTCGATGCCGTTGGCCAAACGGCGGAGGTGGTGATTCTTCAACCAGGTCAGCGACACCAGTTTTGAGAATATGCGCAAAACGTTAGCGACACTTCCCCCACCCGACAGCTTCGCCTCGCGCCACATCGGGCCGCGGCCCGACGACGTGGACGCCATGCTCCGGGTGTTGGGCTACGACTCGTTGGACGACCTGATCGACGCCGTTGTTCCCGCGAATATCAGATCGGACCGACCGCTGGCGCTTCCAGATGCCGAGCCGGAAGAATCCGTGCTCGCAACGCTCAGGGCGATGGCGGATCGCAACATCATCACCCGTTCATACATCGGAATGGGATACTCCGATTGCATCACCCCGCCGGTCATCCTCCGCAATATTCTGGAAAACCCCGGCTGGTACACGTCGTACACTCCATACCAAGCGGAAATATCACAGGGCCGTCTCGAAGCCTTACTCAACTTCCAAACGGCTGTGTCGGATCTGACCGGGTTGGAGATCGCCAACGCCTCCTTGCTGGACGAAGGGACCGCTGCCGCCGAGGCTATGAACATGACCTTCAGCCTGAGCCGCAAGAAGGACGGCGCTACATTCCTGATCGACGAAGCATGTCATCCACAAACCATCGCTGTGCTGCAAACGCGGGCCGATGCCCGCCGCATCAATGTGAAAGTGGGACGCGCCGACAACTTCGAGTTCGGCGAAGACGTCATTGGTGTGCTCGTGCAATATCCGACCACCGACGGAGAGATTCGCGACTATCGCGGCCTTTGCGATCGAGCCCATAAGGCCGGCGCGTTGGTAACCGTGGCGACCGACCTCCTCAGCCTCACGCTGCTGGCCGCACCGGGCGAATGGGGAGCCGACATCGCGGTCGGCAACAGTCAACGCTTCGGTGTGCCACTCGGTTATGGTGGTCCACACGCCGCGTTCTTCGCCACGAAAGAACAATACAAGCGCGCAATCCCGGGGAGGATCATCGGCGTCACCCGCGATGCATCGGGCAATCAAGCATTCCGCATGGCCCTGCAAACGCGCGAGCAACACATCCGCCGCGACAAGGCAACCAGCAACGTCTGCACCGCACAAGTCCTGCTGGCGGTCATCGCGGGCATGTACGCGGTCTACCACGGCCAAGAGGGCTTGATTCGTATTGCGAAGCGGGTTCACACCCTGACGGCGCTCCTGGCAACGGGACTCCGGAAACTCGACGGGATACGTGTGGTGCACGACATGTACTTTGACACCTTGTGCGTCGAACTCGATGGGAAACAGGCAACGAAAATTCACGAGGCGGCCCGTGCCCGTCGGATGAACCTCCGTAGTGTCTCCGCCAACCGCATCGGGATCTCGCTCGACGAGACTACTCGCCCTGAGGACGTTCGCGAGCTACTCGAAGTATTCGCCGGTGGCAAGAAACTCGAATACGACCTCGATACGCTCGAACCGGCGGCCGGCGAGGGCATCCCCAGCGGCTTGGGACGAGAAACACCGTTTCTCACCCACGAGGTGTTCAACCGGTACCGCTCGGAAACGGAGATGTTGCGTTACCTCAAGACGCTCGAAGACCGCGATATCTCGCTGACGTCGTCGATGATCCCCCTCGGATCATGCACACTCAAGCTCAATGCCACGACCGAGATGATCCCCGTGACGTGGGCGGAGTTCGGGAAACTGCATCCCTTCGCTCCGCAAGATCAGGCACAGGGATACCAGGCCATGTTCGACGAGTTGGAAGCCGACCTCGCGGAGATCACCGGCTTCGACGCGATATCGTTGCAACCCAACGCGGGATCGCAGGGCGAGTTCTCTGGTCTCCTGGCCATTCACGCGTACCATCAAGCCGGAGGAAACCTGCACCGCGACGTGTGCCTCATTCCCAAGTCGGCACACGGTACCAATCCGGCCAGCGCCGTCATGGCCGGGATGCGGGTTGTCGTGGTGCAAACCGACGATCTCGGCAACATCGATGTGGACGACCTCAGAGCCAAAGCGGAGGAGCACAAAGACGATCTCGCCGCCTTGATGGTGACGTATCCGTCAACACACGGTGTGTTCGAGGCGTCGATCAAAGAAGTGTGCGATATCGTGCATCGGCACGGCGGGCAAGTCTACATGGACGGCGCAAATCTCAATGCCATGGTCGGCTTGTGCCGGCCCGGCGACATCGGCGCCGACGTGTGCCATCTGAACCTCCACAAGACCTTCTGCATTCCACACGGGGGCGGTGGCCCCGGCATGGGACCAATTGGCGTTGCGAAACACCTGATACCGTACCTGCCGAACCACCCCGTGGTCGACTTGGACCGTCCGACGTCGCCGGGTCCGGTATCGGCCGCGCCGTGGGGCAGCTCGTCCATCCTCACGATCTCGTGGGCATACCTCCGGCTCTTGGGACCCGACGGTCTCACCGATGCAACCAAGGTCGCGATCCTGAACGCCAACTACGTCGCCAAGCGATTGGAAGGTCATTTCGATCTCCTCTATTCCGGCGCGAGCGGACTCATCGGGCACGAGTGCATTCTCGAGGCGAGACCCTTCAAGCAATCCGCCGGCGTCGAGGTCGAGGACATCGCGAAGCGTCTCATAGATTACGGCTTCCACGCCCCAACGGTCTCATTCCCGGTTGCCGGCACGTTGATGGTGGAACCGACGGAGAGCGAATCTCTCGAGGAACTCGATCGGTTCTGTGAGGCGATGATCGCGATTCGTGACGAGATCCGGGAGATCGAATCCGGCGAGGCGGATAGCCAGGACAACCTCCTCAAACGTTCCCCACACACGCTCTCAGAGGTCACCGCCGACGAATGGAACAGACCCTATTCGCGAGAACGGGCTGCCTTCCCGTCGGCGGCCACGAGACGTCACAAGGTGTGGCCGCATGTGGGGCGCGTCGACGGTGCGTACGGCGACCGCAATCTCGTGTGCACCTGTCCGCCGATCGAGGAGTACGCGTCAGAGCCCGCAGCTGCCGCCACCTGATCTCGTGCGCTGGACCTTGATCAGCGACCCGGTGGGACGACCGGGCGCCGAAAACATGAGCATCGACAACGCCCTCTTGCGCAGCGCGCAGGCGGGCGATGCTTTTTTGCGCCTCTATCGTTGGGACCCCCCTTGCCTGTCGTTCGGACGGAACGAACCGGCCACGACCCGATACGACAGCGATCAAATTCGCGAGCTTGGGCTCGATGCCGTGCGCCGGCCCACCGGGGGTCGTGCCGTGTGGCACGAGGACGAACTCACCTACGCGGTGGCCGCACCGAACGAAACGTTTGGCTCGTTGCAAGAGGGTTATCTGGCCATACACCAGATGCTCGCGTCGGCGCTGGGCCGGCTCGGTGTGGAGGCCGCGTTGGCGGATCGAAGGTCCGGCCGCGCCCCGCGGCCGTCAGCCGGTGCGTGTTTCGCTCTGCCGGTCGGCGGAGAAGTCGTCGTAGCCCATCGCAAGTTGGTTGGGAGCGCGCAGGTCCGAACCCGCAACGCCTTTCTCCAACACGGTTCGTTGCTGTTGAAGAATGGTCAAGACGTGGTTTCGGGTATCACTCGTGGCGAGGTTCCGCGGATCTGTGCAACCTCACTGGGCGAGGTACTCGAACGTCCCGTTTCTTTCGGAGAGGTGGCGCAGGCCATCGAACATGAGGCCCGGGAACGGTGGTCCGGCACGTGGCGCACCGGCGACGAACCACCCACTATTGACGTCGGAGATAACTTTGATGAAGCGTCTTGGACATGGCGACGGTGACCACACTTTCCCCGGGGGTCGTACATGCGTTGCATCACCGCGGTCTGCGTTGCACTAGGAACCACCGCTCCTTTCGGTTGCGCACCGAGCAACGCATCATGTGACGGTCCGTGCGGCACGGTGGTGGTCGATGCGTGGGGCGCTCCGGAGGCTCTGCTCCCGGTCTTCACCACCTCGATGGACGCCCTGGCCATTAGCAGTGTCATGTTCCTGCCGCTCGCGGAAATCGGAAGCGACATGAACATCGTCGGCGACGAGGGATTCGAACCTCGACTAGCGCGTAGTTGGACGTTCGAGGATCCCGTCACCATAGCGTTCGAGATCGATCCCAACGCTCGGTGGCACGACGGGCAGCCGGTCACCGCGCATGACGTCGCATTCACCTTCGATCTCTACCGCGACCCGGTGATCAATTCCGACGAGGAAGATGACCTGCGATCCATACAGAGCGTCCGCGCGCGCGACGACCGCACCGTCGTATTCACCTACACGCGACCGTACCCAGAACAGTTTTTTGACGCCACATATCATATGCGCATCCACCCGGCGCACCTGCTCGACACGATTCCGCGCGCCTCGTTGCGGTCACACCCGCTGGCGAGAAATCCCACCGGCAACGGCCCGTTTCGCCTCGTCCGTTGGGACGCGGACCAAACCGTGGAACTCGTCGCCGACACGGCGTTTTTTCTCGAGCGTCCGGGCCCGGCGCGAATAGTGGTGCAGGTTATTCCCAACCCGAACACCATCTTGGCGCGGATGATGGCGGAAGAATCAGATTTCTCTGTGTTTATCCCGCCACCGTTCGTCAATCAGATACAAGAGGCACAACACCTGACCACCATCGGATACCCGTCGTCGTCGTACAGTTTCGTGTGGTTCAACTTTCGTGATCCAAACGATGTGACCCAGCCACACCCACTCTTCCGGTATCGTTACATTCGCGAGGCGCTCTCGATCGCGGTCGATCGGGAGGCCATCTCGCAAGCGACGATGGGAGACTTTGGGAGTGTCCCGTCGGGGCCCATGAGCCTGAACAATCCACTCTGGGATCTGGACATTCCCACCATCCCGTACGATACGGCACGCGCCCGGCAGCTCCTGGTGGACGGCGGCTGGAGCGACTCCGACGACGATGGCATTTTGGACAAGAATGGACAGCCGTTGTCTTTCGAACTGATTCTTCCGAGTTCGAGTAGGTCACGGCGACAAGCCGCAACGATAATGGAAAGTCAGTTTCGTCAAATCGGCGTCGAGATGCGAATCCGGGAAATGGACTCCAACACGCACGTCGAGCAAACGCAACGCGGCCGTTTCGACGCCTCGTTCTTCGCCTGGAGTCAAGATCCCAAGCCCTCGGGGAGCATCGGTGGAACGTGGAGTACAACCGGGGCTAACAACTACAACAAGTACAGCAACCCCCGTTTTGATTCACTTGTCACCGCGACAACGAGCGGAACGGACCCGGAGAGGATTCGCCAAACGTGGCGTGAGGCGCTCGGCGTGATCCAACAGGATTGGCCGGCTATCTGGATGCTCACGCTGACGCAGGTCAGCGCCGTACACTCCCGCTTCGAGAACGTGGTCGTGCGACCCGACCAGAACTGGGGTGCGACTATCTGGCGGTGGCGTGTGCGGCCGGACCACATGTTGCCGCGGGATCGAGTAGGTATTCAGTAGGTGATACGGTTCCTGGCGCGGCGGATCGTCCATTCCGCCGTCATCGTGTTCATCGTCGTCACAGCAACCTTTCTTCTCATTCATCTCGCGCCGGGCGACCCGGCGACCGCCCAATTTCGTGATTGGCCTGTGCCCCCCGAGGTCATTGACCAGTATCGCCGCAACTGGGGCCTCGACCGACCGCTCTATCAGCAGTACGCGTTGTACCTGGCTAACATCGTTCGCGGGGATCTCGGGCAGTCGTTTTCGCTCGCCAGGCCGGTGAGCGAGGTCATCGGCGAGGCGCTTCCGAACACCGTTTTGCTCGCGGCGGCCGCCCTGGGGATCAGCTTTGCGATTGGCATGATCATTGGGACGGCGCAGGGCGTAGCCCCCAACACGCGCTTCGATCACACTCTTACCGCCGTCACGCTCGCCGTCTTTGCGATGCCGATCTTTTGGTTTGGCCTCATGCTGATGTTGGTGTTCGGACAATGGCTGGGCTGGTTTCCGGTGAGTGGCGCCACGTCAGCCGTGTACGGTGCGCTGCCGTTTCTGGGGCGCGTGGGCGATCGGTTGTATCACCTCGTCTTGCCCGCTCTGACACTTGGCCTCGGCGGAGCGGCGGTCGTTGCCCGGTTTCATCGCGCTGAAATCGCCGAAGCGTTCTCGCAGAACTTCGTCCGCACGGCGCGCGCCAAAGGGCTGGCCGAACGCAACGTCGTCGTGCATCACGCCCTGCGCAACGCCTTGCTACCCGCCATCACACTCTTCGGCCTTTCCCTGCCGATCCTATTCTCCGGAGCGGTTTTGGTCGAGGAGGTCTTCGCGTGGCACGGGATGGGCCTGGCCGCCTACGAGGCGGTGGGCCGAAGAGACTACAACGTCGTGACCGCCATTGCGCTGTTCGGCGCGATCATGGTTGTCGTCGGCAACGTCGTCGCGGATTTGGCATACCGCGCGGTCGATCCAAGAACGAGGGCATCGTGACACGCTGGTTTTTGGTCGCGTTTGTGAGCAGCGCGCTCCTCATCACCGTTCGTATCGGCCGCATTGTGGAGCTTATGACCAGTCCGTCGCTCGGCGCCATCGGCACAGTCGCCGTGGCCTTCGCACTTCCCGTTGCCTCCCTGTTGGGTTGGCGCTGGAGTCGAACGCGCGCATCATCCGCCGAGGTGGGCGTATTCGACCGGTTGGCGGCACAGCGCAGCTTTCTGGTCGGCCTAGGGATCGTCGTCGGGTTGTGCGTGGCGGCGGTGCTCGCCCCGGTGCTGACCTCGTGGGATCCCAACGCCCAACCAGACATTCTTGGTTCCGCGACGCTGTCACCATCACTTCTCCATCCGTTCGGAACCGACTTCTTCAGCCGTGACGTCTTGAGCCGCGTATTGCACGGCGCGCGCTGGTCGCTCGGCGTTGCCGGCGTCAGTGTGTTGCTCCTGGTGGTGGTGGGAACGCTGGTAGGAGTGACCGCAGGAATGGCCGGTGGAGCCACCGATGGAGTATTGATGCGTGTCGTCGATGCCGGACTCGCCATGCCCCGCATCCTGTTGCTCCTCGTCATCGCCGCCCTCTGGGGCAATTTGAGTTTCCTTTATTTGGCAACGCTGTTGGGGTTGACGAGCTGGTTCGGTTTGAGCCGAATCGTACGAGCTGAGGTACTGAGCTTGCGACAACAACCGTTCGTCACCGCAGCCGAAGCGCTCGGCACCGGACGTTGGCGGCTGATCACGCACCACTTGCTGCCAAACCTCGCTGCTCCGATCACGGTCACCGCCGCGCTCGGTGTGGGCCACATCGTCCTGATGGAAGCGAGCCTGTCGTACCTCGGCGTGGGAGCCCCGCCCCCCGATCCCGGCTGGGGCAACATCATTCGTGACAGCACCGACGTGATACTAACCGCACCGTGGGTCGCCTTTTTCCCTGGCGTCGCCATCTTTCTCACCGTGGCAGGATTCAGTCTCATTGGCGACAGCCTGCGGGCGGCCCTCAATCCGCGTACCCAATGACTCCGTTGCTGAGTGTGCGCCAACTTTCGACGAGTTTCGCGACCGACACCGGGATCGCCCGTGCGGTGGACGACGTTTCGTTCGACCTCGAACAGGGCGAGACCCTCGGTCTGGTCGGGGAATCCGGTTGTGGCAAGACCGTAACGGCGCTGTCGATCCTGCGATTGATCGCTGAGCCCCCGGGCCAATACGGCGAGCACAGTCGCATCGAATACGAGGGCGTCAACCTCCTGGACCTCTCTCCCAACAAGCTCCGTGAAATCCGCGGCGCCCAGATCGCCATGATCTTTCAGGAGCCGATGTCCAGCTTGAATCCGGTGTTGACTATCGGATCGCAAATCGTCGAAGCGATACGCGCTCACGAGCATGTCTCAAAAAAGCACGCGACCGCGCGCGCGGTTGAGCTCCTAGCCGTCGTGGGCTTCCCTGATCCCGATCATCGAATGAAGGACTATCCGCATCAGATGAGCGGTGGAATGCAGCAACGAGTGATGATCGCAATGGCGTTGTCGTGCCGCCCGAAGATCCTCATAGCCGACGAACCGACCACCGCCCTCGACGTGACAATCCAGGCGCAAATACTCGACCTGCTCATGGACCTCAAGGCCCGATTCGGGATGTCGGTCCTCTTCATTACGCACGATCTGGGAGTGCTCGCCGCTATCGCGGATAGGGTGGCCGTCATGTACGGTGGCAAGATCGTGGAGCACGGCGATGTCCGCACGATCTTCGAGCAGCCGTCGCATCCGTACACGCAGGGCTTGCTCGCCGCGGTCCCACGCATCGACCGGCCAGACGCCCGGCTGCAGGGTATTCCAGGCGCGGTTCCCACCGCGACCCAATGGCCGTCCGGATGCCGCTTTCACCCACGCTGTTCGCAACGCATCGATCGGTGCAGTGCGGAGTCACCTCCGGACGTGACCACCGGCTCCGGACACGTGGCCCGGTGCTGGGTCGCCAAGCCGGCGGAGACATCGAACGCATGACCTCCTCGCAGCCGCTTCTCAGCGTCGTCGATCTCGTCAAGCACTTTGCCGCGAGCAACGGCCTGTTTAGCAGGGGCGACCCGGTTCGGGCGGTGGATGGAGTCACGCTGTCGTTGGAGCGCGGCCAAACGCTGGCGTTGGTGGGCGAGAGTGGAAGCGGCAAGACGACGCTGGGACGGTGCATCTTGCGTCTCACCGAACCGACATCCGGCACCGTGTCGTTCGACGGCATCGACGTGCTTTCGCTGGGTTCGAAGGAGATGCGCGCCATAAGGCGCCGGATGCAGGTCGTATTTCAAGATCCGGCCGGGTCGCTCAACCCGAGAATGACCGTCGGCGCTGCGGTTCGTGAACCGCTCGAGGTCCATCGTATCGCCCGGGGCGCCTACGCCCGCGCGCGCGTCGAGCAGTTGTTCGAGGAGGTCGGTCTGGATCCGACGCTGACCACGCGGTACCCCCACGAATTGTCCGGCGGTCAGAAACAGCGTGTCGGCATCGCCCGGGCGTTGTCGATCCAGCCCGAGTTTCTGGTGCTCGACGAGCCGGTGTCGGCGCTGGACGTGTCGGTACAAGCCCAAGTCGTCAATCTGCTGACCGAGCTCCAAACAGCGCGCAGCCTGTCGTACCTCTTCATCGGCCACGATCTCGCCGTCGTGCGGCACATCGCAAACCGGATCGCCGTCATGTATCTGGGCAAGATCGTCGAAACGGCCAATGTGGATTCGGTGTACCGGAAACCGCTACACCCGTACACCGTCGCTCTCCTCTCCGCCGTGCCGGTGCCTGACCCAACGGTAAAACGCGATCGCGTCGCTCTCCCCGGCGAAATCCCGAATCCTCGCCACCCCCCGCCCGGCTGCCCGTTCCATCCGAGATGCCCCCACATAAAAAAGGATAAGCGTTGCTCGACCGAGGTCCCCGCATTGCGGGAGGTCGAACCCGGTCGTATTGTCGCCTGTCATTACGCCGAAATCCCGATGACGCTACCTTGAGCCCCGTTTTTCGTCCTCGCCGGCCATCATCTTTGTTCGGAGAAATGCAATGAGCCTGCTCGTCGTGGTGGTGTTTCTTTATCCTCTTATTCTCGTGGGCGCCAGCGTGTGGCGGGCGCGAGCCGTAAAGAGCCACGAGGATTTCATGGTCGCCGGGCGCTCGGTGGCCGTGCCACTGTTGGTGGGAACGTTGGTGTGCACGTGGATCGGCTCGGGCTCGTTGTTCGGCGGCGCCGGTCTCGCGTACCGAACCGGCATCGCAGAACTGTGGTTTTCGTTCGGCGCGTGGGTCGGTCTCATTATCGTCTATCTCATCGCACACCGCGTGCGGGCCATCGCCCAATACACAGTGCCCGACATCTTGGAGCAACGGTACAACGCTGCGGCGCGCGTGCTTGGGACCGTGGCCATCATTCTGGCCTATGTGACTATCGCCGCGTACCAGTTCCGGGGCGGCGGGTGGATTCTCAGCATCGTGACCGACGGAGCCATCAGCCCGACCACCGGCATGCTCATCACAGCCGCCACGATCGTGGCCTTCACCGCGTTCGCCGGCATGATGTCCATCGTGACCGTGGACATCTTCAACGGCATCATCATTTCCCTGGGTGTGCTAATCGCGCTCCCGTACCTGGTCTTTGCCAACGGCGGGATCGGAGCCGTGTTGTCAAACTTGCCGGCAGAGCACACGACCGTGCTCGGCGGCCACAGTTGGTTGTGGGCGGTGGGTGTTGCCATGCCGACCTTCCTCTTGCTCATGGGCGAGAGTGGCATGTACCAGAAGTTCTTCTCCGCAAAGAACGCCAAGGCAGCCCGTCAGGCCGTGGTCGGGATGATCGTGGGCGTGGTGATCATCGAAACGACATTGGCACTGCTGGCAATTGTGGGAAGATCGGTGTACCCCGACTTGCTGGAGCAGACGTCCATCCTGGGCCGTGCGGCATCCGAAACCGTCATTCTCTTCATCGCGCGGGACGGACTTCCGCTCCTGTTGGGAATGGTGTTACTCGCCGCGGCGATCGCGATCGTGCTTTCCACTGGAAACACGTTCCTGCTCGTCCCATCGACCAACGTCAGCCGGGATCTCTACGAACGGTTCGTCAATCCCCAGGCGTCAGAGAAACAAAAATTGAACGTGCAGCGAACGTCCATTGTGTTGTTCGGCGCGCTCGGCGTTGTGCTACTCACACAATTTCAGACCGTGTTGGAGATGGCCCTGTACGCATACTCCCTTGTCGGCGCGAGCCTTACACCCGCACTGCTCGCGGCGTTCATGTGGAAACGCGTCACGCCGCAAGGCGGGGTGGCCTGTATTGCCGGTGGACTGGGGACGATCGTCGGTCTGGCCGTGCTCAACAGGTTGGGGATCGAGTTCACAATGACGCTGGGTGGCACCGCCTTCGACTTCGCGAGCAGCGATTACATCGTGATCCCGGGCGTCATCGTGTCGGTAGGTCTACTGGTGGTGGTGAGCTTGCTCACCCCCAAATCGCCAGAGGAGAAATGGCGGCCGTTCTTCCAGGAGGTCGCGGAAGAGGCATAGCCGCCTCGGTTCGCCTTTATTCGAAGAAATCGCTCTGTTCGCCGGACGGTTCGCCCTCGGCGCGAAGCGTCGTCCGAATGCGCCGCGACCAGGCCGCGGCGTCAAAGTGAGCCTCGTTGTTCAGCATGCGCTTGACGACATCGGGCACGTCGTCGAGCGCATCGGCGAGGTCGCTCATGATCTCACGGGCTTCTTCCATTCTGAACATCTCGTCGCCGGCGAATGCCATGTCCGTGAGAATCCCGCGCTCGCTCCGTGATGCAACGATTGGCTCGCCGAGCGTTGCCGTGTACACCTCGGTCCGGTGCCCCGGGCCTCGTTCTTCCTCGATCGGCATGAGCCCCACAATCGCGTCGGAGCGCCAGAACTTGCCGTAACCGAGGGAGATCATCCGGCCTGCCTTGATTTCCATCCGCGTTTCCCCCTAACGACCCATCTTTTTCTTCAGTTGGCGAAGCTGCTCGGCGGCGGCGGCGTCTTTGGCGGCCGCGTCCATCTGCGAACGCAGCGGATCGTACTGGTAATCGACCTCGGGGCGATCGCCTTGCACGCTCTCGAGATCTCGCCACGCCGTTTCAATTCGGTCTGAAACGTCCCCTTTCAACCCACCCTCGCGCTTGGCTTTTTTGAGCTGCTCACGCATCTGCGCAAACTCGCGCTCCGCGAGCTGCAATTCTGCGCGCTGTGCTTCCACCTTGCGCGTGAGGACGTTCACCCGTTCCTGATGCTTGGCGGCAAACCGTTGTGCCACCTCGACCGTTTCGGTATCTCCAATGCCCTCAGCGAGCTTGCCGCGCCGCTCGGCGTCGGCCAGCTCTTCGCGTTCCTTCGCGAGCCGTCGCTCGGCGTTCTCTAACTGCTCCTGCATTCCCATGAGAGCAGCCCGAGTCTCCACCACGGCCTCGTGCATTTTGCCCACAACGTCCCGCGCGTCCGCAGGCGGCGTCGCCGCGTCGATGATCGATTCTATCGTCTGGCGGAGTTTCTCGAACACTAGCTCTTCCGAATCGTTTTAGCGAAGAACTCGGAAAAAACCCGCTCGACCTCGGTCGAGCTGCATTCGGGACACTTCACCGGCTGTTCGGCGTGTTCGGCCATCGATTTTACGCGGGAAAACTGATTTCCACAGCTCGCGCATTTGTATTCGTACTTAGGCATGGCTATCTGGAAGAAAAAGCGAAACGATGAACCACCCGGAGGATATACGGACGTCAACGGGTGGGTCAAGGACGTGAGTCGTGCAACGTAAGCCGTGAGCCGTCCTAGCTGGACGGATCCTGGGAGGCACGGCTCACGTTGCACGGCTCACGTTGCACCACTCCCCGCTCCCCGCTCCCCGCTAGGCTACCTCCACCCGCGGCACTAGTATTCCCACATGTCCCGCGCCCTCACCCTTATCTCCATCGTTGCGTTCGCCGCCTGTTCGCCCCCCAACCGAGGCGAGAACAGCGCGATCTGCGGTATCACGATGTTGGCAGGCGCCGCAATAATCATCGATCAGATCACTCTCCCGCACATGGCCCTGACCGAGGCTCCCGACGAGCTCAAGAGCGGCGTGGTGCCCGCACGTGTGGTGGGCTACGGCACGTCGCCCGCCGTCACCGGCCAGGCCGAGGATGGCAGCATCACGGTAGCCTATCAAGGAGAGGGGTTCCCCACCAGACCTGGATTCGGCGCCGCCTTGGTGGACGACTCGAGCGAGATCTTCCGCGGAATCCTGATCTGGGACAAGGAACCGCCGCCCGCCAGCCACCCTCGGATCGGCACGATTGCAGACCCGAACATCGTCATGCCCCTCATCGGGGTACGGATCAACTGGGTTTCGGTCAACAGCGAGCGCTGCCCCCTCTTTGCCAATCTGGACACGCTAATGGCGGTAGGGCAGTAAGTTCAATATTCAATATTCAATATTCAATATTCAATATTCAATATTGAATATTCAGTATTCAGGCGATTGTAGTCCGTCGGAGCCCCGGGCGGTGAAACACCGGGGGGGCTGCCGTGGTACGACAGAAAGGGTGGAAACCGGCGAAAAACCGCTCCAAGCGTGAAGGACATAGAGGAGTCTGATGATCTATATTTGCGTCCCGTCGCATAACAACGCCGCGACCGTCGGCTTGCTGCTGTGGAAGGTCCGGCAGGTGCTCGCGGCATTCCCCAGAGAGTTCCAGCTCCTGGTGGCCGATGACGGCTCGACCGACAGCACCGAAGAGGTCCTGTCGAGCTATGGTCCGGTCCTCCCAATGTCGGTCACCAAGTACCGCACGGCCCGCGGCTATGCGGCCACCGTCGAGGCGCTCCTGCGGCAGGCGCTGCGACTCACCGACCATCCCAAGCGCGACAGCGCCATCGTGCTCAACGCGGACTTCAGTGTTTCGCCAAGCGTTCTGCCCGACCTGATCCGAGGCATCGAGTCCGGGGCCGACGTCGTCGTGGGCGAGGCGACCCAACGACCGCAGTCGTTCGGCCGGCGATTGGTCCAGCTGTCATCCACGTGGCTGTTGAAACCAGGACTCACGATGCCCGGCGTTCAGGATCTGTTGTCGGGTGTGTGTGCGATTCGACTGGTGACCCTCAAGCGGTGCCTGCGCGAGCGCGAAGGCGAGGGCGAGGGCGAGGGCGGGGGCGGGGGCGGGGGTAGGGGCGGGGGCGCGCTGCTCGAAACCGACGGCGTGTGCGCGCGCGCAGAGCTGGTGGCGAGAGCATCAACGTGTGCACGCCAGATCACGGTGCTGTCGTTCGCACCATCGAGTCTACGTAACGGTACGGTGCACGACCGTCCCATGTCCTTGGCAATGCAACTGTACCGCGCCGGCAAATCGTTGCACATCCCCCAACCCGAGGCGCCGGTCCGGAGGGCATCATGAGGGGGGGGGGAGTGTGGCTCTTGGCGATCCTGCTACCGGCCCAGGCGATCGGTCAGACGGCCGGCGACACGACCTCGACAACCGAGGGTGACGCGCTTCCACAACGCTTTCCCGTCGGTGAAACCATGGTGTACGATGCCAAGGCTTTCGGTGTGATCAAATTGGGACGCGCGTCCATGGAGGTCCTGCCTCCAGACACCGTCCGAAACGAAACCACATGGCATTTCCGCTTCATCCTGGACGCGAACCTGGTGGGCGTCTACCGCATGCACGACCAGTTTGATTCTTGGGTCGGAGCCGACGATTTCCATTCCCGCCGTTACATCCAACAAAAACACGAGGGTGGGAGGCAGTGGATGGACGAGTACGAGATTTATCCGGACTCCGGCATCTACTGGCAAAACGGCGTCGACACCGCACAGACGGCGTCGGACAACCCCATCGACGATACGGCGTTCTTCTACTTTGTCCGCACGGTCGACCTGGTGCCCGGAGACAGCCTTTCGTTCAACAACTACTTTCGGCCGGATCGGAATCCAGTCATCATCAGAGTCATTGCGCGAGATACGATCGACGTTCCAGCGGGACGGTTCGCCACCATCGTCATCCAGCCAATCATCAAAGGCGGCATGTTCGACGGGAACAACGATGGCCGCATGTGGATCACCGACGATGACCGTCGGCTCATCGTTCAGATGAAGACGAAGATTGGGTTCGGTTCGATCACGATGCGGCTCACGGACTTCATCGATCCTCGGGAGGAGACCGCGGCGACTGCCAGGCGGCCCGAGAATTGATCCCGTAGGTCTCCCCTACCGCACTAGAGCACCCTGTCCTTACGAGTCAGATTTTTCCCGGCCCGAGACCTTCTCCCGCACTCGGCGCGCGGCGTCCGGATTGATAAGTTTCAATACCAGGTAGAACAAGAAACCAATGGCGGCTAGCCACAGTAGTGTCCATAACAGCGAGAAGGCGAGCCCGACGATCGAAAAGAGTAACTTGACGACGACGAAACCGATCACGCCGACTGCAGCATAACCAACGAGCGTGCGGATCATTTGATTCTCCAACGTTATGTTGTATACAATTTCTACGCAGGGGTAGGTCACCGAGTTTCACCGTAAGGCCGTCTCATGACCCAGCCGGATGTCATCGTTGTCGGAGGAGGGTTAGCCGGCGCCGCATGCGCACGACAACTCGCTATCCAGCAGCTCCGTGTGCGGATTCTCGACAGTGGTTCTGAGGATGGCATAGCCAGTACCGCGGCGGCCGGCATGCTGGCCCCTCTCGCCGAGAGCGCCCCGGAAGACCCCCTGCTCAGCATGTCGGTACGCGGGCGCGACCTTTATTACGTACTCGCCCCGGCGCTGAAAGAAGAGACAGGTATCGACATCGGGTTGTGGAATGACGGTATCCTCCAGCTTGCTCTCTCAACCGAAGAGGCGACGCGGCTCACTCACGAGATCGCTTGGCAGCGCCAGCGGGGATTCAAGTCGGACTGGCTGTCGCAGGACGACCTCCAGGAGCAATATCCCGGATTGACGCCGGAGGCGTTGGGAGCAAAACTGGCCCCCGAGGACGGTGGGTTAGAACCGGAGCCACTACTCAAGGCTTTCCTCGCGTCGGCAAAACGTCACAACGCAGAACTGAGCCGCGGAGTGCACGTCGATGAGGTCGTCATCGAGAACGGCGCCGCGGTGGGGGTGAGGGCGGGCGGCGAGACGATCAGTGGAGGCGCCGTCGTGGTGGCGGCCGGCGCATGGTCCGGCCGAATCGGCGGCCTGCCCCGTCCGCTGTCGATCGAACCCATTCGGGGGCAGATGCTCGCGGTGGATTGGCCGACCGACGAACCCCCGGCTATCGTCTACGCTGAATCGGGCTACGTCATGCACCGGAACGGCGA
>CAYLZR010000026.1:0-17253 GCA_964388145.1 uncultured Gemmatimonadaceae bacterium | reverse complement strand
CGCTAAAGATCGCGTTACGCGAATAAGGTGTGGCGGTGGGTAGAATGCCGAAGTAGTAGGAGACCTCGATGTCGAAGAACTCCGAGATCAACGGCTTGAGCAGTTCCCACTGGTCGAGTCGCAGACAGTCGACGACAACCAGCAACGCCTGGCCTTCGGCCTTGAGCAACGGAACGAGAAACTCTTCACCCACATCTACCGAGAGCGGCGGGCGATCGGCTTTGGGATCGGCAAGCCAGCGTGGGTAGTTCTCTTCGATAAATTTCGCGAAGTCTTCGTGCAAACTCGATTGGAGTGTGCTCAGTGCCTCGCGCAAACCGGACTCGTCTCCGGAGGAAAGGCGGACCTCCCATTCAGCAAGCTCGACAACGAGTTCGATCCACTCCCGCCATCCCAAGTCCGCCGATCGGCGCTGTTCCAGCTCCCGAAATCGTCGCACAAAATCTTGGGCCATCCGTTGGCGTCTGATCTGCGCACCCTCGATCAGTCGCGTGATGGCGCTCAGCACCTGCCGGGGATTGACCGGTTTGACGAGATAATCGTCCATCTCGACACCGATCGCTTCGCGCATCGTCCCAGCCTCTTCGCTCTTCGTAATCATCACGAGCGGAACGGCTGCATCGATCGCCCGAATCTCGGCAACCAGCTCCAAGCCGCGTTTTCCGGGCAGCTGCTCGTCGAGCAAGACCACCCCGTAGGGCTGTCGTTGCAGCAAGGCAATAGCGTCATCACCGTGCGGTGTGCACTCGACCTCGTACCCTTGCTCCTCGAGGAAGAGCACGTGGGCGGCCAGCGACTCCACCTCGTCGTCGACCCAGAGAACCGTCTTTGGTCTTGCCATGGTTCGAAACCTACTAGGGGCGAGCCATCCCGAGCAACGTGGTCGGTAGCGACTCGCCTCAACACTCCTACATTTCTCATCATGGTCGCGACCCACCGTCAGATTTGGGCATCACCAACCGGCTGCCTCCGATGAGCGACGCTTTCGCCAGGCAGGAAACGTTCCTCGCCGAGACCCTGGGCACCGCCATGCGCGGGCCCAGAAGAAACGGATTGTTCGCCGTGTGGCTCGTCTTACGGTGTTGTGGCGACCTGCTCCCACCGAACCGGGTCGGCGAGCGGGGGCACAGTCGTCGCGTGGAGGGCCTGGAGCGCCGCCTGCACGGGCTTTCCCTGCCGGGGCCCCTTCGGCGAGCCCTCACTAGCGCGCTGCAACAGCTCCGCGAGGGGACCCCCGCCGCGGCCGGCATCGCGCTCCAGCAACTGGTGGCGCCGGTAGATGAGACGCTGGGCGCCACGTCCGGAAAGACGATCGCCCGCGCCGCCGAGCTGGCAAGAGCACGGGTGCGGAATGCGGCGAACCGGTAGATATTTCACGCCATGGCCAGGCCACGCCGCACTGAGCGAATCTCCCTTGCCCGCATCATCCAGCGGATGGACTCCCAAGAACCGGGGACGCCCGCCAAGGATACCGTCCCCACCGGTTTTCCCTCCATCGATCGTGTCCTCGGCGGAGGGATGCGGCGGCGGGACCTCGTTGTGCTGGGCGGAGACGTCGGCTCCGGAAAATCGGCTTTGGCGCTCAGCATCGCGATACGATCGGCGTCGGCAGGCGTCACCGTGGTATTTTTCTCTGGCGAGATGGACGAGGACCGCATTTTCGAGCGGGCCATGGCTATCGAAGGCCGGACCCAAGTCGATCGGATTCGCAAAGCCGAGATATCGGAGGAAACCCGATCGGCAATCGCGGCGGTGGCTCTGAAGCTGCAGGAGCTGCCGCTTCACATCCATCCTCTCGTGGGACGCCAGTTCGACGACGCGCTGGCCTCGGCGTGGCCACACAAGCCACAGCTCATTGTCGTGGACTACCTCCAACTCCTGCCGCCCCCCTCGGACAAGCTCAACCAGAAAGAGGACAGCGCCGCCGCGTTACGCGCCTTGAAGGCCCTGGCGCTCGAACGCGACGTCGCATGTCTCCTCGTGGCTCAACTCCCTTTGCACCAAGCCGGCCGGGCCGATCCACGGCCGACGTTGGACGACTTTGGAAGTCTCGGATCGGTCAAGCAACATGCCGATATCGTGCTCGGACTGTTTCGCGAGGAGATGTATAATCCGGGTGGCGGCGTCGAGGGAGCGGCAGAGCTCATCATCGCCAAGAACCGTAACGGACCGACGGGCTTTGTGGATCTTTACTTCCATCACCGCTGGATGAGGTTCGAGGATATGCTGGATCCCGAGTAATGCTCGGTCAAATCCAGACCCACCCACCGCCACCCCACCCCCCTCATCGAAACCGGTATATTTCACGGCAGTAATTCAAACCAGCGGGCACGATGGCCGGTCACAGCAAGTGGAGCCAGATCAAACGCAAGAAGGCTGTGCTCGATGCGAAGCGCGGCGCGCGGTTTACGCGATTGATTCGTGAGATCACGGTTGCCGCACGCGCCGGCGGAGGCGACCCGGACGGCAACCCGAGACTCAGGCTCGCCATCGAGACCGCCAAGAGCCAAAACATGCCGCAGGACAACATCGACCGTGGCATCAAGAAAGGCACCGGCGAGCTCGAGGGCGTCAACTACGAAGAGGCTATCTATGAAGGATATGGGCCCGGTGGCGCGGCAATCCTGATCGAGGTCACGACCGACAACCTCAATCGGACGGTGGCAGAGATCCGGCATGCATTCTCGAAGCACGGCGGCAACCTCGGGGCGCCAAACTCCGTCGCGTGGATGTTCGATCGCCGGGGACAGCTCTATTTGGACGCGGCGACGCTCGATGAAGACACCGCCCTGGAGGCAGCGCTCGACGCTGGCGCCGAAGACATGGTCATGGAGGGCGATCAGTACATCGTGAGCACCGATCCGGCCTCGCTACACAGCGTTCGCGAGAACCTCATCGGCGCCAGCCTGAAGCCGGAGGATACCGAGATCGGCATGATCCCCAAAAGCACCGTTCAGGTCACGGGCAAAGATGCGGAAAAGCTCTTGAAACTCATGTCGGCCTTAGACGACAACGACGACGTATCCAAGGTGTTCAGCAACTTCGATATCGACGCGGCAACACTCGCGGCGGCGGGAGAGTGACCCCAAGGGTACTCGGTGTCGACCCTGG
Source organism: uncultured Gemmatimonadaceae bacterium (assembly GCA_964388145.1). Lineage (GTDB taxonomy): Bacteria > Gemmatimonadota > Gemmatimonadetes > Gemmatimonadales > GWC2-71-9 > B3T1B10. The sequence continues at coordinate 14,142 of CAYLZR010000026.1, read as the reverse complement.
TACGGCGGTAACCGGATACGGGATCGTCGAACCGTCAAATGGGGCGGGGGCGCCGGGTCATCTGATCGAATGCGGAGTGATCCGCACGAATCCCAAACGCGAGCTGTGGCACCGCCTCGACGATATTCACGACGGCATCGCACAACTGATCGAAACGCACCGCCCCGATACGTTGGCATTGGAGAACATCTTCTACGCCAAGAACGTACGAACGACGATGGTTCTCGGACACGCGCGTGGGGTCATCTTGCTGGCCGCCGCTCAGGCGGGAATCGACATTGTGGAATTCCCGCCCGCCACGGTCAAGAAAACCATCTCCGGAGCGGGCGACGCGGCAAAGTCACAGGTGGGGTACATGGTTCAACGTCTCCTCAACCTGCGTGAGCCACCCGCGCCGAGCGATGCGGCGGACGGGGTGGCGGTCGCGCTGACCTTCTTGTTGACGAGGAGACCATGATCGCCGGTGTTAGGGGCACCGTTGCCGCCCGCTCGGGTGATCTCGTCACGATCGCCACGGCCGGCGGCGTCAGCTACGAGATGGCTGTCCCCCGGAGCGTGCTGGAGCAGCTCCCGCCCGCCGGGGGTGAGGTGCATCTCCACACGGTGCTGGTGGTGCGAGAAGACGGTTGGGCGCTATTCGGGTTCGGGGCCGCCGAGGAGCGAGGCGTCTTTCAACGATTGCTCGGCGCCAGCGGCGTCGGTCCGCGCCTCGCACTGAGTCTCCTGTCAGCGTTGGGAAGCGACCGCGTCGTTCGGGCGATCAAGGAGGGCGATCTCGCCGCGCTGTGCACCGTGTCAGGCGTGGGTAAGAAGAAGGCCGAGCGCATGGTACTGGAACTGAGGGATCGGATGGGCGACCTTGAGGTGACGGGTGGGCCGACGCGTACGGATACCGTCGGCGATCAAGCGATGAAGGCGCTCGTGAGCCTGGGTTACGGACAGATGGAGGCGGACGGCGCGGTGCGTTCGGTTTTGGCAGCGAATGGAACCACCGACACCGGGGAAATCATTCGCGGCGCTCTAGAACTTCTCGCAAGGGGACAATGAAATCGGCAGAGTGGGTTTGTACCAAGTGCGGCACGACGAACCGTACGCTCGTCGAAGATAAAGACACGGGCACGGACCGTTGCATTACGTGCCACCAGAAACACACGATTTCGCGCGGTGAGCGACCCGTGCGTTGGGAAGCGACCGCCGCAAAGTGACTCGACCCGAGATAACGACGCCTGAAGTCCTTCCCGACGAGAGCGCGAACGAAACTTCACTTCGCCCGTCATACCTAGCAGAGTTCATCGGCCAAGAACAGGTTCGTGAAAGCCTGCAAATTTGCATCGACGCCGCCAAGAAACGCGGCGACCCGCTCGACCACATTCTTTTCTACGGCCCCTCTGGTTTGGGCAAGACGACACTCGCCACGCTCATTGCCCGGGAAATGGGCGTGAATGTCCGGACGACCAGCGGTCCCGTCATCGAGAAGGCGGGCGACCTCGTCGGACTGCTGACCTCGTTGAAGCGCGGTGACGTGCTGTTCATCGACGAAATCCATCGACTGCGGCCGGCGCTCGAAGAATTCCTCTACCCCGCCATGGAGGACTTTCACGTCGACGTGCGCATAGCAGACGGGCCAAATGCGCAAACCGTGCCACTTCGTTTGGAGCCCTTCACGCTGATCGGAGCATCGACGCGGTATGGCATGCTGACTCCGCCCATGCGCGCGAGGTTCGGCATCATCGAACGCATCGGCTACTATCCCGCGGAAGAATTGGAACGCATCGTCCTCCGCTCGGCCGCCATCCTCAAAGTGGAGATCGAGGAGGAGGGTGCTGTCGAGCTCGCCAAGCGGAGTCGCGGCACGCCGCGGGTTGCAAACCGGCTGTTGCGTCGCGTTCGCGATTACGCACAGGTCAGGGCCAATGGTGTCATCAGTTGCAGTGTCGCCGAAGACGCACTGCGCCGATTGAACGTCGACGAGTACGGTCTCGACGATATGGACGTACGCTTGCTGAAAACGCTCATCGATAAATTCGACGGCGGTCCGGTTGGCCTCAACAACATTGCCGTGGCGGTCGGTGAAGACGCCGGTACGCTCGAAGAGGTGTACGAGCCGTTTCTGGTGCAACAAGGGTTCTTGAACCGCACGCCACGGGGCCGGGCCGCAACGTCCGCAGCCTATCGCCACCTTGGTCTCACACCGCCCACGAGTGGGGAGCAAGCGTCGATATTCGGGGAGTGATGATCGACAGGGAGCAGATGTTGCCCTCGCTTCCCACCGCAGCATTCGATTACGAGTGCCCGCAAGAGCTGATAGCCCAACATCCCTGTCCAGATCGCGCGGCAAGCCGTTTACTGCATCTGGATCGTGCGTCGGGCGCCGTCGTACACAAGCGTTTTACCGACCTCATCGAGCTGTTCGGTCCCGGCGACGCGCTGGTGATCAACACCAGTAGGGTCATCAACGCGCGGCTGCACGGGGTTCGGCAAAACGGCGCACCCGCCGAAGTGTTGCTCGTGCACCCTGACACCGACGACACGTGGATTGCCATGGTGCACCCGGGTGGAAAGTTGAAGGTCGGACGCACCGTTCGATTCGACGACGTGGCCGAGTTGGAGATCACCGGGGTCATCGGCGGGGGCCTGCGCCGGGTACGTCTCACCGGGCTCGCTTGGAAGGAGTTGATGGACAGGTACGGTACCGTGCCCCTGCCACCCTACATCGCGCGCGGCCCGGAACGCGAAGACCAAGATCGCTACCAAACGGTGTACGCTCGAGAAGACGGAAGCGTCGCCGCCCCCACGGCGGGGTTGCACTTCACGGTTGATCTCCTCGAGCACATCGAGCAAAGCGGCGTGCATGTCAAGGAAATCGTTCTCCATGTCGGCCCGGGTACTTTCAAGCCGGTTGGTGTGGACGACCCCGCGGAGCACATCATGCACGCCGAGTGGTACAGCGTACCACGAGAAACTGCAGAGACCGTGAATGCGGCACGCGACGCCGGACGACGCGTGTGGGCCGTGGGAACGACCGTTGCGCGTGTGTTGGAGACGGTCGGACAGGACGGGACGATGCGGCCCGCGGAGGGCTGGACCAAACTGTTCATCTATCCACCCTACGATTTTCACATAGTGGACGGACTGATCACCAACTTTCACCTGCCGCGCTCGACCCTGGTGATGCTGGTGGCCGCCTTCGCCGGGGTAGACCACGTCTTGGCCGCGTACCGAAGTGCCGTAGCGGAACGGTATCGATTGTACAGTTACGGCGATGCCATGGCGGTGGTGTAGTGTTCGAGTTCCGAGTCGAGTGTGAAGACGGGGTGGCACGTACCGGCACACTCACGCTACCGCACGGCACCGTGCAAACGCCCATGTTCATGCCGGTCGGAACCCAGGGAACCGTTCGAGCCCTGTCGCCCGGCGACCTCGAAGCGGTGAACGCACAGATCGTGTTGAGCAATACCTATCATCTCCACGTGCGGCCCGGGGAGCATGTGGTGGCCGATCTGGGAGGGCTGCACGCGTTCATGGCGTGGGATGGTCCACTGCTGACCGACTCTGGGGGGTTTCAGGTCTTCTCGCTCGAAAGCGCCCGCACCGTGGACGAGGAGGGCGTGACGTTTCGCTCGCATGTCGACGGTGGCGAGCGTCATCTCTCTCCGGAGCGGGCCATGGAGATCCAGTGGGCGTTGGCGCCCGACGTGGCGATGGCGTTCGATCACGTGGTTCCCGGAGACGTCGAGCACAAAGTTGCCGAGGACGCGCTCGAGCGGACCGGCAGGTGGCTGGAACGATGCCGCGTTCGTCACGAGGAATTGGCTCGAGACCGAGTGGACCATCAGACCATCTGGCCGATCGCACAGGGGGCGAGGTATCTCGACCTCCGCGCGCGAGCACTCGAGCAAATCGCCGCGCTGGGAGACTGGACCGGTATCGCCATCGGCGGCCTCGCCGTGGGCGAGGGTCGTGAGACGATGTACGAAGTGCTCGAAGCGGTGGAGCCATCTCTCCCCCGTGGCATTCCACGTTATCTTATGGGCGTAGGGTTTCCGGAGGATTTGTTGAGCGCCGTGGCGCGCGGCATGGATCTTTTCGACTGCGTCGCACCCACACGCAACGGTCGCAACGGGTCGGCGTTTACGCCGGACGGACCGATCAATATCCGAAACGCTACCTACAGGACCGACGCTGGACCCCTGGATGCAACATGTGAGTGTGAAACGTGCACCGTGTACACCCGGGGTTACCTGCGGCACCTGTTCATGGCGGACGAGTTGTTGGGTCTCCGGTTGCTGTCACTACACAACGTGAGATTTCTCATTCGCCTCGCCGAAGATGCGAGGCAGCATATCGGCGCAGGAACGTTCGCCCCGTGGCATCGGGAATGGATCGAGCGCTATAACCATCGAGGGACATCGTGACAACTTTTGGGTCGTTGCTTTTCGCCTTTCAGGAAACCGCGCAACAACCGCGCAGCCCCGGCACCAGCTTCTTTCTGGTTCAGATGCTGATCATCTTTGCGATCATCTACTTCTTCATGATTCGACCGAAGGTGAAACGAGAACGTGACCATCGCGAACAGGTGACCCAACTGAAAAAAGGAGATGAAGTCGTCACCGCGGGTGGTATCGTGGGAGAAATCATTCATCTCAAAGACGATCGTGTCACCATCAAGAGCGGCGAATCACGATTCGTCGTCATGCGAGACCGAATTGCGGACATTCCGTCCATGACAAAAGAGAAATCCGCCTAGTGGCGTTGCGCTCCATCCATTTGTGGGGATCGCCGGCGCTACGGCAACACTCCGACGAAGTGGAGTCGGTCGATGACGAAGTACGCGCGCTCGTGCAAGACCTGTTCGACACGATGTACACCGCTGAAGGAATCGGCTTGGCCGCGAATCAAGTGGGGCTCGCACGACGCGTAGCCGTTGTTCAAGTGGGAGACCATCCCGAGTTGGTCCTGATCAATCCGGAAATTCTCGAAACGGAAGGCGACGTAAAGGACGAGGAAGGCTGTCTGTCCATTCCCGATATATTCGGAGACATCGACCGTGCGCAACGAATCGTCGTTGAGACGACCAACCTCGACGGAGAGCGGGAGCGGCACGAGCTCACGGACCTCTTTGCTCGGGCGGTACAACACGAGGTCGACCACCTGAACGGCATTCTGTTCGTCGACCATCTGAGCCCGCTCAAACGCCACATGCTGCAAAAAAAATGGAAGAAGTCGCGCAAAGGACAGACGGGATACATCAAAGAGGTGACTCCGGCAAAGGCGTCGGGGACGTGAAGATCGCGTTCTTTGGAACACCCGACTTTGCGGTACCATCGCTTCGTGCCCTGGTCGGTGAGGGATTCGACGTCGGCGTGGTCGTGACGCAACCCGACAAATCACAGGGCCGAACTCGCTCAACGACGATTCCGCCCCCCATCAAACGGGTCGCCCGCGAGGAAGAACTCCAAGTCTTACAACCGGCTCGTCCGAGCGACCCGGATTTTTTGGAACAATTCAAGGCGATCGCACCCGACATCGGTGTGGTGGTGGCGTACGGACGCATCCTCCGGCCCGAATTGCTGCAGATTCCCCAGCACGGGTTTGTGAATGTCCACGCTTCCCTGCTACCGGCGCTCCGCGGAGCAGCACCCATCCAGCACGCCATTCTCCGCGGGCTCACAGAAACCGGAATCTCCATCATGCGGTTGGAGGAGGGACTCGATTCGGGACCCGTCTTGCAACGTGTTCCCACGCCCATCGCCGAAGACGAGACGTTCGGCGAGCTATCGGTACGCATGGCGGAATTGGGCGCGCTGGCACTGGTCGAGGCCCTGCAGTTGATCCAGTTGGATGAGGTCGAGTTCGAGCCCCAAGACCACAGTCAAGCCACGATAGCCCCCAAGGTCACCAGAGACACCGCACACATCGATTGGAGCGGTGAGGCCGACGCGATCGCCCGGCTCGTACGCGCCATGGATCCGTATCCCGGTGCCTGGACCCAATTGGACGGGATCCAGATCAAGCTCTTCGGGCCGACGGGGGCCGATCGAACTCTTTCAGACGCTCCACCGGGCGAAGTCATCGAGACGCGCCCGGCATTCGTGGTTGCCACGGGCCAGGGCGCCCTGCAATTCCTCGACGTGCAGCCTGCCGGCAAGAGACGGATGGCGACTACCGACTGGCTGCGAGGCCGCGGTGCGACGGTGGGCTATCGATTCGAGTGAGCACCACGCTCCCACGCCTGCACGCCATCACCAACAACGACGTCCTCGCGCTTGCCGACCTGGCCGACCGCGCCAAGGCGATCGGCCGGTCTCCCAACGTCGCGCTGCACGCCCGTGCCCACGGCGCTCCCGGCCGCCGATTGACCGAATCCGCAGAACTCTTGCTGGACGCCGCTTCCGCAGCCGGTGCTCGGTTGTTTGTGAACGACCGGGCCGACGTGGCCCTGTTGACCGGCGCGCATGGCGTGCACCTGCCCGCGGGCGGCTTGGCGGTTTCCAAGGTCCGCGACCTCATCGGACCCGACCGCTGGATAGGCCGGTCGACGCACAGCCCCGCAGCTGCGCTGCGGGCATCAGAGGAAGGGGCCGACTACGTCTTCTTGGGTCCTATCTGGGAAACGCCGTCTCACCCCGGACGCCCAGCCATAGGGCTCGACGCCATCGAGCGGGCGCAGCCGGCCCGCGTCATAGCGATAGGAGGTGTGACCACCGGCCGCGCGCAGGCTTGTCTGGACGCGGGGGCGTATGGCATCGCAGCGATTTCGTCGCTATGGCTGGCATCCGACCCCGGTTCGGCAGCGGCCGAGATGCTGCTATTATTAAAGAACACGTGATTCATGACTGCATCGATCAGAGTGACCGTCAACGGCGACGAGAGGGAGTTTGACTCCGGTAGTCGCTTAGACGACCTGTTGCGGGTCCTCGAGCTCGACCCGCGCATGGTGGTCGTCGAGCACAACCGCGTCATCGTTCGCCGCCCGCAACTCCAAGCCACCCCACTCGAGGACGGCGACCGTGTCGAACTCGTCCACTTCGTGGGTGGCGGCTGAACCGCACCAGGATCGAGACCATGACCACAACGGTCACTGCCCAAACCGACTTACCGCTGACCATCGCCGGCCGCACATTCCAGTCGCGCTTGATGGTCGGGACCGGTAAATACGCCGACAACCAAACCATGGTGGAGGCGATCGACGCGTCAGGTGCGGAAATCGTTACCGTGGCCGTCCGGCGGGTGGACCTCGACCGGTCTCAAGAAGAGGGTATCCTCTATCATCTCGAGCCCGAACGTTACTTCCTATTGGCAAACACGGCCGGGTGCTACACCGCGGACGAAGCGATCCGCTACGCTCGACTGGGCCGCGAGGCCGGCTTCAACGAGTTCGTAAAACTCGAGGTCATCGGGGATCGCGAAACCCTGATGCCCGACAACGTCGGGCTGATCGAAGCGGCGACGACGCTGGCCAAGGAGGGCTTCCAGGTCATGGCGTACACCAACGACGACCTGGTGACCGCGTTGCGATTGGAGGAGGCGGGATGTGCCGCCGTGATGCCACTGGCGTCCCCCATCGGAAGCGGGCTCGGCCTCCTGAACCCCTATCACATTCGCATCATCAAGAAGCGACTCTCGGTGCCGGTCATCGTCGACGCGGGAGTCGGCACCGCATCCGATGCGTGCGTGACGATGGAACAGGGCGTGGACGGCATCCTCATGAACACAGCGATTGCGCAGGCCGACTATCCGGTGGCAATGGCTCGCGCGATGCGATTGGGCGTTGAGGCCGGGCGCTGGGCGTACCTCGCCGGGCGCATGGCCCGGCGGGAAATCGCCGTACCTTCGAGTCCCCCGACCGGTCTCCTGGACTGACCGTGGCCTCGGGCACGGGGCCGCGGGGGGCAGCTCTCGACATTCTGCGGGCAGTACGCACCGGCGAGACCTTCGATCGCGCGCTCGATGATTCGATCACCGAGCTATCCAACGTGGACCGCAAGCTCGCCCACGAGATTGCGGCTGGGGTGCTGCGAGAACGATTGGGCCTCGATCGTCGGATAACGGCCGCATTAACGCAGCCAAAGAAACCTCTGCAGGAGGATTTGCGGGACGTCCTTCGCATCGGCGCGTACCAACTTTCGCACCTCGATCGTGTACCATCCTATGCGGCCGTGCAAAGCTCTGTGGATTTGGCGAAAGCCGTGTGCGGTACGAAGTTCGCACCGCTGGTCAACGCGGTCTTGCGAAGAGTTTCCCAGCGGCCCGGCGCTGAAATCGTTACAGGACCGCCGACGCGAGAAAATCTGGCCGCGCGTTTCTCCCATCCTACGTGGTTGGTACAACGTTGGCTCGAAAATTACGGAGTTGAGAAAACGGAACACTTACTGCGACACAACAACTCACGCCCGCCGCTGGTCATCCAACCGGCGCTCTGGACGGTCGAGGAGTTGGCGGGCGCTCTGCAGGCCGCGGACATTCATCATGCACCCCACGCTTCGGGCTTCGGTTTCACCATTACCGATACCGAGGTCGAAGCACTGCCCGGATACCGAGAAGGCGGCTTCATCGTGCAAGATCCCGTGCAGCGCCGGTTACTCGATTTCGTGACCGAATCGAGCGCGTCAACGCGGGCTTGGGACGCGTGTGCCGCTCCTGGTGGCAAAGCGATCTCGCTCAGTCGTTCGTGCTCGGTTCTGGCGTCGGATTGGTCGCTGCGCCGCCTCGGCCGCTTGCGGGAGAACCTGAAGCGCGCGGCGCCGAACGTGCGGCAGATAGCCGCGGACGCCCGACACCCACCCCTTGCGACCGAAACCATGGACCTCGTGCTGGTGGACGCCCCCTGCAGTGCAACCGGCACCATGGCGCGACACCCGGACGCCCGATGGCGACTCGAAGAATCACAAATCCACGTGTTGGCACAACGCCAAGGGGAAATCCTGGCCGGCGTCGCCTCCATCGTGAAAACAGGCGCCGTGCTCGGCTACCTCACTTGCTCCCTCGAGCCCGAGGAGAACGAGCGCCAAGTCGATCGATTCTTGGAACAACACCCAAACTACCGACGAGATGACCCAGACCTGGTCGTGCTTCCCGGCGCGAATACGGGTGACGGCGGGTTTGCGGCGCGATTGAGGCGAGCGGCATGAAAGTACACCGACACACTCCCTCCGGCGGCAAGCAGCGTGTCGGACTCGGGTGGTTCAAACCCGGAGCCTGGCTGGGGGCGCTGTCGCACGGTCACGACCTTAGGCTGTTTATGGGTGGCTTCCTCGCGTTCCTGGTCGTGGGCTACTTCCTCGCCGCGTTGCTATTGTTTCCCGCACCGTTCTTTGCCGAGGCAAGCACCGTACCCGACGTGATCGGCATGTCGCAATCCGACGCCCAAGAAGCACTGCTCGCCGAGGGGCTGCTGGCGGGAGACGCCGAAACGCTCAGCCATCCGACGGCCTCATCGGGGAGCGTCGTCTGGCAGGATCCGCCCTCGGGAGTTGTGGTACCTGAAGGCTGGTCGGTCCAGCTGTCGGTCAGTCAGGGGCCGCAGCAGATTCCGGTGCCGGACGTCGCCAACTACACCGGAGAGCTTGCCAGGCTGCTCATAGAATCGGCAGGGCTGACAGCCGTGATCGAAAGCGTACAGACTCCGCTTCCTCGTGGGGAGGTCGAAAACACCCGCCCCCGAGCGGGAGTGACACTCCGGCCGGGGAATCGCGTGCGGGTGCTGGTGTCCGTCGGCCCGGCGTCCGTCGTAATGCCCCGTCTGTTGGGCATGACTTTGGAGCAGGCGCAGGATACCTTGGAGGCCTTGGATCTGGTGATGGGCACGTTCTACCCGGCGATCTCACGGGCGCAGGCCGAAGGAATGATCTTTCGGCAGCTACCGCGAGGAGGCACGCTGACGGCTCCGGGCACCAACGTCACCGGCTGGTACGTCAGGAGAGAGCAGTGATGGCAAACCCTGTTCGCATCGCCCCAAGCGTGTTGAGCGCCGATCTCGGCCGTCTGGCGGACGAAGTCCAGATGTTGGAGGGCGGGGGCGCCGATTGGATACATGTGGACGTCATGGATGGACGGTTCGTGTCCAATCTGACCTTCGGCGCGCCCCTGATTAAGGCGCTTCGGGGTCTGACGGATCTGCCGCTGGACGTCCACCTGATGGTCGTGGAACCGGAGCGGTACATCGAACCGTTTGCTCAAGCAGGAGCCTCGGTGTTCACGTTTCATCCGGAGGCCACCATCCACGTGCAGCGTCACCTGGCGGTGGTCCGGGAGAACGGGATGCGGGCCGGGCTGGCCCTGAACCCGGGGACGCCCATCTCGATGGCCGGTGAAGTGATGGACGACCTCGATTTGTTGCTGATCATGAGCGTGAACCCGGGTTTCGCAGGCCAATCGTACATCGGAAGTGCGACGGACAAGATCCGCCGCGCGCGACGCCTGCTCGATCAACACGAGAGTGGCGCTTTTCTGGAGGTAGACGGGGGCATTGCACCCGACACTATAGGGGCAGCGCACTGTGCCGGTGCGGACACGTTCGTAGCGGGTTCGGCGATTTTCTCGGCGCCCGATCCCGCCGCGCGGATCGGCGAGCTACGTGATCGCTGCAAAGAGGGGGTATCCGTATGAGCAAGAATTCCTCGCGGGGACAATGGATCGCGGTCGGTATCATCATGACGCTGCTGGTTGGGGCGCTCGGGATCGGCGTGCTGCTCACCGAAGACATCGCCCAGGTTACCACGGGCGCGGAAGCTCCGGACTTCACCGCCGTGAATCTCGCGACCGGCGAAACCGTGACGCTCGCCGATTATCGTGGAGACATCGTGCTGTTGAACCTGTGGGCCACCTGGTGCGGGCCGTGCCGATGGGAGATGCCCTCGATGGAGCGCCTCTATCGGGAGTTGGGTCCCGCCGGTCTCAAGATCGTCGCCGTGAGCGTGGACCAGGTGAGCGGCGAGGAAGTGCTGGATTTCGCCAACGAACTCGGACTCACTTTCGACGTGCTGCACGACCGTAGCGGGCAGATAGAAATCGACTACCAAGCCACCGGTCTTCCGGAAACGGTGATCTTGGATCGCGACGGCGTGATCGTGCACAAATCGATCGGGCCGGTCGAGTGGGATGAGCCGGTACAGCGGGAGCGATTCCGGCGGCTGTTGGGGATTGCCGAGCCGGACGAGAGTTCGCCCGACAAAACCGACGCGGCAACACCGACCCAGGCAGGTCAATCGGGAGGCTGATGCAGTTCGATATCAAATCCGCCGTCGCCGCCAATTGGCCGATTAAGATTACCGCACTCGCGCTGGCGGCGGTCCTTTGGGCGGCCCTGTCCGCCGTACAACCCACCGCCCAGCTCGTTCCCGTTCGGCTCGACATTCAACTCCCAGACAACCGCATCTTTGCTCAGGAATTGCCTCAGGTACAGGCGAAAGTGAGCGGACCTCCGCGAGAGTTGATCAAGCTCTACACCAGCCCACCCGTGCTCACCAAAGTGGTGCCCGATTCAGCGACCGGATCCACGGTCATCATCGATCTATCGCCACAAGACGTGATCTTGCAGCCGGACACGAAAGTGACCTTGCAGGATATCGTGCCCCCACGTCTCGTGGTGTACCTGGACGACATACGCCGTCGATCCGTTCCGGTGTATGCGCCTGGCATCATCAAAGCCGCGTCGGGTTTCGTTCTCCTCGGGGGGCGGGTCAGCGTGGTTCCTGAGAGCGTTGTCGTGCTCGGGCCCGCAGCACAGGTGAATAGGATTGGCAGGCTGTACACGATCCCGTTGGATCTCCCCGCCGTGAGAAGCACGATACGCCGCAGCGTCCCCATCGACACGACGGCGCTCGGGGTCGTGACGCTCTCGCAACCGCAAGTCGAAATCGAAGTGCGCGTCGATCAGATCACACAGCGCACCATCGGAGGCGTGCCCGTGGTGATCGGCGGCGGCGTGTGGGGCAGCGTGCCGTCCACAGTCCAGGTAACGGTTCGCGGTCCGGCAGCCAGACTCTTGACACTGAATCGCGACAGTCTCCTCGTGACGGCTCCTGCGGCCGCTGCCGAGGGAGACATGCTCGCGCTCAGCGTGGGTTCGCCCACGGGCCTCACGGCCACCGTGGCTCCGGACTCGGTGCAGGCACAACGCATCATCCGATGAGCGACGTCGTTCTTGGAATCGAAACGTCGTGTGACGAAACGTCAGCCGCCGTGCTGGTCGCCGACCGCGGTAACGCGGAGTTGGCGAGCCTTGTCATCCTGTCTCAAGACATTCACAAGATTTTCGGGGGCGTCGTTCCTGAATTGGCCAGCCGCGCACATCTCCGCGCGATTGGACCCGTGGTGGAGCGCGCGTTGACCGAGGCCGGCGTTCCATTGAGCGGCGTGGACGCGGTGGCGGTCACCGCAGGCCCCGGCCTGGTGGGCGCACTGCTCGTCGGTGTGTGTTTCGCCAAGGGCTTGGCCGCGGCAGGAGGACGGCGTCTCATGGGGGTTCACCATCTCGAGGGTCACTTGTTTGCCCCGACGCTGGATGACCCAGATCTCAAACCACCGTTTGTCGCGCTGATCGTGTCTGGAGGGCACACGGTACTCCTCGATGTCCCCGAGTGGGGCCGGTACATCTTGCTGGGACAGACGCGAGACGATGCCGCCGGCGAAGCGTTCGACAAGGTGGCCAAGCTCCTCGGACTCGGTTACCCCGGTGGACCGATCATCGAAAAACTGGCGGCGGCCGGAACCGATCGTTTTGCGTTTCCGCGCCCACTGAAGAATAAAGGATTTGATTTCTCGTTTAGCGGCTTGAAAACGGCAGTGTTCTATGCTGCCAAAGAGCGTAAAGATCTGGAGGCCGACCGTGCGGACATGGCCGCTTCTTTCCAAGCAGCGGCCTTCGACGTTTTGACCAACAAGGTCTTGATGGCCCTCGACCGCACCGGGTATCACACCGTGGTCCTTGGGGGCGGTGTGGCTTGCAACCAAACACTCTCGCGACAGATGTCCGAGGCCGTCGGGGAAAAAGCGCGAGTGGCGGTCGCGCAGCCTCGATTGAACACCGACAACGCGGCGATGATTGCCCGAGCGGGGTGGTTTCATCTCGAGCAAGGCCATGAGAGCGACTCATTCCTCGAAGCGAATCCACGCATGCCGTGGCCGGGTCTGGAGCGGGACCACGAACTCTATCCCACATCGACCGAGCTATGACCACTTACCCGCTAGTCTTCAATATTTTTGCTCTCGAGGTCACGGGTTACGGCCTGATGATGATGGTGGCGTTCCTCACCGGCGGATGGGCGATCCAACGAGAGCTTCGGCGGCGTGGTCTGAACGAGGATTACGCGTCGGACATCGTAGTCGCCGCCGTGATCGGGGGAATCGTAGGCGCCAAGATCTGGTACGTCGTCCTCACCCGCGATCCGGGCGCTCTCATGTCGCGGAGTGGTCTAGTGTGGTACGGCGGTTTCATCGGCGGAACGGCCGCGGTGTATTTGAACGGACTGCGCAAACGCATCCCCACGCGCGTCACGTGCGACCTCGCCGCACTGGCCTTGGCGGTCGGGTACGCGCTGGGCCGTGTTGGATGCTTCTTGGTACAGGATGACTACGGCGTTCCCACGAGCCTGCCTTGGGGTATGAGGTTCCCGGAGGGATTACCACCATCGACCGCCCTCCAGCTGAACTCCAGTTACGGCATACCCATTCCCGAAGGTGTCAATCCGTTGGAAGCGATGGCAGTGCACCCGACCCAGTTGTACGAGGCCGCGGCGATGTTGTTGACTTTCTGGGTGCTGTGGCGGCTTCGCACACACGCACATGGGACCGGTTGGCTGTTTGGCGCATATCTTTTGTTCGCCGGTACCGAACGGTTCTTGATCGAGTTCATCAGGGCCAAGGACGACAGATTTCTTGCGGCCTTCACGGTGGCTCAGCTCGCCAGTATCATCATCGCGATCGTCGGCGTGTTGATGATGATTCGATGGACCAAACACGAAGAGGTCGCCATTCCGAGCAACTCGTTCCTTTTGGAAAAGGCCCGAACGTAGCTCGATCGCGATCGACGCGAGTTTGAAGTGCACGTCAGGGCAGCCGAAATGCGAAGCTCCTCAACTACCGCACCGGCATTTCCTCAGGCACGTGGCCGTTGAGAATCACCACCGCCGCCGCCGATCG
>CAYLZR010000025.1:15282-17675 GCA_964388145.1 uncultured Gemmatimonadaceae bacterium | reverse complement strand
CTGCCTCCCCTACCTCCGCCAGCCGCTCGAGCAGCTGCCGGCCCTCTTCATTCATCGGATCGAATTCGAGGAGCCGCTCCAACCATGAGCGTGCCGCCGCGGCATTGCCGCCACGCTCGGCAATTTCACTGAGCACTTTCAGCGCAATGATGTTCTCGGCGTCCAACTCGAGGACGCGTTCCAACACCTGCTGCGCTTCTTCCTCCTCGCCCCGATCCACGAGGCACCGCGCGAGCACGATGTGCCCGCTCACGTAATTGGAACGCTGCTCCAGTCCCCGGCGTAGTATTTCAATAGCAAGCTGCACGTCACCGGCACGCCGATGCTCCTCGGCAAGTGCAGCAAACCATTGAGAAGGTTTTTCTTCGTATCGTCGTTGGAGCTTCTCGAGTTCGCTCTGATAGGCCATCGGGGAGCGGCGTCCTTGGAGTGGTGTGGGGAGCCCCAACTTACCCATCGGCGGCAATAGCTGTCAACCGGCTGGGTTGAGTTTTCACGTTGTCACACTTACACTTAGGCCCTCTCCAACCCCGAATTTTGAGGCAGGTGTAGTCGATGGTGATGCGGTCGATGCGCGCGAGCGCAAAATGGATCATGCTCTTTCTGACAGTGGCTTTCGTCGGGTGGATGGTGTTCGACGTGGGGATGGACGTGACCGGTCAAGGAGGGGCATCACTCGGTGATGCGGCCGCTCGCGTCAACGGGTCGAAAATCAACCTTCAGACATACTACAACGCGCTACGCGTCGCTCAGGAGCAGCGACAGTTCGCAGGTGGCAGCTACGGATACTCACTGGAGGAGCAACGGGCGTTCGAGGATGCCGTCCTCGAGGAACTCATTCAGCGACTGCTGCTCCAACAGGAATACCAGCGCCGCGGCATCCGTGTTTCCGACGATGAGATCATTGCCGCCGCACGGTTCTCTCCGCCCCCGGAAATCATACGGGCTGCGGAGTTTCAAACGGACGGCGCGTTCGACCTCGAGAAGTATCAGCGCTTCCTGGCCTCGAACGTTCAACCGGATTTCATGTTCGCCCTGGAAGCCCGCTATCGGGAGGAAATCCCACGCACCAAGCTGTACGAACAGTTGCTCACCGACGTGTACGTCTCCAATGCCAAGCTTTGGCAGATGTACCAAGACGAAAACGATTCGGTCACCATCCGTTTGCTGGAACTGGACCCGTACGCGATGGTCGCGGACTCACAGATCACATTGACCGATGCCGACGTGCGCGAATATTACAACGGGCACCTTGATGAGTTCGAACGGCCGGTCGGCGCGTACACCAGCTACATCACGACATCGCGCCTCACCAACAGCGCGGACACCGCCGCGGCAGTCGAGCGGGCACAGCAAGTCCGACAGGAGATTGTCGACGGCGCCGACTTTGCGAACATCGCCCAACGTGAATCCGCCGACTCGACGAGCCGGGTTAACGGTGGCGATCTCGGGGTCGCGGTTCGTGGTCGGTTCCTCGCCGAGTTCGAAGAAGCGGTGCTGGCACTACGCGACGGCGAGATGTCGGAGCCCGTCGAGACGTCGTTTGGGTTCCACATCATCCGCAGGGAAAGCCTGACGAGCGACAGCATCCACGCGAGTCACATTCTCATCCCGATCGAATTGGCCGGCGAGCACCTCGACGTGGTGGAGAGTCGCGCGGATTCGATGGATTTGTTCGCCGCCGAGCAGGACGACCCGGGCGCACTGGACGACACAGCGGAGATGCTGGGCCTCCCCGTATTGACCGCGCCGATCGCCATGGAAGGTGGCCGGATGATTTTGGACGGGCGAGCGATTCCCGACGCGACCCTGTGGGCGTTCGAGGCCATTCCTGACGAAATATCGGAAGTAATCGAGACGCCCTTTGCTTTCTACGTTTTCCGACTCGACAGCGTGCGCCCCGAAGGTGCGCCACCATTCGCCGAGGTGGAAGCAGAAGTGCGGCGAGCCGCGATGGCGGCCAAGAAGTGGGACATCGCCCGCGAAATGGCGTCTGAAATCGACACGAGGATTCGGGCGGGACAATCACTCTCCGAGGTTGCACTCGTGTTCTTGTTGAACTTCACGACTTTGGGCCCGATGAACCGCATTCAGCCCGATCCGCGCGTTGCCTTCCTCCCCGAGGTAGTGGGCTCGAGCTTTGGACTTGGTGTCGGCGAGACGAGCGGCCCGGTCGAAGCCGGTGATGCCATCTACTTTGTCGAGCCGTCCGCCAAACACCTGGCCGACAGCGGGGCCTTCGCATCGGAATTGGAGATCCGGCGGATCTCGGTGCTGCAAAACGCCAGGCAAGATCGCCTGCGGCGGTTCATGCTGTCTCTGCGACAGGGAGCCGAAATTATCGATCGCCGCCGGGATCTCGAGCGAGCGCAACGAGAACTGCAAGCCAAGAT
>CAYLZR010000025.1:7378-15182 GCA_964388145.1 uncultured Gemmatimonadaceae bacterium | reverse complement strand
TCTGCGTCGGCGGGGCGATCAAGCTCGTGCTTCATTTCCGTAATGTTCTTTTTGAACTCCCGAATTCCCTTCCCCATCGCTGCCCCCATTTCCGGCAACCTCTTTGCGCCGAACACGAGAAGCAGACCTAGTAGGATCAGTAACAGCTCCCACGGACCAACATTGAATGGCATCTTCGCCCCCTAGAAAAGCGACCGGGCTATCAGGTAGGCAAACATCACGCCCACCAGAGCGAGCAACGACACCTGGAGCCCGATGGGGCCCAGGGTCATGTTCACCACGAGTAAGTTAATATGAAATGGACCGATGGAGGGACTCACCGTCCAGGTGAAGAACTCCTTGGCGGGTCCTTGGGGAAGGAATCGATCCATCAACGCCGAGAGAAAGCCACCGACGACAAATCCGATGGCGAGAACGGACACGTAGAAGCCCGCCCGTCGTGGACCAATTGACATCATTTAGCTCCTTCGATCGACGGCATGGGCCAATCCCCCACGGAGGGCTTCGCGGACCGGACTCTCGGGAATACCGTCCAACTCTCGTTCGGCGAGCAAGGCCAATCGATGCGCCTTTTCGCGGGCCGCATCGACTCCGCCCACACGTCGCACTGTGGCCATGACTTCGGCCACGAGTTCGTCCGACGGCTCGGGACAGGCCATGAGGCGCTCCACCTGTGACAGTTCACTGGCCGACATGTGTCGGCGTGCCGCGATGAGTGGAAGGGTGATCTTGTGTTCTCGTAGATCGAGGCCACTCGGCTTCCCAGTGACGCTCTCCGTCTCGGTGTAGTCGAGGACGTCATCGGTGATCTGGAACGCCCGCCCCAACAACCCCCCGTAACGTCGCAACTGGTCCCGGATTTCCGGCGCCGCGCGACGCGCGCCGATTTCACAAGCGCCCGACATGAGCGACGCCGTTTTGTACTGAATGAGAGCGTCATAATCTTCTTCGGAATAATCCAGGGTGTCATGCGCCTGCAGTTCACGCATTTCGCCCACTGTCATCTCATTGGTCACCCGGCTCATCACCCGCAAGGGGACTCGGTCGTCCAGCTCGACGAGCTCGATCATCGCGCGAGAGTACAGATAATCTCCCATGATCACCGCGATCTGATGGCTGAACATCGCGTTGACCGTCGGCTGCCCACGCCGCAGCACAGAGTGATCCACCGAGTCGTCGTGAACGAGCGTGGCGAGGTGAATGAGCTCGACGACCGCGGCCAACGTCACGTCTTCGGAAGTCAGTCCTTCCCCCGACGCCTGTGCCGACAGCAGCAGCAGCGTAGGGCGAAACATCTTGCCCTTCATGTGGAGCAAGTGTTCGTTGACCTCGGTGATGAGGGGAAAATCTGCGACGATGATGCGCCGCAATTCGTCCAACACGCCGTTCAGC
Organism: uncultured Gemmatimonadaceae bacterium; assembly: GCA_964388145.1. Classification (GTDB taxonomy): domain Bacteria; phylum Gemmatimonadota; class Gemmatimonadetes; order Gemmatimonadales; family GWC2-71-9; genus B3T1B10. The sequence goes on along the minus strand of CAYLZR010000025.1, from coordinate 13,790 downwards.
TCGTCGCGGACGGGTTCCTGGATCGTCGCGAGATCGACCGATGCGAGTTCGGACGGCACGTTCAGCGTCCCACCTTCGAGAGCGCGCTGACTCGATCGCCTACATCTTGGAAGTTGATTTCGACGGCAATGACCCGGTGGTAATAAACGAGGGCGTCAGCCGCTTTCGATTGCTCTTCCTCACATCGGCCGAGCCAATACAGCAAGCCGATCTTTGGCTCGTCGCCGCTCTTATCTACATCGACGGCGCGACGCATCACCGTAGCCGCCACCTGGAGTTGACCCTTCTCGTAGAAGCACATTCCTAGGGATTCGGCCGCTCGAAGACGGGTATCCTCCGCACGCAAAGCCTTCTGAAATTCCGAGATCGCTTCTTCCAGCAGTCCCATTTCTTTGAATGCCACACCAAGATCGTAGTGCGCCTGCGCGTCCGCTTCATCGATATTTTCCTCGATGCCCTTCTTGAATTGATTCAACATAACTCTGAAGTCGCGCTGCTCGTCGCCCGTTTGCTCGTCTTTGCCCACCATCCGAGTGGACTTCTGATTTTCATCGCCTAGGATGAAATCGCCGAGATCGACGAAGCCGGACGTCCGGTTCGCCGCAGATTGTTCGACCTCGGTATCCGATGCCGCCGCGGCGGGCGGCACCGCCGCTTCGTCGCCGCTCTTGCGGAGCCGGTCGCCGCGGTCCTCGGGCGGCACCATCTGGTCGACCGTAGCGATACCTTCGTTGGCCGCTTGGTTGCCCGGATCGAGCTCGAGGACGCGCTCGTATACGGCGCGGGATTCGATCATGGCTCCCGAGCTGAACAAGGCGTTTGCCAACCCGAGATAGGCCGGAACGAGTTGGGTCTCATCACCGCGACGGTACGTGAATTCGACCTGTTTCTGCAGATGCGGCACGGAGTTGGGTTCGAGGCGCAAGATTTCGGTCGCCACGCTGGTGGCCTCCTCCCAGTCGCCCGCCTTTTCGTAGACTTCGAGGGCGGCGTCGAGCTCATCCAGCCCACGGTCCCGTTCTCCTTGTTCTAGGAGCACCTCGGCGAGGTCTCGCCGGGCGGCCGCGTCGTCGGGGTTCTGTGCGACCGCCGCCTCGAGGACTCCGAGGTCTCGCTCCGGTTCGGCCGGCAATTCCGGGATCTCGGTGCCCTCGTCTAGCGATGGGAACGCGTCGTATTTTTCGACGATAAGATCAGGCACGTCGGACAGACCGTCCAACACGTCCCCACCGGTCCCGCGGAGATACTCTTCGAGATTCTCCTCGGCTGCTTTGCCGTCTGGTGGCGTCAGCGGGTCTCCTCCCACGTCCACCGTCGCGGCGTCATTGTCTGTAAGGATCGCGTCGGGTTCGTCGAAACCGGCAAGATCCAGCTCTGGAACGTCGCGTCCTGGTGGCTCGGCCGAACCCTTCGCATCGGTCGTGTCTTCTGTTACGAAAACAACTTCTTCCGCTGCCAGCGGCTCGCTGGTTCTCTCGCCGCCAGCACTCGGCTGGTCTTCGACGAGCGACCCAAGGTCGTCCAGCACTTCCACCGAATCATCGTCGGCCCCTATGCCTTCCAAGACGGGAACCTCGTCCGGCTCGACCTGTATCGACCGCCGTTCAGACTCCTCTGTCACCAAGGGTGCTACGTCGGTCGTTTCGAGGTCTGACAACGGATCGAGTTCCCCTATGCCCGTGACGACCTCTAGCTTCACATCGTCTTCGGTGCCCGAGGAACGCTCGATCTCGAAGGGCTCCTCGTCGACCACCTCGGGTTCCGGTTCTTCATCGGCTATCGCTGCCGATTCGATCTCCAACGACTCGGTCTCCACGGCCGACTCGCCGGAGCCGCTTCCCGCATCCTTATCCAGATCGATAAACACCAGGTCCGACCTGCTCGACTTTCGGTCGGCTGTGTCGGCGACGGCCTTGCCGACCGACGACGCGCGACCGGTGAACCCTTCGTACAGTTTCTTGAGGACCGCGTCGTCAGGGGTTTCTCTGATCGCGGCCTCGAGTTGTTCAGCCAACATCGCCCGCACCTCATTGTTTTGCGGCGACGCATCGGCGAATTTCTTGAGCGCCTTGAAGGCCTCCCGAACCTGACCGACCTTTTTCATTCGCTGCGCGTATTCGAGCAAGTGCTGCTTTGCCTCCGCACCGAAACCACGTTGCAGCATGAGATCGCCCAACATGAGATAGGTCGTGGTCCGGCCCGGAGCGTTTCGGAGGATCTTGTTACAGAGCGCGATCGCGTTGTTGGGAAGTCCCGATTCGACGTATCGCTGCGCCGCGCGCTCGTACATCTCGACCGCCGAATTGACTTCGTTGGTCTTGAGGTAGAGATCACCAACCTTGTTGAAGACAGCAAGCTCGTGGTCCATCTCAGGAGTGCCCTCGAGCCCATCGATGATCTTGAGATAGAACTCGATGGCCTTCGCGGGCTGGTCCTTCAACTCGAGCTTGCGAGCCTTGTCTTTGAGCCTGTCGACGTTTAGAGCCAGTGGACCGACCTCAGCACGGGATTCTGTGGTATGAAACGGGGCTAAGATGCTGAATCTAGAGGCTTTAGACTGAGGTGACAAGCCGCGCCACCCACCCACACACCCGTAATGAGGTTGACCCCGTACCAGTACGAAAGCTCACGCCAATCGGCGATCGACGCCAGCGCGATGTCGGCGGCAAACCCCTTGGCGAGCTGGCCACGCCGATTCGCCTCGCCAACGGCCGCCGCCCCGTTGACGGTGATGCCCGTGATGGCTTCCGCCGGCACGAGGCCCAGCTGTGACACCCCCATGGTGGTCATGAGAGGCAGGCTCATGCCGGGTGAGCTGCCGGGGTTGAAATCCGTCGCCAGCGCCACGGCGGCCCCGGCATCGATCAATGGTCGGGCGGGTGCCCGTTCTTTCCGGCCGAGGAACATCATCGTTCCGGGAAGCAATACGGCGACCGTATTCTGAGCTTTCCCCAGCGCGTCGATGCCGCGCTGAGAGATGGCCGCCAGATGGTCTGCACTCACGGCGTTCATTTCCACCGCGAGCTCGGCCCCACCCGAACCGTCCAGCTCGTCTGCGTGCAACTTGGCCCGCAGTCCGTGCCCCAGAGCGGCGGAGAGCACCGTGCGTGACTGTTCCGGTGTGAAGACGCCCGGTTCGCAAAAGACGTCACAGAAACGCGCCAGCCCGTGCTGCACAACCGCCGGCAACATCTCGTGCACGACGAGTTCCACATAGCCGCCCCTATCGTGGCGGTGTTCGGCAGGAACCTCGTGCGCGCCGAGGAAAGTCGCGACGAGATGCGGTCGCTCCTGATGTAGCGCGCGGATCACCTCGAGTTGTTTCAACTCTGCTTCGAGCGACAAGCCATACCCCGATTTCACCTCGACGGTCGTGGAGCCTTGGGCCAGCAACATCTGCAGTCGCGCCCGGGTGAGTACCTCGAGCTGGTGTTGTGATTTTGCCCGCACATCCCTGACCGACGACAAGATGCCGCCTCCGGCCGCCGCGATCTCTTTGTACGCCACACCCCGTGCCCGCCGCTCGTGATCCTCCACACGTGGAGCACCAAACACGGCGTGTGTGTGGCAGTCGACGAACCCCGGGAACAGCACACCTTCAACTTCTTCGATCTCTGCCGAGGGGAACGCGGCACGCATGTCGGAGCTGCGACCGACGTCGAGAATGTTTCCGTCGTCACCGATCGCAATCGCGCCCTCGTCGATGACGTCGAGCTCCGCCATTTCCTTGCCGCGACGCCCCCGGGCGGGCCCGCGGCACGTGACGACTTGAGATGCACCTAGGAGGAGCTTGCTCAAGGCCTCGATTCCTGCATCGGAATCTTCAGGCCGTGTTCCTTGGCAGTTTCGACGGCCTGCTCGTAACCAGCATCGGCATGCCGGACCACCCCGATTCCCGGATCGTTCGTGAGCACTCGCTGTAGCCGAGCCGCGGCCTCGTCTGAACCATCAGCCACGATGACCTGACCCGCATGCAGAGAGTTGCCGATCCCCACGCCACCTCCGTGGTGGAACGACACCCATGAGGCACCTGACGCGGTATTCAGCAGCGCGTTCAGAATCGGCCAGTCCGCGATGGCATCGGAACCGTCACGCATGCCTTCCGTCTCACGGAAAGGCGACGCCACCGAACCCGTGTCGAGATGGTCCCGTCCAATGACGATGGGGGCCTGTACTTCACCCTTGGCCACCAGTTCGTTGAGTGCCAATCCAAAACGGGCGCGCTCGCCTTGTCCGAGCCAACAAATGCGAGACGGCAAGCCCTGAAAGGCGACTCGCTCGGCAGCCAAGCGAATCCACCGCACCAGGTGTTCGTTCTCGGGGAACAATTCAATCACCAACTCGTCGGTGCGGTGAATGTCTGATGGCATGCCTGACAATGCTACCCAACGGAAGGGGCCGCGACCCTCGCAAAACAGCGGCCTCACGTATTCCGGCACAAAGCCTGGTATATCAAACGCGTTTTGAAGGCCTTCATCGAACGCCACCGTCCGAATGTTGTTTCCGTAGTCGAATGTCCTGGCGCCCGCTCGCTGCATCGCCAACATCGCGCCGACGTGCGTCGTGATAGACTCGCGCGATCGCTCGAGATACCCCTTGGGGTCGGATGTGCGCAACGCTGACGCCCCGTCCAACGTCATACCTGCTGGGATATATCCGTTGAGCGGGTCATGCGCGGAGGTTTGGTCGGTCACCACATCGGGTTGCCAACCACGCCGGACGATTTCTGGAAGCACCTCCGCACAGTTCCCTGCCAACCCCACGGAGATTGCTTCACCGCTATCCTTGGCCGCGGTCAGCCGCGACCACGCATCCTCCAGTGAGTCCGTCATCACATCGAGGTAACGCGTTTCTAACCGCCGCTGAATACGGGTCGCGTCGACCTCTACAACCAAGCAGGCTGCCCCGTTCATGGTCGCGGCGAGAGGCTGCGCGCCACCCATGCCACCGAGTCCGCCGGTCAACACGATGCGACCGCGCAGGTCACCACCGAAATGCGCGCGCGCCACCGCTCCAAAGGTTTCGTACGTGCCCTGCAGGATTCCCTGCGTACCGATGTAGATCCAACTTCCCGCAGTCATTTGGCCGTACATCATCAGTCCTTTGGCCTCCAGCTCGCGGAAATGATCCCAATCAGCCCAGCGACCCACGAGATTGGAGTTGGCAATCAGCACCCGCGGTGCATCGGGGTGCGTCTTGAACACCCCCACCGGCTTGCCCGATTGCACCAGCAGCGTTTCGTCATTCTCCAGAGAACGCAACGACGCGACAATCTGGTCGAACGCCTCCCAACTCCTCGCCGCGCGGCCGGTTCCGCCATAAACAATGAGATCGTCGGGTCGCTCGGCCACCTCGGGGTCGAGGTTGTTCATGAGCATGCGCATTGCCGCTTCCTGAATCCAACCGCGACACGACAGCTCGCTGCCACGCGGAGCGCGCACCACCCGGCTCGTTGCGCCTACCGTCATACGAGAGCTTCCCCCTTTACGAGCACAGTGAGTCGTTCGATATCGGCAGTCAGCGATCTGTCCTCCGTCAACGGCTCGACTTGCTCTCGAACCCTCGTTAGCAGCTTCTCGACAGCCGGCGCGGAGCGCAACGGACGGTGATACTCCAACCCCTGTGCAGCGCACATCAACTCACACGCCACGATGCGGCTCGCATTCTCGTATACTCGCCTGGTCTTGAACGCGGCGGCCATGCTCATCGGAACAACATCCTCTTGATTGGCATCCGTCGGGATGGACTGCACGCTCGCCGGTGTACTCAGTGCCCGACACTCGCCGACTAGCGACGCCGCCGCAATCTGCACCATCATGAACCCGGACTCGAGACCGGGGTTTGGTGCAAGAAAAGCCGGCAATCCCGGTGATAGATCGGGATTCACCAGACGCTCGATGCGTCGCTCCGCCATACCGGCCAGGGTGGTCAGCGCGATCGTCAGGTAATCGAGAGCCATGGCAATCGGCTGCCCATGAAAGTTACCACCCGACACGAGGTCGCCGTCGAAAACCAACGGGTTGTCCGTGGCCGCGTTGAGTTCTATTCGCGCGGCGGACGCCGCGTATTCGATAGTGTCGTGGACCGGGCCCATAATCTGCGGCGTGCAGCGAACGCTGTAGGCGTCTTGCACCCGGGGGTCGTCCACCCGATGCGATTCACGGATCTCGCTCCCCTCCAACAGTTCACGCATGATGGCTGCCGACCGGACTTGCCCCGGGTGGGGCCGAGCATCTTGGAGCCGCGCATCGAACGCGTCGGGAGTCCCCTTGAGTGCCTCCAGCGTCATGGCGGCGGCACCGTGCGTGTTGCGCCAGAGCACACTCGCGTCGTGGACAACCAGGCTCAACACGGCCGTCTGAGCCTGCGTGCCGTTGATCAGAGACAGGCCTTCTTTTGCCTTGTAGACGAC
>CAYLZR010000025.1:0-7278 GCA_964388145.1 uncultured Gemmatimonadaceae bacterium | reverse complement strand
GGCCGTACTCCGCTCGTCGCCATAAGCAAGCTGTTGGCCTTGATCAACATCGTCGCCCGGACCACGTCGCGTGGCAGCGGGTCGCCCACACCCGACGCATGGCTCAGGATCAGGTTGCGTTGCAGGGCGTGGAGTTGGTCGGAATCGATCTTGACCGAGGCGAGCTTGCCGAAGCCGGTATTGATTCCGTAGACGGCCCGATCCGAGGCCGCGGCGGCTTCAACAACCTTGCGCGACTCGGCCAGCCGGTCCAGGGCCTCTTCGCGAATCGAAACTGTGGCGGAATGACGTGCGACGGCGACGACGTGCTCGACGGTGAGCGACTCTCCGTCGAGCAGAATCTCTGTTGGCATGCGCGGGAATATAGTGCAGGGGTTCCAGGTGTCAGGTTCCAGGTTCCAGGTCTTCGGTGCCGAAATCGGCTGCCCGGTTACCGGTCACCTGAAACCTGAAACCTGAAACCTAATGATGCCCCTTGACTATCAATCCCTTCTCGTCGGCGGTGGGCAATCCGCCTCTCACCGATAGCTGCGGGTTCCCCGCGTCGGTCTGGTAGGACCAATCGAAAATGATGAACTGCTGTCCGACGTGCGTGACACGCAGCGCCCCGTAGCGGAGGAGTCCATCGCCCTCGTCGATCTGGAAGACGTACCCAAACCCCGGTTTGGCTTCGAGTCCCACAGGCGAATAACCACTCACCGGTGCGATATCGATCGAGGTGAGGTCGTCGATCGGTTGCGTGCTGTACAACGCGATCGTGGTGGCGCTACGGACCGGATCGATGAAGACGGTCGATCCCGCAAGTAAGATCCTGAAATCGTTGCCGGCCTGCGAGCCGCGTACGATCCCCAACTCGTTGTCATCCACGAAGGCGTCGGCGTTGAGATTCTCGAAGAACCGGAAACCGCTGAACGCGGGATCCACTTCAAGAGGAGTCATGAGAACGTTTCTCGCCTCCGGCCGCGGCGTATCGGCGGCGGCGTCAGACCACAAACTCTCCCATCCCTCCACACTCTCGGCAGACACGGCAAGACAGAGCGGCACACCGTTGGTCAGCGCCGACGCGATGAATTCCGGCGCAATGGTCGTTCCCTCGAGCGCCCAGCCGGCACCGCACGCGATCGGGTTTTGGTCGATATCGGCCGACGTACTGTAGACCCGATAGTTCTTGAACCCATCGGGTTCGTTGAGGAATGCGTTGTCGGCCCACGTGACGAGCAACGCGCCATCGAGACTCACGCTCGCGATTGACGCCGGCGCTTCGAGGCGAAGCCGCTCGTCGATCAACACCGCGTCGCTGAAGTCGCTTTCCTCGCCGTCGGTGTTGACGGCCGAAACAAGGTATTCCAGATCGGGCTGACCGTCGTCATGAAACGTCGGTGAGGTCGTCGTGCCACGCAGGTCGAACTGGTTCGAGCCGTCTTGCCGACCATACACGTTGTATGCCGACAGCTTGGAATCCGCGACCGGGTCCCAAAAGAGCAGCACGCCCTGCGGAAACAGGGGGTCGCCACTCGGCTCGAGCTGGTAGCCGAGATTTTCGGGCCGAGCGATAGGAGCGGTCGCATCTTCGCACGCGACGGCGCCGAGCAAGGCGGCACCGACGAGAAACACGGACTTTTTCATTGCATTCACTCCCCCGTTGTACGGAAGAACGGAACGACGGAAGGACGGAAAGAATTATGGCAGTTAGCGTGCCATGGGGTTAAATCGTTGTTTTATAAGCAGTTAGATGGTTGTGGAGGGGGTGAGAGTGTCTACTTTGGCGGACAGCTGCGGGGTCAGCGATTCACACTCCTTTGATCGTAGTTGAATTTCAGCTCGGAGAGGTCGAGAAGCTGGATGAAGAAATTGAATGCGAAGTTGCCGTTGGGGGCTTGTACGAAGGCAAACGTGGCGCGCCAGCGGTTCATGTCGCGCTCGAGACGGAGGGCATTCGAGCCGAACTCTTTGGTCGTGAGGTTGTAGTCCGTGGTCCACCGCAATCCCCAATTCCTCGTCGGGCTAAACGACACAGTGACGCCGAGGTTGCGATTGGCCGCCGACGTCGCGAAGGTCGTCGCCTCGTCCGCGTCGCGCACTCGTCGTTCGTTGTATCGAATCGAGGCCTGGAAACCTCGCCCTCGCACACCCCGGCCGGCAATGCTCTCGGTGGACTGAAAGGCTCTTCCGCCCGCCATCGTTGGCGGGGGCGTGAAGAATTCGTCTTCCAGCGAATCGGGCTGCGTTTCTTCCGGGTCGGGGGGCGGGAGCGGCTCACCACCGAAGAGTGCCTTGGCCAACCGCTCGATGGTGTTACCGCTGATGGTGAAGCTGGCGGCAATCGACTGCATGAAAGGATCGAATTGGGTGGAATCGAATCCGACCGCGCCGTCCCAGAGGTTGTGCGTCACACGCAGGTTGAACCCACGCAGCAAGTCGCTGGTGAACGAATTCGTCACTGACTGCGTACGCCATCCGTTGCGGCCGGGTTCTTTGGCCTGTTCGAAGTCGTATTGCAATCCGGTGGTTTGCCAACTCAATAATTTGATTTTTTGGCCGCCGCCCACCGTTGAGGTGTCCTCGCCGAACTTGCCCTCGAAGTTCTGGGAGATGCCCCCCAGGCCCACAGTGTGCAGCGCCGGACTTTCCAACCGGGGATTGGGGTTTGTGGGGTTCAGCGCACGCACGAATTCTTCCGACACCTGCGCCGAGGGCGAGAAACTCCACGTGAACTGCGGAGAAATCGAGTGACGGATGCGTGAGATCGGGCCCACTCCAGGAAGAAATCCAAACACCGTGGGTGAGAGGCCGGCCGAAAACGAGAGCCGTTTGCCTTGCTGAATGAACTCGCCGCCGGTGAACCGGTTCCGCAGAAGAAACGGACCATTGGTCTTGTTCCGTACCCCCACCGAGGGTTGCAGCTTCCACGTTGACGCGAACAGTATCGGGAGATTTATTCCCGTGTCCCAATCGATCTGTGTCGAAAAATCTTCTCCGTACACACGAGAGAGCGTCTGCGTCGAGTCGTTCGGATCGGGAATCGTTTGGATGCTCCGACCGTCCGTCAGCACATCGGTCACCCGAAAATCGTTGCGCCAGTTCCACCGCCCGAAGCGAATCGGTGTTCCAATACTGAGCGCGGTCGTTCGTGTGTCTGAGAAAAGCGAGTCTTCCTGTGGTATCCCATCGATTGGGGGCAAGGGAATCGTCCCGGCGGGCGAGTTCAATCGCTGGTTCACGACAAACGAGAACGATGGCGACCAAGTGATGTCGGAGCCAATACTGATCGGTACAGGAGTGAGACGAACGTCCGGAAATGTTTGTTGAATCTGCTCGTCACTGATTTGTTGGGTGCGACTCCCACCAATGGTGATGGTACCCCAATCCTGTTGCTTGGAGAAGTTGATCGAGCTGCGTAACTGGCCGACTTGCAAAAACGGGTCCACGGAATTTTCACGTAGGACCCGAGTACTCGTTGCGAAATCGACGTTCGCGTTCAGTCTAGTTCGTTGGCTGAACTGTTGTTGGTGATTCCAATTCAGTCGCATTGTTCGCCCTCCCGGGGCCCCGTTCACCCCTGACTCAAACACACGCGACACGCCGATTTGGCCGTTGACGAAGCGATCGAGCCAGCGGTACCGCACCTGCCCATTGAGAGACAGAGAGGTTTCTGCGAACCAATCCATGGACGCTTGAACATCCAAATAGTCGTTTAGCGCGATGAAGTATCCGATATTCGTGATGTGCCTTCTATATCCTTCATTCGGGCGCACGATGTCGTTGATACCAAACCTCGGCACGAGAATCCCCGAGCGCCGGCCCTGACGCATGTCTTGAAACATGAAGGGAAGCCACAGCACGGGAACGTCACGCACGTACAGCACGAGCGGCCGAGCCACCATGATGTTGTTCCGCACCCACTTGGTCCTGCCCAAGGAAAAATGATAATCGGGGTCTGGCAAGTCGGAGCTCGTCACAGACCCTCCTGCAGCGTACAGTCTCGTAGACGCCGAGTCGATGGCGAGCTCGCCACGCATGAACCACTCGACACCCTGTTGGGTGAACGCGGTGATGGCCGAAGACACCACTCCGCGACGTGCGCACGTGTCATACGCCATAGAGCCACCCACGACCGTCGTTGCTCCATCGAAGAGTTTCGGATCTCCCCCGGCATCCAACCGACACACCGGCTGCGCGAATTGAATCGAATCGCCCTCGAGGATGCGTCCCTCGCGCTCGACCATGGCCGAGCCGCGCAATTCGATCTGCTGGGTCTCGGCGTGGAACGTGAGACTGTCCGCGGCGTAGCGGGTGGCACGATATCCCTCACGCTGCAACAACTCCTGGATGATCGAATCCGGTGAGGGAAACTGTCGGGATGGACCCGTCGGCAGTCCGATGCGCAGCGTGGAATCGCTCTGCTGGGCCAGCGAATCCGCGAGGACGGAATCTTGGCGCGCTCGCAGGGTGTCCTGCTGGTTGCGCAGCGAGTCGGGCGGCGGTGGCGGCCTACGCTCCTGGGCCGACGCATCCTGCGCTCCAAGCATCAGGCCGAGGAGAACGATCATGGCCCCGCCGATGCTGTTATTCGCTTTCTCGGCCCGCCTCCAAACGATACGGCCGATGAGTATCCCCACCTCGTACAGCAAAATGATGGGCGCCATCATCATCAACATGGAGAAGATGTCCGGCGGTGTGACGAACGCAGCGACCATGGCCCCAATCAAGAACGCGTACGGCCGATGTCGTGCAAAGAATTTCGGACTCACCAACCGCAGCGCCGCCAGCAGCACCATCACCAACGGAAGCTGGAAGACGAAACCGAACGCCAGGAGTATTCCCGTTGCGAACCGGAAGTATTCCCCGGCGGTAATGAACGCCTCGAAGGCCGTCCCCATGAAGCGTTCGCTCAACAGGATGCGGAGGATGGCGGGCAACACCCACAGGAACGCCATCCACACGCCCGACATGAACAATCCCAAACCGGCAAGCATGGCCGGCATGACCATGCGGCGTTCGCGCTCGTACATCGCCGGTTTGAGAAATCCCCACGCCTGATGGAAGATGACGGGAAAGGCGATGACGAATCCCACGATCACCGAGAGTTTCAGCGTGATGAGAAACGCGTCGGTGGGACGCAGAAACGCGAGCCGCTCGCCACCGAGGTGCGGCCGGATGGGCTCCATGAGCAACGTGGGAACGTCGAACCGGGTAACCAGATAGAACCCGATGACCGATCCGACGACCAACGCGAGCGCGCTCCAGAGAATCCGCCACCTCAACTCTTCGAGGTGATCCAAGAAGGGCATCTCGCCCTTGGGACTCTTCTTTTTCGCCATCGGTTATGTGGCCAGCAGAGGGAGGCTGTTGCTAATTGTTGAGTCTTGCTCGAGCGAGATCCGCTTCGTCCGAACGGGGATATCCGACCACGACGCGCTGGAAGAGGAGACGGGCGGCGGCGATCTCGCCGCGTCGCTCCGCATCGAGGCCCATTTTGTACAGTGCCAATGGGGCGCGGTCGGAACTCGAAAACTCCCGGACGACCCGTTCGAAGGCTGCGGTGGCCGAATCGGGATCTTCGGCACGAAAACTCTCCCCAATCCAATACAGGGCATCCGCCGCCCGAACGTGATCCGGATACAGCTCGAGTAACCGCCGGAAGGCAACGCGCGCCGATTGTGGGGCTCCGCGGTTCAGTTGCCCTCGGCCGATGGTGAACATCTCTTCCGGGCCGGGGTCGTCGCTGGCGGTCACCTCCCCCGGTTGCGCCTGGCCCGGAGCCGCTCGCCTCACGACCGGCCTGGTCTCGCGACGCGCAATCTCGCTGCGAAGCTGGCTGATGACGGACTGGCTCTGCCCCGTCAGTTCCTGAATGGTGACCAGTTGACGCTGCACCTGGGTCAGTTCGCCGCGGAACGAACCCTGCATAGCCATCATGACCTGGCGTTGGGATGAGATGGAGTCGAGAAGCTGGGTTTGCTGCCGTTGGATTCCACCCAGCTCGTCGAGCAACCGCGCCAAGATAACGGCCCGAGCCGAATCGGCACGGGCCGTTTCACCACGGTACTCTATTAACTGGCGTTCTACCCGCCGGACATCTCCCTTGAGCGCACACCCACTCAGAGCTGCCGCGACAACACAAAGAGAGGCGAAACGCCTCACATCCCGGGCATTCTCAGCTGGTTGCCGCCGGAAATAATCGTGAACTCGTCTCGACGATTCTGAGCCCATGCATCCTCGTTGTTTCCCATGGCGAGGGGCCGCTCTTCGCCCATCGTACTCGTCTGGATCCTACCCTCGGCTATACCCCGGTCGGTGAGGTAACGTTTCGCCGCCAGCGCGCGTCGGTTACCGAGGGCGAGGTTGTACTCATCGGAACCCCGCTCGTCGCAGTGGCCCGAGATTTGGACCCGCAAGTTCGGGTTGCGCTGCAGGATGGCCAGCTTTTGGTCCAGAATCGATGCATCCTCCCCTCGGATGCTCGACCGGTCGAACTCGAAATGCACGCGGCGCGCGAGCGCGTCGCGGACGCGGTTGGTCTCTGCGCGAACCGCCGAGATCGAGTCTTCGCGGGCACGCCGCTGCTCGGCCTGGATACGCTGCCGCTCGCGGGCGATACTGTCGCGGACGGCCTGCTCCGCCGCCGCGATGCTATCGAGCGTTGCCTGCTCTGCCTGCGCGGCAGCCAAGGAGTCGGCATCGGGGCCCGGGGGTGGCGGCGGTGGGCCGCCTCCGCAAGCGGCGGCGATGACTACGACCAATAGTCCGGCGGAGATCGGCAGAGTGTGTCGCATCTTTGCTCCAATCATTGATTAGTTCGCTCCGTTATCCTGGGAGACCATGCCGGAAGGCGCGCCTCGCCAAGCCGCGTCAACTGGCGCACACGTCCCGTTTCCATGTCGATAATCCAAACCTGATTCGACCCCGTGCGGCTCGAAACGAAGGCCAAGTGCCTGGCGTCCGGCGCCCAAGTGGGATCAGAATTCCGACCGAAACTCGTCAACTGCCTCACCACCCGGTTGCCCACATCCATGACAAAGACCTGAGACACCTTCGACACATAACGGTCAAAAGCGATGTTCAACCCGTCGGGCGACCACTCGGGAGCGTGTGACTGTCCCGACATTCCATACTGGAAGGGCGCAAACAACTCCTGGCCCGTTCCGTCCGACGCCATGATGTAAATCTGCGTAAACCCGGGTCGGTTGGAAACGTAGGCGATTCGCTGCCCATCGGGGCTAAACGTTGGGGACAGATTATCAGAAAACCCACCCACCGTCAAGCGTTGTAAGCAAC
>CAYLZR010000024.1:0-17966 GCA_964388145.1 uncultured Gemmatimonadaceae bacterium | reverse complement strand
TGAGGAGTCCGCCGAGGCCCTCTCCAACGTGCGACGCGAGGTGCTCGGTGGCGCGCGGGGGCGCACGGCGGTCGGACCCAGCTGAGCGTACGTTGGAGCGGTACGTTGGAGCGGCGGCAAGTGGGTACATTCCGCGCGTGCATCACAAACCCCTCCCCGCTCAACGCCGCGCCATCGAGGCCAAAATGGGACCGGTGCTCGTCATTGCGGGTCCGGGTGCCGGGAAAACGTTTTGTCTCATCGAACGCGTCAAACATCTCATCGCAAAAGAGGGTATCCCGCCCGCGCGCATCTGTGCGGTCACGTTTACGAATAAGGCTGCGGAGGAAATCGCCGCCCGGTTGAAACAGACGCTCGGACAGCGCGCGGAAGACGTGACCCGTGGCACGCTCCATTCGTTGTGCGTGAATATCTTGCGCGAACATGGAGAGTCGATCGGCCTTGCGCGAGGTTTCGGAATCGCAGACGAGAATTACCAGCACTTCGTGTTGCGTCGCATTGGGGTGCACTCGCGCAGCCGCCTTCAACTGTTGACGTCTTTCGGACGGCACCGCCTGCAAGATCACGCCCTCTCGACCGACGATAAAACGATATTCCTCCGCTACCAGGCGATCCTCGCACGGCGCAATATGCTCGACTTCGACGACCTCATCGCACGGACCGCAGAGCTCTTTCGGAAGAAGACGGAGATCGCCCGGGTCGTGGCGTCACGATGGGATTACGTCTTGGTTGACGAATTTCAAGACTTGAACCCCGCCCAGTATTTTGTGCTAAAACAACTCGTTGCAGACCACCGGAACTTCTTCGTGGTCGGCGACGAGGAGCAGTCGATTTTCTCTTGGACCGGAGCGGACCCGCAGATCCTCGTCCGGTTCCAGGCCGATTTTCAAATTCTCGAGCCGATGGTGTTGGACAGCAACCACCGGTGCTCGCGCCAGATATTCGAGGTGGCACGGAGGCTCTTGGCTCAAAACCCGACGCTGTTCGACAAGCAGCTGCGGGCCGAGCGCGAATCGCCCTATTCCGTCGCGGCCTACTCGTTCGTCGATGAGGTCAAGGAGGGCGAATGGCTGCTGGCCGATATCCAGGCAGATCGTGTCGCTAGCGAGTCGCGACGGTGGGGAGATTACGCCGTCCTTTATCGCCAGCACCGTGTGGGAGAGTGCCTCGAACGTTGGCTTATTCGTAACGGCGTCCCGTGCCGGTTGGCTCGAGGGCGGTCGTTGAGCGACGACAAAGTGATCAAGTACGTGGTGGCCTCGCTGCGCCTGGTGAGTAGACCAGACGATCCAGTCGCGGTTGAAGTCTTTGCCGAGCAGGTACTGCCCGAATCGTTGATCGCACAAGTGCGTGCCGTTACCTCAACCGAGGAGGAGGATCTGGTCTCGGCGATGCGGGTGTTCGCACGGAGTCGCTCCAAGGGAGACCCGGACGCCAAGAAGGCCTGGCGTTTCATCTATCACGTCGAGAATCTGGAGGCGTTGTATCACGCCCACTCGACATTGGGCGGCTTTGTAGAAGAGCTGCTGGCGCAAAGAGTAGGCAAGTATCGCAACGCGCTCGAAGAGCGTCACGACGAGTTGACCGATCCCGCCGACCATCCCGTTGTCGTGCAACTTGCAGAGCGGCTTGGTGAAGTCATGGCGCGGAACGGTCGGATAGACGTCGAGCCGCAGCAGGGCTTGGAGATAGCTTTGCGCGGGATGTTTGTGGCTGCCGGGATTTCCACCACGCACGGCGGCGCCGACGATCAAGGTCATTCGGATGGCGACATGGTGCTCCGCCAAGGCGAGGGAGGCGAGCTCGGTTTGCCACTCTGCGTCTTCAAGGCCTTGCAGCTCATCCAGAGTCATGATTTCGACGAGGTGATGGAAAACTACGTCGCCTTTGATCTGGAGACGACGGACAAGGACGTTGCGGAGTGCGAGATCGTCGAACTCGGCGCCGTGAAGGTGCGGGGTGGGGAAGTGACCGAACGGTTTCACTCTCTCGTTCGAGCTGCGCGCCCCATCTCAGCGAGCGCCAGGGAAGTTCACGGCTACTCGGACGAGGATCTCCACGAGGCACCACCGTTTGCGGCGATTTGGCCGGAGTTTCGCGAGTTCGTGGGTAGTGATGTGCTCGTCGCACACAACGGACAGCGGTTCGACGTTCCCGTGCTCCGTCGTTCGGCGAAGTCTCTTGGCGGGATCGACACGCTCGTCTTTTTCGACACGCTGCCGCTCGCTCGGTCGTTGTACCAGGATAGTGCCCGTCTCATCGATCTGGCCGCCAGGTTTACGATCGATACCGGCCGTGCCCACCACGCGTTGGATGACGCCGAAACACTGGCGGCGGTGTTTCGCGAGCTGGGCAAGCAGAAGGTCATTCGGTCTCGAAAATCGACTCTGGTCAATCTGCTGGATTATCTCGGGCTGGGTTTGGCTCTCGATCCTCAACGGCGCACGCTCGACGAGCATAAGCTACTGGAGGACATCGCGCGGCCGTTCTCGCTCGGGCGGTTTAGTGACTGCCTCGCGTTTTATGAGGCCGAGCGACAGCGGAGTGACGCGGCGAACGCGCCCACGGTCGAAGAGGTGATCAAGCGGCTCGGTGGTAAGGAGTTGATGGACAAGATCCGGATCATGAAAGACGCCGCTCAGCGGTATCCTATGGCAATGGCGCGGCTTCAGGCGCTCACCGACGCGAGCCAGGCGGAAACGTTGGGTGAGAGTGTCGAGCTGTTCCTGGAAAAGGTCGCGCTGTCGACGTCCCAGGGGGCCGAGGTCGATCCCCATCGAGTCAACTTGTTGACGCTCCACTCGACGAAGGGTCTGGAATTCTCGCGTGTGTATCTGGTGGGGGTCGAGGATTATCAACTGCCTGGTTACTACGCAATGCAGGAAGGCCGTACGTTGGAAATCGAGGAGGCAAGACGCTTGCTTTACGTCGGAATGACACGCACGGAGGATCGGCTCGTATTGACCAGGGTAGACCGGCGCTTTGGGATGGATTCCGGTGGGAGTCGTTTTCTCGAGGAGATGGACATTACCGCGGAGCCAGAAATCAGATGAGTTCGACACTCGTCGCTGGGGTCGACGGCTCGAGGGCTGGATGGGTGTACGTGGTGATCGATGCCGCGAGCGAACGTGTCCAGGCCTGTTCGGTCGCGCCGACTTTTTCCGAGCTCCTCCTGCAGACCACCTCATGCGTCGTAGTCGGGATCGACATTCCCATCGGGCTCCCCGACCAGGTCGAGCGCGGCGGCAGGTCGTCGGATCGCGAGGCGCGGACCTTGTTGCGACCTGCGCGCCAAACCAGCGTCTTCGCCGTGCCGCCTCGGTCGGTGTTGCAGGCGCGCTCGTTCGACGAGGCCAACGAGTTGCACCGGGAACACTCGGTCGGCGGAATCGGCATGTCACGACAGGCGTACAGTCTCCTGCCAAAAATCGCGGAAGTGGATGACCTGATGACGCCCCGGATTCAGCAACGTGTCATGGAAGTCCATCCCGAGCTTTCCTTCATGGAGCTAAACGGGGGTTCGCCGCTCTCGCTCGCAAAGTCGAGCGCCGGGGGTCTCTTGGCCCGCATGCGGCTCCTCTCCAACGCGCGGCTCACCGAAGGATTGGAGGGGCTGGCCGGCGACCTGGGACGCGCGCGGCTCGACGACTTGCTTGACGCGGTCGCCGCCGCCTGGACGGCGATGCGCGTCCACAAGAAGAGCGCCGTGCGCATCCCGCTGGTCGAGGAGGTCGACGTGCGCGGGTTGCGGATGGAAAGGTGGCGGTAGGCCGCCCGGCCCCGTTCACTCTAGGAGCAGGGAGAAGGGGCCGGGGGCCGGGATCGTGACTAGTTGGTGGGGATGCCGAGGAGGTGCTGAATGCCGGCGCCTTCCAGTGTTTCGCGCTGCACGCGGGTTCCGACCTCGTTGATCTGCCGCACGCCGTCTCCCATCTGATCGACGACCGATCGCAGCGGCCGCTGCCCGGCAGGAGTTTCGATGAGGTCGCTAACGGCGTCGGCGACGACCTGCGGGTCCCCGGCCTGATCGCTGGCCACAAAGTCCTCGAGGCCACCGAGCACCTGGTGCTCCAAATCAGCCATCGAGGCGTATCCGGCCACGCGCACGGCGTCGTCGGGCGTCACTTTTTTCCCGAACACCGGCGTCGGGTACGCCCCGGGTTGCACGATGACCGAGTCGATGCCCAGGGGGGCGAGTTCGTACCGGTATCCTTCTGCCAGCGTCTCGAGTGCGCTCTTCGAGGCTGCGTAGGGGATGCTGAACGGAAAAGGTGTGCGGGCGGCAACGCTCGATATGTGCACCAGGAGGCCCGCTCCCCTGCGGCGCATCGCGGGGAGCACCGCGCGATTGACTCGCAGCGCCCCGTACACGTTTGCATCGAAGATCTGGTGAATCTGCTCAAGCGTGTACGCCTCGAGTACGCCTCCGGTAAACACCCCCGCGTTGTTCACGACCGCGTCGAGGTCATCGGTGTGATTGGAGACTCGGTGAACCGCCGCTGTCACCGATTCGTCGTTCGTGACGTCCATCTCCAAGACGACAACCGTTCCAGAAACCGTTTCCGCGAGTTGGTTGAGCTGGGTAGCCGCGGAGGCATTCCGGCCCTCGGCTTCGCGCATGGCGGCGAACACCGTGTGGCCCCGCCGCGCGAGCGTTTCAACAGTGAGACGCCCAAACCCACTGCTGCTGCCCGTAACGAGGATCGTCTGCTTCATGGATCACTCTCGGTTTCAGGCGAACACCCGCACTTCGACGCCGGATGGCTGCCCACGTACGGTAACGAATCGAACAGGAGATGCGAAGTACGGCTAGACCGGGTGGCTCACCCGCGTATGGGAGGAGAATAAGCTGGGAGAGTCGGGTGGCACTGCCTCGCAGAAGAAGTAGCCCTGGGCCCGTTCGCAACCCAACGCCCTGAGTTTTGTGACGTGCTCGCTTGTCTCCACGCCCTCGGCGATGACCTGCATGCCCAGCTCGTGCGCGAGCGCGACAATGGACCGAACGATTTCCGCATTCCTCTTGTCACTCAACATCTGCCGGATGAAGGAACGATCGATCTTGAGTGTATCGATTGGGAAGCGATGGAGATAGTCCAACGAAGAGTAGCCTGTACCGAAGTCGTCAATCTGTAATTGCACGCCTATCGAACGCAGCTGTTCCAACATCTCTGCAGCAGCCGCGGCGTTCTCCATGATGACGCTCTCGGTGATTTCCAATCCCAGTCGGTTGGGCTCGAGTCCCGTCCGATCGAGAACGGCGCGGACCTCGTCCACCAGGTCCGGCTGCCTGAACTGGCGTCCGGACAGGTTCACGTGCATGGAGACCGTGCGGTCGGCGGGCAGGAGCGGCGCCCACTCGGTCATCTGTCTGCACGCTTGTTCCAGCGTCCAGTATCCGATAGGGACGACCATCCCGGTCTCCTCCGCGATCGGCACGAAGATATTCGGAGAGACCATGCCTCGCTCCGGGTGCTCCCACCGCAGCAACGCCTCGAAGGCCACGATGCTGCCGTCGTCCAACGTAACGATGGGTTGGTAGTGCAGGCTCAACTCGTTACGATCGAGCGCACCGCGCAGGTCGCTCTCCAGTTCTAGGCGCACGAGTATGTGACGTTGCATGTCGCCGTCGAAGATCTCGTGGCGCGATTTCCCACGTGTCTTCGCCCGATACATGGCGAGGTCGGCGTCGCGGAGGACTTGTTCGGGTCGTTCGTACTTCCGTGAGCTTGCCGCAATTCCGATGCTGGCGGAGGTGACCACTTCGTGATCTCCGAGCCGGACTGGGTTCGTCAGCGACTCATGGATCCGGTCCGCGATCGTTGTTGCCTCTTCCATGTCGCGCACGCCGTCGAGCAAGACGACGAATTCGTCACCACCGATGCGCGCCACGGTGTCGTCGGGGCGGACGCACTCTCGCAATCTGCGCCCGATGGCCACGAGCAGTTCATCGCCAAGGGCGTGGCCGAGGTTGTCGTTGATGACTTTGAAGCCGTCGAGGTCGAGAAAGAGTACCGCAAAGAGGTAGTCGCCGCGGCGTGTGACACGGTTCAACGCGTGGCCCAATCGGTCGATGAGGAGCGCCCTGTTGGGCAGCCCAGTGAGGGCATCGTGAAATGCGTCGTGGTGCAGGCGTTCTTCGATGTGCTTGCGATCGGTGATGTCCGACAGCGATCCAGCGATCCGGTAAACCGCACCGACCTCGTCTTTGAGCGCGCTTCCGCGACAGAGGAGCCAGCGGTAGCTGCCGTCCTTGTGACGCAAGCGGTGCTCGCTCTCGAAGTGCTCGCTCGCGCCGCCGATGTGTGCGGAGATTTTGGCTTGGAGGATCTCGATGTCGTCCGGATGCACCCGGCTGAGCCACTCGTCCGACGACGATCCGATATCTCCTTCCTCGTAACCCAGCATCGATTTCCAGCGGGACGAGTAGTAGATCTCACCTGTCCGGAAATTCCAATCCCAGAGACCGTCGTTCGCGCCTCGTGCGGCGAGCGCGTACCGCTCTTCGCTCTCGCGCAGCGCCTTTTCGCTCAACCGGCGTTGCGTGATGTCTCTGACGATGACCGTCAGCCCCCCGTCGTCGAGCTTCGTGAGAGAGATCTCTTGCGGAAACGTCGTGCCGTCCTGTCGCGTCCCGTACGCTTCGCCGCGCCATTGCGACGTGGCTTGCACCGCCGGGAGGATCTCCTCCTCGATCCTCGTGAGCTCGTCACCGGTGTAGAACATGTTCCAATTCTTTCCAAGGAGCGACGCAGGGCTGCTATAGCCGTAGATGGCAACGATCGCATCGTTGGCGTACTCGACGCGCCCAGCTTGATCGACGATCGCCATGCCATCCATAGAGGCGTCGATCGCCCCCCACTGGCGCCGCATGACTTCATCGGCCGCCTTGCGTTCCGACACGTCGCGCAGAATGCCGCGGAATCCTTCGATAACTCCCTCGGAATTGCGGATGGGAGAAACGGATCCTTCGACCCAGCGCCGCACCCCGTCCTTCCGAATGATTTGCCAATCGACGGCCCCGGACGGCGCGCCACCCTGCCTTATCCAGTCGAACAGCTCGTTGAGCTTGCCGGCGTTCTCCGCGTCGAGGTATTTGCGTCCGTCCATACCCAGCAAATCGCTGGGTGCGTGGCCCAGGATCTTGCAGAGTGCTTGGTTGAGGGCGACGAGCTTGCCGGCGGCGTCCAGCTCGTAATAACCGTCGTCGATGTGGTCCAAGATGGTGTCCGACTTTTCCTCGCTCATCCGAAGAGCGTTTTCCGTCGACTTCCGGGCGCTGATGTCGCGGTATATACCGAATGCCGCGATCTCCCCGCCTTCCGCACGAATGGGTGTGCGCGTGATGGACACCGGGAGTTGTGTTCCGTCCTTTCGCTGCCGCACGGATTCCATGCTTGCGGTTTCGCCTGCGGCAAGAGCCTTCCGCAATAACTCCCCGTCCGATGTGCGGTCTGGTGGCACGATGAGGTCTTGTACCGATTTGCCCCTGACCTCTTCCGCGGAGTAGCCAAACATGCGGACGAATGCCGCGTTCCCGCGGAGCACGCGATCCTCGCGATCGAGCAACGCAATGGCTTCGGGTGAGTGATGGAATACCTGCTCCAACAGGGAAGCTTCGCGTTTGAGCTTCTCGTGAGCTTCGACGGTGCGAACGATGAGGATCACCGCCACCAGCGCGGCGGCGCTGAGGGACAGCTCGGCAACGAGACGGCCAACCGACAGCGACCCGGCGTCGCCGACCCCGATCACGGCGGGCACCAGCGATGCGGCCAACAACCCAACCACCGTCGCCAGCCATATGTCGCGGAGCCGCCAAAAGCCGAAGGCCGCCCATCCCAGCGCCACTGCGCGCAGGAGGGCCGAAATTATAGCGATGGTACTCACCTATTTCCCTGTCGGGTGCCCGGAGATTGAAGCCAAGAGAGTTCGGAGCGAGGCTTGCCGACGGAGGTCAATGATGCACCCGCCGGACGCCAGGTCGCTAGGGCTCGGCAACCAAATCTCGGGGATAGCCGGTGCGTACGCTGTGATCTGAGTTGGGTTCCCACCGTTTGGTCGATCGAGCCACGGCATGCGTGGGCCATGTAAGCCGTTGTAGGAAAACATCTTATAAAGAAAAGCAATCGCTCGCCGAGGGGCCCGCCGGATCGCCTGAGATACTAAGGAAAGGGAGCTTCCGTGCTTCGGGGCCGTTTGCTTGCGGCCGAGGTCTTCATGAAACATTGTTCGGTTGCGGTCGGGCTGACGGGCGGTGGTCACCACAACAGGGACTTGATCCATGCAACCTCGGAGTGCTCACCTTGTTCACGGGGCGGTTGCTGGTGCGATCGCTGGTACCGTAGTGATTCTGTGGTTCTTTACGCTCGGTGTGATTGAGGGCGCGCCCCTTGCAACGCCCGCTTTGCTCGCGAGCGTACTCCTCCACCGAGACGCGATGACCCCGACGTTCGGTGTGGTAGCCGGCTACACACTCCTCCACTACGGAATATTCGTGCTGCTGGGTGTGGCGACGTCAGGCGTCATCAGGGCACTGGGATTGAAGCCGGCACTCCGTCACGGCATCGTGTTTGGTCTGGGCGTCCTAAACGCCGTCCATTACGGCGCCTTCCTTGCGACCGATGCGCAAATGCTCGCCGTCTTGCCTGCGGTCCATGTGGTGCTTGCCAACTTGCTGGGTGGCATGGCGATGATGGCATATCTGCATCGTGTCGAACGCGTGACCGAACCTCTCGGCCTCGCCAGCATCAAGCAATATCGACTGGCCGTCGAGGGCATCGGCACCGGCATCATCGGTGCCGGCACCGTCGCGATCTGGTTCCTCCTGCTCGACATACTTGCGGGCCGGCCCTTTTTCACGCCTGGCGCGCTTGGGGCGGCCCTGTTTCTCGGGGTAACCAGCCCGTCGGATGTCGCCGTCACGTTGGGACTCGTCGCGACCTATACCGTGCTCCACTTCACTGCTTTCTTTGCGGTGGGGGTGGCGTTCGTGTGGGTCTCGGAACGGATCGAGCGGACCCCCGGTTTTTGGCTCCTCGCGGTGATGGGATTCATCGTGGTGGAGGCCGGCTTCTTGGGCGCTGCCGGCATGCTCGGCGGGTGGGTACTGGGTGCCCTTGGCGGGTGGCTGGCCGTGCTGGTGGGCAACCTGCTGGCCGTTGCCGCCATGGGGCGGTGGATCTGGACCACGCATCCGGGGCTGCAAGAGAAACTGATCGCGCAACCGGTGGCGACTATGATGTGACCGAGGCGGCCCCGGCCCAGCGAGTCGCCAGAAAGAACTCCCAAGAGAGAGGTCGCAACCCCGCCCCTGTGTCGTTTCAGGGTCGGGGTTGCTTCCTCTTTGGCGCTACGAGCGGTTATCTAGCAACATCCGCCACCGCCGCCGCCACCGCAGCCGCCCCCGTCATCGATGTCCGAGCAACAGTACACCGTCGGGGTCAGGTTTCTGTCTGTGGTCATGATTCCTCCCATTGTTGTGAGTGCCAACTATCCGGTCAAATAAAAACCGGAACGAGAAAGCCGGTTTCCTCAATCGATAGAGATCGGTTTGACACAGCACGAGCCACCGGAGGCCTCCACTCGCTCTGCGGCGGCGGCCGCCAACCGGTGAATCAACTTGGTCATCGACTGGCGCGTTCCCGAATCGAAATCCGTGAGTAATCCTTTTTCCTGCTCGATGATTGCACTGTGGATTCGCTTGTACAGCGCCTGGCCGGCACCGGTCACCTCGAGGAGGATGGCACGCCGATCCTCGGGGTGTTCGGTGCGCTCCACGTAACCCTTTCGCTCGAGTGCGGCGACCACGCGGCTGGTGGTGCTCTTGTCGAGGTAGAGCTCCGCGGCCACCTCGTTGAGGCTGAGTCCACCGCGCATCGAGAGCACCTCCAGCGCATGGCATTGGGTGATCGACAGGTCGTGGCAACAGATCCGATCGCGATCCCTGAACTGATAGACCCGGATGAGATCGCCCAGGGCCTCGTACAAGGCCTCAGCATCCTGTTGGAGCTGTGGATCGGCAATGGTCGTGAGTTTGGTCATGGGTTCAATATAGTTGCTGATAACAACTATAACGGTGCAAGCAGTCGCCGTCAAGCTCACAATCAGTCGGAGGTCAGGAGGCGGAGGAGGGAGGTGGGATCGATGTTGCCCCCGGAAACGAGGGCCACCACGACGTCGCCGGGTCCGACTGGGATCCGACCTGATAGGAGTGCCGCGGTAGCCGCCGCCCCGGCGGGTTCGGTGACGAGTTTTGCCCGTGACATGAGCATGTCCATGGCGTGCACGATCTCGTCATCGGAAACGAGCACCACGTCGTCTACACATTCTTTCACGAATTCGTAGTTCAGCTCTCCCGCCATCGGGGGTGCAAGGCCGTCGGCGATTGTGTCGATCGCCTCGGCGTGCACGGCGTGTCCCGCGTCAAGGCTCTGTCGCATGGTCGACGCACCGGTCGGCTCCACGCCGAAGATGCGGAGGTCAGGCCGGCTCATCTTGGCCGCTCCCGCAATGCCGCTGATGTGTCCACCACCGCCGATCGGGGCGACGATGGTTGTTACCTGGGGGCACTGTTCGAGGATTTCGAGGCCCACGCTACCGGCCCCGGCGATGATTTGCGGATCGTCGAACGGGTGGATGAATGTGAGTCCGCGCTCCTGCGCCAGCTCTTGCGCCTTACCAAAGAGGTCGTGCACCGTCCCGTGAAGGATGACTTCGGCTCCGTATGCGGCCGTCGCTTCGGCTTTGATCTTGGAAGCGTTTTGCGGCATAACCACCGTTCCCGAGATCCCTGTTTCGGCGGCAGCCCACGCCAGCGCCTGCGCGTGATTACCCGCCGACACGGTGATCACTCCGCGGGCGCGTGCCGACTCGTCGAGCAGCGTGAGCTTATTGAGTGCCCCGCGCACCTTGAACGATCCCGTCTTCTGAAAGTTCTCACACTTGAGGTGCAGCTCGGTGCCGATTTCTCTGCCAAGGAGCGTGGAGGTTTGCATCGGCGTGCAGTGGACGCGGTGCTTGATGCGCTCACGGGCGTTGATGAAGTCGTCGAGGGTCAGCGGTAGCATGCGGGGAAGATACGGGGTTGAGGGGAGAGGGGAGAGGGGAGAGGGGAGAGGGACCTGCTGTAACGGGAGACGTGCAACGTGAGCCGTGAGCCGTGAGCCGTGAGCCGTAGACCGTTTACAATGTGCTTGGACCGTGCTACAAATTCGGTTCATCGATTGGTACAACCCAACACCCAACACCAACACCTAACACCCAAGCAATGGCAAACCACTGGCTGCTCAAATCCGAACCCGACGTCTATTCGGTCGACGACCTGAAGCGTGACGGCCACACGTGTTGGGAGGGTGTGCGGAACTATTCGGCGAGAAACAACATGCGCAAGATGGCCGTCGGGGACCTTGCGCTTTTCTATCACAGCAACGCCAATCCACCAGGGGTGGCGGGCATTTGTCGGATCAAGAAGGAGGCGTATCCGGATCGATACGCTTGGAACAAGCACAGCAAATACTACGACGAAAAATCGCCCAAGACCAACCCCAGGTGGTTCATGGTGGATGTCGAATACGTCTCAACTTTGGGCGCATTCGTGTCGTTGGAAGAGGTGAAGAACACCAAATCACTCGAGAACATGGTGCTGGTCAAACGGGGGCGCCTATCGGTCCAACCGGTGACGAAAAGCGAGTTTGAGACGATCGTCAAGAAGGGGAAGAAGAAGTAGGCTCAGTCCCAATTTTTGCGAAGTCCGGGTGGTGCTCTAGGAATGCGGTGGCGGCCTCACTGTCCAGAGGTTGGCAGAAATAGTTACCCTGCCCGAGGTCGCATTCCAGGTCCTTCAATTCGTGGAGTTGTTCTGGGGTCTCGATCCCCTCGGCGATTACTTGCATATCGAGACTCTTGGCGAGCGTGATGATCGTGCGGACGATTTCGGTGGCTCCCGAGCGAGTGCCGATTCCGCCAACGAACGAGCGGTCGATTTTCAACGTGTCGATCGGGAATTTATGCAGGTAACTGAGCGACGCGTATCCGGTTCCAAAGTCGTCCATGTGCAGATGAACGTTGAGGGCCTTCAGCTGCGATAGCGCGCGCATTGCCGGTTCGGTGTCTTTCATGATGGCGTGCTCGGTCATCTCGAGCATCAGGTTCTTGGCTTCAAAGCCCGTCACGTCGAGGATGGATTCGATTCTCTTGACGGCGTCGGGTTGGGTGAACTGCTTACCCGAGAGATTCACGCTCAACGTCAGGGGAGGGGCCTCCTTTGTGATGGCTTTCCACTTATTGGTCTGCTCGCACGCCTCTTGAAGAACCCACCACCCGATCTCTTGCAGCAAACCTGTTTCTTCAGCGACGGCGAGAAACTGGTCCGGAGCGAGCAGGCCGCGTGTCGGATGCTCCCAACGGAGGAGTGCTTCCATGCCGATGATCTTCCCAGCTTCCAGCGAGACGATGGGCTGGTAGAACACGCGGAACTCTTCGCGTTCGAGCCCGCCCCGCAAGTCGGTTTCCAGTTCGAGAAGCGCGACAGCCTTCAGGTGCATCGCTGCGTCAAAAATCTCGTGGCTTCCTTTACCGCGCGTCTTGGCCCTACGCAAAGCGTGGTTGGCATCTCGTAACAACTGGTCGGGCTGGTTGTAGCCCGTGGTGCTCACCGCGATGCCAATGCTTGCCGAGACGAAGATCTCTTTCTCGTCGATGATGAAGGGCGCGGTCAGCAAATCGCGCATCCGATTGGCGACACGGGTGGCACCGGTTTCGGTGGCGATGTCGTCCGCCAGGATGGCGAACTCGTCACCGCCCAACCGCGCGAACGCATCGGTGGGACGGAGGCACGCGTGAAGCCGGCGGGCCACCGATGTCAGGAGCTGGTCGCCAAATGCGTGACCCATGCTGGCGTTGACGACTTGGAACCGATCCAGATTCAACAGGAGTACAGCAAACAAATAGTTCTCTTGTCTGCGCGCGCGACCGAGAGATCGTTCGAGGTGATGAATCAGCAACGACCGGTTCGCGAGGCCCGTGAGAGGATCGTGTAGAGAATCGTCGATGAGTTGTTGCTCGGCGCGTTTTCGCTCCGTGAGGTTGCCGCAGGTCGTGACGATGGCCACCGGGCCGTCGGGTCCCTCCACCATGTCGGAGATGAGCAGCACCGGAAACGTGCTGCCGTCTTTGTGGGTGTCGATGGCTTCCCGCTCCCAAACCCGAACCTTGAGCACCTGCTCGACCGACGGCCGGCTCTGCTGGTCGGGCGCGGACAAGACGGCCGCATTTTGGCCAAGGAGTTCCTCCACCCCGTACCCGTGCATGTCGGCGTCAGCCGGGTTCGTGTACAGAATCTTGCCGTCGAGGTCGGTGATCGTCACGCCGATGTGCATCGTCTCGACGGCGCGCTCCAGCCGCTTGAGAGCCGATACGGCCTGGTGCCGACCTGTCTCGGCTTGTTCCAGCTTCTCGAGCATGGCGGTCAGCTCGCTGGATTTGGCTTTCTTGGCTCTGGAAGCACTCATGCGAGCATCATAGGATCGCTGTCCTGGTCAAGCAACGGTGCGTGTCACAATATGGTCAGTTCCGGACGAGAACCCAAATAAAAGCCGAACATTTGCGCATTTTTATTTGGGCGCGTCGGCTCGCGCGATTTCTGCTTCGGCGGCGATGTATCCGAAGGCGGACCATTGCGTGCCGGACAACACGGTTCGCCACGTACGATCAGCCTCGTCAGGGCGGCCCGTGAGGGCGTACCAGCTTCCCACGCCGTATGCCACGGTGGCGTTGGCCAGCGGATCGGTAGACTGGTCGTCCGAGTTCAGCAGCGCGGCAGGTGAGAGCTTTCCCGCGAACAGAAGCAGGAGCCGGTGATAGGAGTCGTTCTCGATGATGTCCATGTCAGGAGTGATGGGCTCGAGCACCGCCGCGGCGTCGTCGTCGAGACCCAGCCGTTTCAGCGTCATGTAGAGCCAATAGGACGTGGCGACCAGTGCATCGGGATTTTTGGATACCTGCATACACTCGCGATAAGCCTGCACGGCGTCGGCGAAGCGTCCGGTGAGGTAGTAGGTCAGGCCGAGGTGATACCAGATGTTGAACTGCAAGGTGCTGGTCGGGATATTCCGGGCGTTCGGCAGCCCGTCCGGCTCGACCTGGTCTGCCGTGCCCAGAATGAGAGTTGTCGCGTGCTCGAGGTCGTCCACGGCGAGATCGAACCTTCGCACGCTGATGTAGCGGTGGCCGCGGTGACGGTACATCCGTGCATCGCTTGGGTGCCGTTCGACGCCTCTCGTATAGATCTCAACCGCTTCCCGGTACTGTCCTAGATACGCCGTTCGGCGTCCCAACCATATGATGGCGTCGGCAGCGGTGGAATCCGTCGCGTAGTCGTCTTGGGCCGCCGCGAGTCGTTGTTCGTGCGCCGCTCTCACTTCGTCGGTCAACGGTGGCGCGGCCAATGTGTCGCCGAACAGAGAAACGGCCTGAGCGCCTGGAGGCAGCGGCTGCAGCCGAGAGCCCGCGTTTTCGTCTATGCACGCGATCGTGGTCGTGGTGAGGGCCATCAGCGCGAGCTTACGCATGGGAGCGCTCCAGAAAGCGATTTAGCAGGGGGATGAGGGACTCAGCTATCGTACCGCAGTTGGTGAGGTGAGTCCAGTCCCTTACGCGGTGGCCCTCGTTGGTCCAGATTCATCGCATGTCTGTCAACAATTTCGCCCAATCGACATTTCGACCGGCGCGCTGGCTACCGGGGCCGCACCTGCAGACCGCCGGCGCGCGTCTTCTCAGACGCCGGGGCAACCTGCCGTTGTGGCGCGAGCGAATTGAACTACCGGATGGAGATTTCGTCGATTTGGATTTTGCGACCGATCCCAAGGCCCTGCAGGGCAACGGACGACCACTCGTGTTGCTGCTCCACGGTCTCGAAGGGAGCGCGCAATCCAAGTACGCCTTGGAAACCTACCGTGCGTTGAAGCTTCACGGCATTGCGGGCGTGGGACTGAATTTCCGATCTTGCAGCGGCGAACTGAACCGTTTGCCTCGCCTGTATCACTCGGGTGACACGGGGGACATCGAGTACATATTGCGCTTGCTCGCCGGACGATTTCCCAACCACCGCCGAGGCGTGATTGGATTCTCGTTGGGCGGGAACGCCTTGCTCAAGTTCCTCGGAGAGAGCGGTGACCACGCCCGGCGGTACGTCGACGCCGCGGCCGCGATCTCCGTGCCCTACGATTTGTCCGCCGGGGCCGACTACTTGGACCGGCCTTCAGGACGCATCTATATGTGGTTTCTCCTGCGCAAACTCCGGCGCAAATTTCGAGCAAAACGGCAGTTGATGCCACCGAACGTCGACACGTCGCGGGCATTGTCTGCCACGACGTTTCGGGAATTCGACGATGCGGCCACCGCTCCGCTTCACAAGTTCGACGGCGCCGAAGACTACTATCGGCGGTCCAGTTCAGGTCAGTACGTCACCCGTATCCGGATTCCAACGTTGCTATTGCAATCCACCGACGACCCCTTTCAACCGGGTCGGTGCGTGCCGTTGAACGCGTTCCGCGACAATGAGCATATCCTGTCGGCGGTCATGGAGAACGGCGGTCACGTCGGATTCGTTGCGCGGAGCTTTCCGTGGAAGCCGGTTTTTTGGGCCGAGCGCGAGATGGCGAGGTTCATGCAGGCGATGCTTGGGGTGGGAAGGGAGCAGGGAGCGGGAGTGAGGGCCCAGTGAATATCCAACATTGAATATTCAATATTCAATATTGGATATTGGAGCGGGCCTCTCACTTCTCACCTCTATCCCCTTTTCCACCTCCATGCTCCTCCCGTCTTGGAGCACCACCTGTAACCGCAACTGGTAAGAACCGTCCGGAAGATTGGCGGGGAGATCGACCGCGACCGCCCGCGGATACATGTCGCTGCCCGGGGAAGGCGCGTCGATCCACTCGAGACTGACCGGTGGCTTGTCGGAACCCAATCCAAAGACTCCCACAATCCGTTTGAAGAGACTCTTGCCTTGCTTTGTCAACGTAAGTGACGTGGTGATGCGGTGCACCGCGGCTCCCGCACCGTACAGTTCCCAATACAATCCGAAACGTTCCCCCGGCCTCATGCGCGTGTTTGGCCGGGCGGCCGCAATGGCCGCGTCGAGCGACTCGGGAAGGGAGTCCCGGACCGTCGTGATGAGGACACCGGACAACGCTGGCCGCGACAACGCGTCGAAGTGGGGCAACGGTCCTCGCGCCGTATCGGATGGTAGGGGCGGTGCTATAGTGAGCAGGCGGGAAGGCTCGATGCCGAAACGCGCTCGTGCGGCCCGTTGTTGCTCGGGCGCCAACAGTTCGTAACTCATCAGTTGCGCGGTGTTGGGCACGGTGATCGCAATCGCGCCGGAGTTCGAGTGAAAGACCTGTCGCACGATTCGTGGAGGTGTGAACTCGTCGGCGGTGAACACGAGCGCTGCTTGGATTTCGGCGTCAGGCGGTACGCTGTCGTCGATCAGTTCAAATGTCGTTGCGAGGATCAGCGAATCTCCCCGGAGGAACCCGGCAAGTTGATGTGCTAACGTGTGGAACGCACCCAACGCATACGCGGGTGCGTGGCCCGCACGTGGCAGGGGTGGTTCGAGATTCCAGTCGGACGGCTCGGTGTCGGCGGGGTGATCGAGGATGTCGGCGGTCGGGAGAAAATACTTTGCTCCGTGTGCCAGATGCCCCTTGATCGACGGGCGCAGCTGCGACAGTGCGTTGGTGCGTACCCGTTCCCACCCATAAGTCCATCCATACCGCATGACGATGCGGTGCACGTCGCCGCCCCAACGGTCGCCTTCGGGCGATTCGGCCTCCTTCAACAGCGCGCTGTACACCTGACGAGAATAGTGTTCCGTGGCCAGCTCGTTGCCGTCGACGCTGTGGAACGGATCGGCCAGCCATAGGATGCGGCGTTGGAGGGGTGCCCGTTCGGCGCAACCGAGATCGCGATACCGACTTCGCAGATCTCCATCGAGGATGCGCGACAGATCGCTCCACTCGCAGCGGGTTTCCTCGTTCATCGCCACGAGGGCGTCGATGAACGCTTGTTCGGCCAGCGCAAACCGGCGGTTTGCGTGGTATGCGTAGCCCGTTAGCGCGCTGCACCACCATGGCGCTGCTTGGCATGCTGATGTCGCCCTGAGCGCGCCGCCGATCTCTCCGGCTTCCACGAGATAACGGACACGTTGACCGACTATCCACTCGTCACCCGGGATCGCGGCGGCGGCGGAATCGAGCAGCGCAATCAGTTCGGTTCGCGCCGCTCCGATTACCGGATCTTCCTCGGGGTCGGACCAATCGTCCTCATCGTTCCAATCGAGGTCCGAGAGGCAGAATCGACCGATCCGGATGTCGCAGGCTCCGCTCCCGGGATACGTCCACGGTAGGTGACGGCGTCTGGTCCGTTCGAACCGGCGCTGGGCCGATTTCGCCGCGGAAAGGATTTGTTGGGAGTCCGCAAAGACCTCCACCTGTGCGGGTATCGGTGTTTGGAAGCCGATCGCGGCCGTCGTCCACAAGCTTGCGACGATGTAGTGCCAACCAACCACTGGTGATCTCCGAGGACTGTACCGCAAGTTAGCACAGGGCCGCGCAGTACTTAAGAGGAACGGCCCTCTTCCGCTTTGCGGTAGTGTTGCGATGAGTGTGCCGTTTTGCATGACACGGGGGACTTCGAGCATATTGGGCAGCGACAGATCGTGCTGCCGCTCCTTCCAAGGAGGTGACCACATGGATCCCAGGCTCAATCGGCGCGAGTTGCTGAAGACAGCGAGCGTCGTCGTGCTGGGAGCAAGCCTGGGCGCTTGCGCGCGCACATCCTACCCCTCGAGACGCTTCGCCAAGGTCAAGGTGTCTCCCGATCGCGTGATCCGGACCACGGTCGGCTTGCGCCCTTTTCGGGCGTCTGGTTTCGTCGTCCGAGGGGAGCGGTTCGGCGACAAGACGGTC
>CAYLZR010000023.1:9066-18362 GCA_964388145.1 uncultured Gemmatimonadaceae bacterium | reverse complement strand
CCTCCCCTGCCTCCCCTGCCTCCCCTGCCTCCCCTGCCTCCCCTGCCTCCCCTGCGTCAAATATTCCTCCGATACTCCCCACCCACTTCATACAACGCATGCGTAATCTGCCCGAGACTACAACATTCGGCAGCCCGCATGAGTTCTGCGAAGATGTTGCCACCGCTCAGGGCCGTTTCCTTGAGACGGCAGAGAGCGGACGTGGCCTCGGCAGCATGTCGCTCTCGGTAATCCGCGAGCCGCTGAATGCACAGCTCTTTTTCTTTCTTCGTGGCGCGAGTGAGATCGGTGGTCGGTGTGCGAGACGCTTCGGTTGGGTCGCGCGGCAGGAAGGTGTTTACCCCAATCAGCGGGAGGTGCCCGGAGTGTTTGGCCTGTTCGTACTTGAGTGAATCGTCTTGGATTGCGGAGCGCTGGTATTGTCTCTCCATGGCGCCCAGTACTCCACCACGCGCCGAGAGGCGGTCGAACTCTTGCAGTACCGCTTCTTCGACCAGATCCGTGAGTTCTTCGATGACAAAGCTGCCTTGGGTGGCGTTTTCGCAAAACGTCAGCCCGAATTCCTTGTTGATGATCAGTTGGATAGCCATAGCCCGACGCACGGATTCTTCGGTCGGGGTGGTTATCGCTTCGTCGTAGGCGTTGGTGTGGAGGCTCTGGGCGTTGTCGTACACGGCAAGGAGTGCCTGGAGCGTCGTGCGGATGTCGTTGAATTCGATTGCCTGTGCGTGGAGGCTCCGGCCGCTGGTTTGGATGTGATATTTCAGCATCTGGCTGCGGGCCTTCGCGCCGTATTTCCGCGCTAACGCCACGGCCCAGATCCGCCGGGCCACGCGACCGATGACGCTGTACTCCGTGTCCATGCCGTTGCTGAAAAAGAAACTGAGATTCGGTGCGAAGTCGTCGATGTCCATTCCCCGCGCACGGTAGTACTCGAGGTACGTAAATCCAT
Source organism: uncultured Gemmatimonadaceae bacterium (assembly GCA_964388145.1). Taxonomy (GTDB): domain Bacteria; phylum Gemmatimonadota; class Gemmatimonadetes; order Gemmatimonadales; family GWC2-71-9; genus B3T1B10. The sequence continues at coordinate 17,410 of CAYLZR010000023.1, read as the reverse complement.
TCGCGAGCGTGAACGCCAATTGGTGAATCGGATTCGCGCCCGCTTCGGCAATGTGATAGCCGCTGATCGACACGCTGTAGAAATTCCGCACGCCCTCCTGAATGAAATACTCCTGTACGTCGCCCATCAGCGTCAACGCAAAACCCGTCGAGAAGATGCACGTGTTTTGGCCTTGATCTTCCTTGAGGATGTCCGCTTGAACCGTGCCGCGTACTTTCGACAGGGTCTGTGTCCTGATGAGGTCGTATTCCTCCCCCGTGAGGAGGGCGCGGACGGCATTCCAGTGGGCGCCGCGCGCCTCGTCGGGCTGCAGGACCTGGTCTTCCGTGATGTCGAGCCGTCCCTCGTTGAGGAGGAATCGGCGACACTGTTGCCGGATGGCGGCGTTGAAGAAGAACGCGAGAATCGTGGGAGCCGGTCCGTTGATCGTCATCGAGACGGACGTCGTGCGGTCACAGAGGTCGAATCCAGCGTAGAGACGCTCCGCTTCTTCGACGGTAAACACCGCCACTCCGCTCTCGCCGACCTTCCCGTAGATGTCGGGACGCCAGTCCGGATCTTCCCCGTAGAGCGTAATCGAGTCGAACGCGGTCGAGAGCCGTTTGGCGGGCTGTCCGTCGGCGAGGAGATGGAATCGCTTGTTGGTACGCTCGGACGGGCCCTCTCCGGCGAACATACGGGTGGGGTCTTCGGCCTGTCGTTTGAAGGGGAACACGCCCGCGGTGTAGGGGAATTCGCCTGGGGCGTTCTCCGTCAACCGCCAGTAGAGCCGGTCGCCCATGTCGTGATACCTTGGCAAAGCGACCTTCGGGACCTTCGTATTCGAAGGCGTGGTCCGCCGATTCTCCACTTCGATGGGTTGGCCCCGTATCTCGTACGTAAACGTGTGCGCGTGGTAGCGGGCTTCCCAGGCATCCCACTCGCGGAGTATCTCCGCCGACGCTGGATCCAGTCGCTCGAGGGTTTTGTTGAAGTGCTCCATCAACTCGCCCGGCCCGCTGCCGGCGTCGGCGACGGCAGCGTCGGAGTAGGGCTGGAGCCTTCGGTTGTCGGGGCCTCCGAGTAAGCGCACCGATCGCTGGAGGGCGTCGAGATCCGACGCGATCTCGCTCTGTTCCCGAGCCCACGTTCGGTAGTCACGACACGTCTCCGTGATCTCGCTGAGGTAGCGTTCCCGATCGGCCGGGATGATGTACCGGAGGGCCTCGGTCACACGCTCGTCCGTGGCCTCGTACGACGACTCCCAGCCGAGTTCGTTCCGTTCGTTGAGCGTTTTGATGAGGTGTGCGTACAGCGCGTTTACGCCACGATCGTTGAAATGCGCGGCGCTAGTGCCGAATACCATCAACTGTTCGACGGGCGTATCGAAGAGTTGCTTGTTGCGCTGTAATTGTTTGCGCACATCCCGAAGGGCGTCCTCACTCCCGCGATGCGTGAACTTGTTGATCACCACGAAATCGGCGAAGTCCAGCATTTCGATCTTTTCGAGTTGACTCGGAGCACCGTACTCACTCGTCATGACGTAGAGGGAGACGTCCGCCAGCTCCGTTATCGCGTTGTCGCTCTGTCCGATGCCCGCCGTCTCGATAAAGACCAGATCAAACCCGCCATTCTTTACGACGTCGAGGATCTCGGCCAGTCGCTCTGAAACCTCCCCACGGGCGCCGCGCGTCGCGACGGATCTCATGAACGCACGGGGGTCCTTCAAGCTGTTGAAGCGAATCCGATCGCCGAGCAGCGCGCCGCCGGTCTTCCGTTTGGTTGGGTCCATCGAGATGATCGCGACCCGTTTGTCGTCAAAGTCATGCAAGAACCGACGAACGAGCTCGTCCGTCAGGCTGCTCTTGCCTGCGCCGCCGGTACCGGTCAGACCAACGATGGGAACGGCCGCCTGCTGATCTCGTGGAGCATCTCCGTTGTGGCCCAGCAATTCCGCTCGCGTGATCTGCCTGGCGAGAAACAGCTCCGATCCGTTGGGCGAAACCGAGATGTTGAGGAGATCGAAGTCACAACCGCTGATCACTTCGTTGATCATGCCCTGAAGGCCAAGGCGACGGCCGTCCTCCGGTGAGAAAATCCGCTCGACACCGTTGTTGTGGAGCTCTTCGATTTCCTCCGGCACGATGACGCCGCCCCCGCCACCGTAGATCTTGATGTGGCCGGCGCCGCGCTCGTCGAGCATCTGCCGCATGTATTTGAAGAACTCCATGTGACCACCCTGGTAGCTGGTGATCGCAACACCCTGCGCATCTTCCTGAATGGCGGCAGTGACGATCTCCTCGACGCTGCGATTGTGGCCGAGATGGATCACCTCTGCGCCCGACGCTTGCAGGATACGACGCATGACGTTGATCGCGGCGTCGTGGCCGTCAAAGAGCGCGGCCGACGTGACGATTCGGATCGGATTGTGTTTGGTGTAAATCTTTGTCTTTTGCATACTTACGTTGGCCGGCTTCCCTCGACCGAGCCGAGGATGGGTGCGTCGTCCATCAGCTTATAAGTATCGTAGTGAGAGCACTTCGCGGCAACTTCTGCGGGGGCCGGGATTCGGAAAGGGTGGTGTTACCGCCGTACCGCCCTACCGGCTTACCGCCCTTAGCAACACCGAAATCCCCCCTCCGGCGCTCGATCCATCCCCATCCGCAGGTGCCATTCGTGAAACTGCTCGATGAACTCGGGATACAGCTCGAGGGTGTAAAACGCAACTGGATTCGGCACACCGGTGAGATCGGAAAAGCTGAGTAACAAGAACATGTCGCGGCGGTCCCGGTACTCCCGATAAATTTGGGACCGGTACGGGGCGAAGAAGATCTCTTCGTAGATATCACGGGCGGCGTGGAGCCGGCGGCCGACCGACGCCCAGAAGCCGAGCCTGGGGGAATCACCGGTGCGCTTCATGTCCCGATTCTACTACATTGACCCCTGCGAACCAACCGCCCGCCTGGGAGGATCGAGGTCATTAGAGCCTTTAGAACTTGATGTTCTTGGTAAGCTGTCTGTACGTGCGCAGGTGGCGGATGGCCGCCAACTCGTCGCCGGCCTGTTCGTACAGCTTGGCGATGTTGAAGTGCGCCTCCGCGTAATTCGGGTCCACGGCCAACGCTTGGGCGTACGCGGTGAACGCTTCCTGGTGCCGTCCCTCGTCTTCCAATGCGATACCCAGGTTGTAGGCCGCCGTGGTGTGTTCCGGCGCCGCGGTCAGCACGATCCGATAGTGCTCAATGGCCTCGGCGATTTGGCCGATCGCCAGCAGTAAACGCCCAAGGTTGACGCGCGCATCGTGGTACGTCGGGTTGAGTGCGAGTACGCGCCGATAGGCCTGTCGAGCCTCGGCGGGTCGATGTGTCTCGAGCGTGCACCCTCGTTCGAACCACGAATCGATCGTCTCAAACTGTTCCTCTTGCGGATCCTTCCGCGGCGGCGGATTGATCGAGATGAGTGCTGTGGCTCTCGCGCCCACAAAATCAAAGTAGATCTGTCCCGACTCCGGGTTCCATACGGAAATGCCGTCGTGGGCCCGGATGCCGTCGCCGGTCACGGTGAGCCGAACTTCCGACAGCGGGCGTTCACGGGGATGCTGGCGTCGTAATGCTCGGAGAGCGCGGTGCACGCGATGTCGCGGAAGGTCGGTCTCGAGCAAACGGGTAGTCGTGCGGAGGACGGTCAGGTCCTGGAACGAAAAGCGATAATGGTTTTGAGGGGTTCTTTCAGGGGACAGTAGGCCTGCCCTTGCGAAGCGCCTCACCTGGGGAATGGAGAGGCCGAACAACTCGGCGGCTTCGCGGGACGTGTACATCAATGCCCTGGTCTCGCGGGGGTTCGTGTCACGGGCTACGCGCTACTGCCTCCGATTTTCCGTTTCTTTCTCGCCGGCGTCTTGGCCGCGACGCTCTTCGAGGGTTTCCTTTCCCCCCCATCGGCCTTTCTGGCCAAGCTTGCCTTCAAGGCTTCCATCAAGTCGATGATCTGCCCTTTGGGTTCCTCAGTTTCGATTTGGGTGATGTCTTCACCATCGATTTTCTTTTGGATGAGCTCGAGAGCCCGGTCTCTCACGTCATCGTGGTATTTCTCGGGCTCGAACGTATCCGACTTCGCCTGTCCGATCAGCTGAATCGCCAACTGGAGTTCGGAGTCCTTCACCTCGGCCTCGCCGAGCGGGACCTCGTCGAATGACTTGAGTTCGTCGTGATAGTACAGCTGCTCCATCACTAGGCCTTTGCCCTTTGGTCGGATCAACACGAGATACTGTTTGCCTCGTGCCGCGTACTTTGCCACCGCCGATTGGCCCGTCTTCCGCAACGCGGCGCTGAGCAACTTGTACGCGCGATCGCCACCCTTGTCCGGGCCCAGGTAGTACACCTTGTCGAGATATCCGCGGTCGACCTGCTCGAAGGGGACAAACTCGGTAATGTCGATGGAGTGGGTGGCCTTTTCTTCGACGGTCTTTAGCTCTTCGGGGGTGAACAGCACATACTTCCCCTTGGTGAACTCGTATCCCTTGACCATCTCGTCGCGGGGTACGACTTCGCCGGTTTCGGGGGTGATGTACTGTTGTTTCAGCCTGGTTCCGTGCTTTTTGGAGACGAGATTGAACGAGATCTTCTTGGATGTCTCGGCCGATGAATAGAGCTTTACGGGGACGGAAACGAGCCCGAAACTGATGGTGGCGGAGCTGATAGGCCGTGCACTCATGGGCGATATGATAGTACTTAAACCCAATGGCCGCAACAGATAAGCCCATCTCGGACCAGCTACGAGCCTACCGGGAGAAACGTGCCCCAGAGGCCACCCCCGAGCCGTTCGGCAAAGGGAGGGGCACCGGTGCGCGGCGGTTCGTGGTCCAAAAGCACTTCGCCAGACGTCTCCACTACGACTTTCGCCTGGAGCACGACGGCGTCCTGAAATCGTGGGCGGTCCCGAAGGGCCCCTCCTTTGATCAGCAGGAAAAGCGTCTCGCCGTCGAGACCGAGGATCACCCGATCGAGTACGCCGATTTCGAGGGCATCATTCCCGACGGCAATTACGGCGCGGGGGCCGTGATCGTGTGGGATCGGGGTTTGTGGATTCCCCGAGAGGATTTCGACGAGGGGATGGAGAAGGGCAAGCTGCTCTTCGAGTTGAGGGGATACAAGCTGCATGGATCCTGGACGCTGGTTCGCATCAAGAAAGGGAACGGGAAAGAGTGGTTGATGATCAAGGAACGAGACGCGTGGATGTCGGCCGACGGCGACCCCGCGGTGGCCGAGCGTTCTGTGTTTTCCGGCCTCACGGTCGAAGAGTTGAAAGCCGGCCGCGATCTCGCGGGTGAAGCGAGAGAGCGGGTGGCGGAGTTGGGAGGCAAGCAGCGAGCCCTCAGAGTGCGTGACGCGGGATTGATGCTCGCGCAAACTCGCGACGACGCGTTCACCGACGCCGGCTGGGTTTTCGAGCTCAAGTACGACGGGTATCGGCTACTGGCGTCGCGCGAGGGGGGGGGAGGCGCGAGTCAGCCGGTTCTCATGTCGAGAAACGGTCACGACCTGACCGCGGTTTTCCCCGAAGTCGCGCACGCGGTCGAGATGCTTCCCTATACGGATTTCGTGTTGGACGGCGAAGTCGTTGTCCACGACGATTCGGGACGGCCAAGTTTCCAACGCTTGCAGAAGCGCGGCCGGCTCACCCAACGGTACGACATTCAGCGCGCTACCATCGAACTGCCCGCCACATTCTACGCGTTTGATCTCCTGGCGATGGAAGGTTTCGATGTCAGGCATCTCCCGTTGGTGCAACGCAAGGCCGTGTTAAAAGAAGTATTGCCGCCCGTCGGTCCGATAAAGTTCGCCGACCACATCGAGGAGCGAGGTGAAGATTTCTTCGAACAGGTTCAGGCGATGGAACTCGAGGGGATCATGGCCAAGAAAGCCGATTCCCGTTATCGCGCCGGGCGTTCGGCATCGTGGTTCAAGATTCGCTCCGATCGAACGGACGAGTTCGTCATCGTGGGTTACAGCGATCCGAAGGGCAGTGGTAATGGTTTCGGAGCGCTGCATCTGGCGTCGTACAGCAGCGGCGAGTTGAGATACGCGGGTCGCGTGGGGACCGGGTTCGCGCAACAGCAGCGTGATGATATCGTTGCCGAGCTCCAGACGATTGCGCGTCCTGAGCCTCTGTGTACGGGTCCGACACCGAAAGGCGATGAGCACCATTGGGTGGAGCCGGAGTTGGTCGTCGAGGTGCGATACAAGGAATGGACCGACGATGCGTTTCTCCGGCATCCGGTCTTTCTTCGATTTCGTGACGACAAGGAACCTCGCGACTGTATCCGACAGGACACCGACCTCGATGTGCGACCCCCAGAGGCGCTGGTGGAAGCGACCGTCCAGCGCGTGGTCCCGTTTTCCAACCAAGACAAGGTGTTCTGGCCCGAAGAGGGATACACCAAGGGCGATCTGATTGAATACTACCGAGACGTTTCCGAGTGGTTGCTGCCCTACGTCAGGGACCGACCTGTCGTCATGACGAGATATCCGGATGGTATCGACGGTAAGTCGTTTTTTCAGAAGGACGCGCCGGAGTGGGTGCCGGAGTGGGTGCGCACCGAAAAGGTCTGGAGTCCGGACTCGGGCAAGGAAACCAACTATTTCATCGGTGACGATGTGGAGACCATTCTGTACATCGCCAACATGGGCTCCATCCCCTTGCACGTTTGGTCCAGCCGGCTGACGTCGTTAGAGCAGCCCGATTGGTCGATTTTGGATCTCGACCCGAAGGACGCGCCGTTCACCGACGTCGTGCGGGTCGCCAACTCGATCCATGCGCTCTGCGAGGATATCGAGCTGCCATGCTTCGTCAAAACGAGTGGTTCGTCGGGACTGCACGTGCTGTTGCCGTTGGGCCGGCAGTGTACGTACGAACAGTCCAAAGGATTGGCAGAGTTGTTGGCCCGCGTGACGGCATCGGAGTTGCCTGAGATTGCGACGACCGCGCGAGCGCTCGCGGCGCGTCAGGGACGTGTGTACATCGACTTCGGACAAAACGGACACGGGAAGTTGTTGGTGTCGGCTCTTTGCGTGCGACCGTTACCGGGGGCGCCGGTATCTATGCCGCTGCGCTGGAGCGAGGTCAACAAGAAGCTCGATATCCGGAAATACACGATCAAGAACGCCGTCAGCCGGTTGCGTCGGATGAAAGAGGATCCGCTGGCTGGCGTCCTTACGGAAAAACCCGATCTGCATGCCGTGCTCGGCCGGCTCGCGGAGCGGATGGCAGAGTCGGGTGCGGGAGAATAGCAACGGGTGTCAGGTGTCAGGTGTCAGGTGTCAGGTTCCAGATATCCTATACCGTGACACCTAAGACCCGAACCCTGAAAACCTGAAACCTGTAACCTGAAAACTAAAAACCTGGGTGGTCGGGGAAGGGCGGAGGCTACTCCCCTGTGAGCCAGTCCCACTTTGACGGCTCCTGGCCGAGCATCGCCAAATCGTACACCGGGGGTAGGGTTGTCTCGATGCAGCGCACCACGGTGCATGTGGTGCGCCAGCAATAATCCAGCAGATCGATCCCCCGGTCGAATGTCAAATCCTCGCAGCGCGAGGCGTCCGGGTTATCGGGAATCTCCATCCGCATTTCCCACATGTCGGCCTCGTTGAGAATCGGGCCGCACTCCCCTCCGTGTGACGTGATGGGGTGATGCATGGCGCTGCAATCCCGATACTGCGCCAATTCAACGCCCACCTCATACCACACCTCTTCCAGCGGGGCAACGAGCAGACGCATGTCGGCGTCGGCCGACATCATCACTTTGTCGATGGCTTCGGCCAGCAGGGCGGGTTTGGCTTTTTCGTCCCGCCACACCAGGTAACCGCTTGCCTCCAAGCTCGAGCAGAGCGAGGTGAAGATCGCCTCCCCGTGGCGAAGCGCGGAATCTTGGAGCTGGTGTTGCGAGTGGGCGCGCGCGTGCTCGGGTACACTCCAACGATGCTGATTCTGTAGCACCGCCAACCCGCCGTACGCCTCGGCGAGATATCCGAGGTGGGCCACCGCGCAGTAGAGGTGGTGTTCCACCATGTACTTGTAGATCCGCCGCTTGGGGTCTTCCACGTACCCTTTGAGATAGCGGGCCCGGCTCACCGGCTGCCCCGCCGGATCGACCAAGCGCCTCGGCTGGAAGAACGGCACGTTGAGCTGGGTATCGCAGATGATCGGCTGGACCCCGAGCGATCCCTCGACGTCCTCGGGGTTCTCCACGTGTTGAAGTCGCTCCGAGGACGGGATCAGCCATCCCTTGTCAGACCGCAGGAGTTGGACACCGCGTTCGTAGATGATGCGGACGAGATCGTTGGTTGGAAACGGATCGGGCATGTGG
>CAYLZR010000023.1:1171-8966 GCA_964388145.1 uncultured Gemmatimonadaceae bacterium | reverse complement strand
TATGGGTTGACGCGAGCGGGAAGAAAGCAGCTCGAGCGCGAACGGTCCGAGTGGAAAGACTTCGCGACGGCGGTGGGGAAGATTCTCGGCTCGTGACGTTCAGGTTCGACAAACCATCGAGTTGGGCGGAGATGTGGGTCCGTCTCCGTGCGACCTTACGGCGGCAATCCGTCCAGCAAGAGATCGACGGCGAACTCGCCTATCACATGGAGATGCGGGCTCGCGACCTCGAAGCTACCGGTGTTGCGTCGAGCGTCGCGCGGCGCGAGGCCAAAAGTCTGTTCGGCGACTACAGAAAAATTCGCTCCGAGTGCCGCGAGCTCATGATGGTAGACGAGGGACGCCAAGGGGACAGCAAAATGTCAGACTTGTTGTATGATTTTCGGTACACGATTCGTTCCTTGTTCAGGAACCCGGGATTCGCAGCCACGGTCATGTTGACCCTTGCCCTCGGCATCGGCGCCAACACGGCGATCTTCAGCGTTGTGGACGGGGTGTTGTTGCGTCCGTTGCCATACGCCGATTCTGATCGGCTCGTGATGGTATGGCAGAACGACCGGCTGAGGGGAACGCAGCTGGAATGGTTTTCCGGACCCGACTACTTCGATCTTCTCGAGCGGCAAAAGGTGTTCGAGGCGGCTGCGGCCTGGGGGATTCGTCGGGTGACACTGACCGGGTCGGACAACGAGCCGCAGCAAATTACCATCGTCAGGGCGTCTTACCAGCTCTTCCCGATGCTTGGCGCGACGCCGTTGCTCGGGCGAGTCTACGACGCGCAGGACGATGTGGTCGGCGGCAGTCCAATGGTCGTGCTTAGCCATCCATTCTGGGTGAGTCGATTTGGCGCCGACGAGAATATCGTAGGGCGTCAGCTTACCATTGACGGGCTGTCGGTCGAGGTCATTGGTGTCATGATACGGGACTTCGCGTATCCGACCAATACAGTTCATGCATGGAGTCCGTTGCAAATCGGGCCCACATCGCGGCCACGAGGCAACCACAATTTCCGCATCATAGCGCGTCTCGCTGACGGAGCCTCTATCGAGCGGGCGCAGGCCAACGTGTCATCCATCGCCGCGGCGTTGGAACAAGAATATCCCGATGACAATCAGGGACGCGGCATGTGGGTCCAGACGATTTTGGATGCCACGGTAGGGTCGGTGCGGCCGGCGCTGTTGGTGTTGCTCGCCGCGGTGGGCTTCGTGTTGCTCATTGCCTGCGTGAACGTGGCCAATCTGTTCATCGCGCGCGCCACCGTGCGCGAACGCGAGGTGGCGATTCGCACGGCACTCGGCGCGGGGCGGAATCGCTTGTTACGACAGTTCTTGACGGAAACGGTGACCCTGGGCATTGGCGGTGGGGTGATGGGTCTCTTGCTGGCGTTCGGAGGCTTGCGGGCCTTGATCGCACTCGGTCCTGCCGTGCCACGGCTCGCCGGCGTGACGATCGACGGGCGAGTTTTGACCTTTGCGATGCTCATCTCGGTCGGCACTGGGGTGCTGTTTGGCATCATCCCGGCGCTGCAAGCATCGAACCCCGACCTCCAAGCCCCGCTCAAGGAAGGCACCCGAGCGCCGGTCTCTGCCGGAAAACAACGCGCTCGGCGCTTACTCGTCGTGTCGGAAGTCGCGTTAGCGGTCATGCTCGTCACCGGCGCGGGGCTGCTGATCAGAACGTTCTGGCAGCTTCAGCAAGTGGACCCGGGATTCACCGAGACGAACGTGTTGTTGGCCAATGTCCAGCTTCCGGCGGCGCGCTATCCACAAAGTTTCGGTGGCTCTGACTTTGCCGAGGTCTTGGCGTTTCAGCAACGGGTGAAAGAGGGGATCGCCCGCCTGCCCGGCGTAGAGGCGGTCGCCCTCGCGGTTCATCACCCGATGAACTCGGGCTGGACGAGCAGGTTCACTGTCGACGGTCGTCCACCAGTTCCGCCCGGGGAACAGGAAGAGGCTCGCATCAATCCGGTGAGTCACGAGTACTTCGGCACTGTTGGGATTCCGATTGTCCGCGGAAGGAGCTTCGCCGAACGGGATCGCGCCGACGCTCCTCCGGTGGTCGTCATCAACGAGACCTTTGCGCGGCGGCACTTTCCCGATGAAGATCCGGTTGGACAGCGGATCTCATTTTGGGGCGCGTCACGCGAGATTGTCGGTGTTGCAGGTGACGTGAAGTTCAGGGGGTTGGGTAACGACACGCGCCAGGGCTGGTATGCTCCCATGGGCCAGATACCGTTCGGCGGTTTCACCCTAGTCGTGCGGACGGCCGACGAGCCCGCTGCGCTCCTCCCGATGGTGCAGCAGGAGGTGAGCGCCATCGATTTGGACTTGCCATTGTTTGGTGTATCGTCGATCCGCGATTTTCTGACGGCTTCAGTCGCGCGACCACGATTCAACATGTTGCTACTCGGGGTTTTTGCGGCTGTGGCGATGGTGCTGGCTGCCGTCGGCATTTACGGCGTCATGTCGTACGGCGTAAGTCAACGTATCCATGAGATCGGCGTTCGGCTTTCCTTGGGGGCAAGCGGCGCAGACGTTCTGAAACAAATCGTGGGCCAGGGCCTCGCACTCGCCGGCATCGGTATCGCGGTTGGTATCGGTGCATCCGTGTTCTTGACCCGTGCCATGTCGAGCTTGCTGTTCGGGGTTGGGACCACGGACATCGCGACCTTCGTTACGGTGCCGTTGGTGGTCGGTGTGGTGGCCATAGCGGCGACCTACCTCCCCGCGCGCCGCGCCAGCCGGGTGGATCCAATGGTGTCGTTGCGATCCGAATAAGGATTTCGCTGCCGCGGATAATTTCTTGAAGAGCGCGGATTTCATGGTATAGGGTGTAGAGGCGGTGGGGTATTGGAGGAACCTTGCTGCCCTGCCCGTGTGCCCCTCTGCGTCTCTGCGTCTCTGCCTCCCCTGCCTCCCCTGCCTCTCCTGCCTCTCCTGCCTCTCTCTACGTCGTCCGGCTCCGCATGGAACACCCCATCCATTAGATTCCTGACCGCACCCACGTCCTAAAGGCCGGTTGATGGCGGATCAGAAGAAACCGAAGATCAAACCCTCCAATGTCTGGCAGGAAGCGAAGAGCCTGGTGTGGGCCCACCGCTCGCGACTGATGCTGGGTTTTGGCTTGATGTTGGTCAATCGACTGGCCGGGCTCGTGTTGCCGAGCACGTCGAAGTTTCTCATCGACGAGGTCATTGGAAATCAACGTACGGAGTTGCTCACCACGTTGGCCATCGCCGTCGGCATTGCCACGTTGGTTCAGGCCAGCTCTTCGTTTGCCTTGTCCCAAGTGTTGGGTGTGGCCGCGCAGCGGGCGATCACCGAAATGCGAAAGGTCGTGCAACAGCACGTCACGCGGCTTCCCGTTGGGTATTTCGATTCGACGAAGACCGGCGTACTCATCGCGCGCATCATGAGCGACGCCGAAGGCATTCGCAACCTCGTTGGCACGGGGTTGGCGCAGTTATCGGGAGGTTTTGTGACCTCGGCGATTGCCATGGGAGTGCTCTTCTGGCTCAATTGGAGCCTGACGCTGATTACGCTGGTGATCTTGAGCGTGTTCGCCGGTGCCATGGCGTACGCTTTCAATTTCTTGCGACCGGTCTTCCGAGAGCGAAGCAAGATCAACGCGGAGGTCACGGGGCGACTCACGGAGACGTTGGGTGGCATTCGCATTGTGAAAGCGTACACGGCAGAACGCCGCGAGAGCTACGTCTTTGCCAAGGGCGTCCACCGGTTGTTCCGCAACGTCGCGAAGGCCATCACCGGCGTTTCCACCATCACCGCTTTTACCACGCTCATCGTCGGCGTCATCGGCGTGATCATGATCGTCGTGGGCGGTCGTTCGATCGTCGCCGGCAACATGACGCTGGGCGATTTCGTCATGTATCTCATGTTCACCGGCCTCATGGTTTCGCCGCTGGTGCAGATTGCTTCCATCGGCACGCAAGTCAGCGAAGCGTTTGCCGGGCTCGACCGAATTCGCGAAATCCGATCGATGGCCACCGAGGACGAACAGGATCTGGAGCGTCAACCGCTGTCCGAGATCCAGGGGCACGTAGCGTTTGAGGACGTGTGGTTCGAGTACGACGAAGGGGTACCGGTGCTCAAAGGCGTTTCGTTCGACGCACCCCCCGGGTCGACCACGGCCTTGGTTGGATCAAGCGGGTCGGGTAAGAGCACGATCATTAGCCTCGTTATGGCTTTTAACCGGCCCAAGTCGGGAAGGGTGTTGGTCGACGGGCATAATCTCGACGACGTCAGATTACGCGACTACCGCAGTTCACTCGGTGTGGTGATGCAAGAGAACTTCCTCTTCGACGGAACCGTATCAGAAAACATCAAGTTCGGTCAGCCGCATGCCACGGACGAGCAAATTCGAGATGTCAGCAGGATCGCACACTCGGATGAATTCATAAATGACTTCGAAAACGGTTACGAAACCATCGTTGGAGAGCGTGGGGTCAAGTTGTCAGGTGGACAACGACAGCGGATATCAATCGCCCGAGCGATTCTTGCGGATCCAAGCATCCTCATCTTGGATGAAGCGACATCGAGCCTCGACAGCGAGAGCGAGGCCTTGATTCAAGACGGTCTCAACGCGTTGCGTTCCGGTCGCACCACGTTTGTCATCGCGCACCGTCTCTCGACCATCCAGAGCGCGGATCAGATTCTGGTGGTGGAACATGGGCAGATTGTCGAGCGGGGAACCCACGATGAGCTACTGGTCCGGGACGGACGGTACCGCGAACTGTACGACAAGCAGTACAAGGTTGAGCGGAACCGATTCATCAATCCGGGTGAGGACTTTTCTCCCGTTCCGGAGGAAACGACCCCGGCGCCGGCTTCCGGTCCGTCTCCGCGCAACCTCTAATGAACTCCACCCGTTCCTAGTCCTTAATAACCAAGTCCGAAACGACCTCGAGGACGTGTTGTCGGGCGCGGTCTACCACTTGCCTGCGCGACACCTCACTCTCGGTGAGTGATAGGTGTTCGTGTTTCTTGACTGCTTCCTCGAAGTCGTGCAGCGCCTCATGCACCGGATGCAGGACCTGGGAATTCTTCATGCGTTCCCCCAATCATGTGGTACAATCCCCCGTTCACATATAGACGCGCGTACCGCAGAACACAAGCGATCCCTGAAAATTCGTAACTCTTTATATTACAATAGCTTGTGTTGCTAGCCCACCACTATACGGGGTAAATCCGGATTCAAATGCATCATGACGTTGTAGGCTGACTCTTGCACGGCCGCGGCGATGCCATTGGGTGTAATCTCCGGCCGATCCGGTCCCACCAGCGTGGCCACGTCGCCGATCTGCACCCGGGCCTCGTCGCCGATCTCCACGATGGTGTGGCTGGCACTCACGCTCCCGATCACCGGGTACAGCGCGTCACCGATCAGCACTCGACCACCGTTGGCGGCCCTTCCCGTGTATCCGTCGGCGTGGCCCACCGGCAGCGTAGCAATCCATGTGGGTCTCGCTGCGACGTAGCGGCGTCCGTAGCTCACGCTGTCTCCGGCCCGCAGTCGTTGCACGCGCACAACTCGCGCTCGCAAGCGAAAGGCCGGATGCAACGTCGACAGTCGTCGTTCCTCGTCCGGACGGCTTGGGTATCCTCCCCACAGGGCGATACCGGGACGTACCATGTCGAGGCGTGCTTCGGGCAGGTGAAAAACACCGTTCGACGATGCGGCGTGTAATCGTCCGAGCGACACCCCGCGTCGTTGCGCTTGCGACACCAGGTTGGAGAAACGATTCAGTTGTTCGGGGTCGAAGTCGGCGGCTTCCGTAAACGCCATATAGGCGCCGTTGATCCGGACTTCATCGCGTGCCGCCAAATCACCAATCCACGGCAGCGCTCGATGGTATGGGACGCCCATGCGGCTCATGCCGGTGTCGATGTAGAGGTGAGCGTCGATGGGGTGGCCTACGCGCGCCGCCAATCGCGCGGCGCGGTCGCCGCCGTCGTCGGTAGAAAGGCTGAGGGTGATCTCTCGGGAGACGAGCTCGACACTATCGGAATCTGCGAACAGGCCCATCAACAAGATGGGTTTCCTCACCCCGGAATCACGGAGTAGAATGGCTGCGCTCGCTTTCACCACCGCGAACCCCGCGATTTCCGGCATTGGCTCGAGGAGTCGGGCAACCGTCGTGAGGCCGAGTCCGTATGCGTTGTTCTTCACGACGGCCAGGATCGGTCGGTGGTCGGCCAGACGCGCGACCTCTCGCACGTTGTGCTGTAATGCGGCCGGATCCACTTCGATCCACGGGTCATGGCGATCTGTAGAAATCTGGGGCGATGCGGTCAGTGGAGCTGTGCGGATTCTCCCCAATCCCACGGCGGCGGCTCCGGTGACAAAGCTTCGGCGGGAAATAGTCATTGGCTCCTCCGTACGACGGGTGCCGGGCTCGGAAAGACGGTGTAGCTTCATGAAAGACAGGTCTGCCTTCATGTATATGGGATAACCTACACCTAGCCTCGGGCTAATGTCGAATTTGGAACACACGGAATCGAAAGACGTGGTCGAGGTCCTTCAGCCAGAGATTCGTGACTACCTCCGGCAGTTCGAAGAAGCAATCGAAGGTGCGCAGCATTTGGTGGAGGGACTGTCGCCAGAGCAGCTCGAATGGAAGGAAGGTCCGGATCGGTGGTCAATCGCCGAGTGTCTGAGTCACTTGAATGTCACGGCCGACCAGTACTACCCGGCCATCGACCGGAGCATGCGGCGTGCTCGCGAACAGGAACTGTTGGGTAAGGGGCCATTCCGGCACGGGTTCCTCATGAACCGTTTCATCGCCATGCTGGAGCCACCTCCTGGGAGGTCTTTCAAAGCCCCACGAAACTTCAAACCGCGAGCGCGGAATCTCGTAAACGAAATCGGGATTTTCTTTGCGCATCAGGAAGCCATCATGAAGCGCGTTCGGCAGGCGGATGGATTGGACCTTGCGCGCGTAAAGCTGGTTTCGCCGGTGAGCAGATGGCTGCGCATGAGCCTCGGGCAATGCTTCGCCCTCCTTGCGGCGCACCAGCGGAGGCACCTGTGGCAATCCGCACGTGTGAAAGAGGCGCTGAAACGAAGTAAGAAGTATTAGCCATTAGCCATTAGCTATTAGCTAACAGCTAACAGCTAACAGCTAATACTTCTCACTTCTAACTCTAAAACCGATACGTGTAGTTGAGCTTCGTGCTCGCGCCGCGCGACACCGTGGTGAAGTCGAAATCGTGTAGCCGGTCGCCCTCGTTCAACCAATTGTTGGTGTAGACGAAGAAGAGGTCGTTCCCAGGGCGAATGATCCAGCGGAATCTCGCGAACAACCCAACCAGCTCGCTGTCGTCGTCGTACTGCACGTTGCCGGTGAACGATGCCCACGGACTGAGGTGCCAACCCCCTTCCAGTCGCACGAGGTTGGTGCTGAACTTTCCTCCCGGAAGACTGATGTTGTTGCGGTCGTAATTAGCGCCGAGGCTCATCCCGGCCTTGGGGCGGATGGTGAGGTTGACGTTGTAACCCGATCGCGTACCAGACCAGAACTCGCCGCCGCGGATGGATCCACGGACGGAAACCGGTCGGCGGCTCGCGGTTGAACCGTTGAGACGCCATTCCCACGTATTGTAGCGACCGGCGGAGATGGTGAAGTCGCGAATCTGGAACTCGTCTTCCACCTCCAAGCGCTCAAAGAGCTGGGTGACGGTGAAATCCAGCCGATCCTGACTGTCGAATCTGAGCCCAAAGATTTTGAAGTCCGTCTTGCGGGTCTCCAGGTTCCAGTCCATGTCCATCAGGTGCTCGTATT
>CAYLZR010000023.1:0-1071 GCA_964388145.1 uncultured Gemmatimonadaceae bacterium | reverse complement strand
GAAGATTGGTCGAACAGCGTTCGCTTCACACGGGCAACGGTGAAGTCCTCGCCCTCGAGGTCGGTCGGCACCCCGTCATCCAAGATTTGTTCTTGTCCCGTTCGGACTTGAAGGAATCCCAACTCATAACGTCCCGCCTGACCGCCCAGCCGTGTGCCGTAGATGATCGGCACCGGGGAGCCTTGGTTTAGTCCGATGTTACGGCTGAAGAACGGCTCCACGCCGTTGAAGGGCGCAAAGCTAAAGACCCCTGAGCCCTCCAAGAAGAAATCGCGGCGTTCGGGGAACCGGAGTGAAAACCGCGTGAGGTTCACGCGGCGCCGATCTACGTCCACTTCGGCAAAGTCAGTGTTCACCGTCAAAGCGGCGCGGAGGCTGGTGGTCAGATTGTAGGACAGGTCCAGCCCGACGTCTGCGGGGAAATCGGTTGGGTCGATGGTCGGGTCGTCTTGGTCGGGGTTGTAACGCCACCCGGCCACCGCATAGGGTTTGGCTTCCAATCCAAGACCCTGCGACATGCCCGAGAGTCCGGTGACCACCCCAGCGTGGACGGGACGGGTGATACGCTGGTTCCTGCGATAGCCATTCCACGCCGATTCTTCGTTCTTGCGCCGAACGGTGCGCTGGAAGTTGATGCCCCAGGAGCCGCGCGAGGGGTCGAAGTTCAACGTCTGGAACGGAATCTCGATCTCGACCGACCAACCATCCGGCCGCATGGTGGCTCGGGCCTCCCAAATGCCATCCCAGGATTTGTTGACGCCGAAGCCGCCGAAGCCGCCTCCGCCTCCTCCGCCGAAGCCGCCTCCACCAAACCCGCCGCCGCCCCCGCCCAGGAGGCCGTCCCCCATCAACCCGGCCGGGTTGGTCTCGAAATAGTACCCGGTCCGACCGTCCATGAAGGTGTCGAGGATCCAGATGAAGCGGTCGTCGGTGAACAGAAAGGCGTCCCGCTCTTTTTGGTATGCCAAAATCTTTTCGGGCTCGCTGTCGTATAGGATGGCCGCGATATAGATGTTGTCGCTGTCGAAGGCTACGTAGACGCTGGTTGATTCGGTGGCCGCCGCCCCCTCG
>CAYLZR010000022.1:16683-19392 GCA_964388145.1 uncultured Gemmatimonadaceae bacterium | reverse complement strand
TCCGCCGGAGAACACTCTGGCGACATCCACACGGCGCGCGCCATCTCGGCGCTTGCGGAGCGGTTGCCGGCTTGCCAGTTCGTGGGCATGGGGGGCGCGTCGATGGCCAGAGCGGGAGCCCAGCTCTCCGCTCGAATGGAGGCCGTGACAACGATGGGCTTTACCCAAGTCATTTCGGCAATTCCCGTCCACGCCCGTCTGCTTGCCGGTATGCGTCGCATGTTCGCCCAGGGCCAAGCCGATTTGGCGTTGCTGACTGACTACCCTGGCTTCCATCTACGGGTGGCGGGAGCGGCGGCAAGGCACGGCGTGCCGGTATTGTATTACATCGCACCACAACTGTGGGCTTGGGGGGAGAAGAGAATCGCCAGGCTTCGCGAGGTGGTAACGCATCTTGCCGTGATTCTTCCCTTTGAAGAAACGTTTTTCTCCCAGCGTGGTATACGAACGACGTTTGTTGGACATCCCTTACTCGATCGGGTACGGCCAGACCGTTTCGAGGCCCGAAGACGGTTGGAGATTACCCGGTCGACGCCGGTCTTGGGCTTGTTTCCAGGGAGCAGGCCGACCGAAGTCCGCCGTTTGTGGCCGGTGCTGCGAAACGCCGCGTTCTTGGTAAGGGCGGCCGTGCCCGAGATCGAAATTGTAGTTGCCACGCTTCCCGGATTGCGCTACCCTGGCGGCGAGTCGTTCCACTTACACCCATCGGACTCTGGCACGGTCATGGCGGCGTGTGATGCCGTGATCTGCAAGTCGGGAACCAGCACGCTAGAAGCCGCCCTTGCCGGGACGCCGATGGTCGTCTGTTACAAGACCGATCCGATTTCTTATGCCATTGCAAAGCGCGTCATTCGATGTTCGCACATCGGTCTGGTGAACATCGTGGCGGGTCGCGAGATCGCGCCCGAGTATATCCAGCAGGCGGTGACGGCGGAAACGCTTGCGCGCGGCGTTCTGCCGCTCCTCGACATCGAGGGAACCGACGCGGTTGCGCAGCGCGTCGGGCTCGCTGAGGTGCGCGAGCAGCTCGGCACTCCGGGTGCCTCGGAACGGGTGGCCGATATTGCGGCGGCATTGCTCGAATGAGAAACCATTTGGGAGGTACGATTGCGCGTTGGGTCGTGTCGCTCTTGGGGCTCACGTGGCGCGTACGGACTCATGGCCGCGAGCACCTACAAGAATTGCGTCGTCAAGGCCGGCCGTTCGCTTTTGCGTTGTGGCACCGTCATCTATTACCGCTCGTATGGTATCACCGTGGAGATGGCACCGCGTTGGTCGTGAGTGCCCACGACAACGGCGGATACCTTGCCCGGGCCGCCCGAGGTTGGGGCTACCGTTTGATTCGCGGCTCTTCCACGCGGGGCGGTTTTGGGGCGTTTCGACATATGTTGCGCGTTCTCCAGCGGGGGGGTGAGATCGCCGTGACGCCTGATGGGCCACGAGGACCTGCTGGTGTCGTGAAACCGGGTGTTGTCGTCGCCATACAGATCGCCGACGCGTCGATTGTGCCCATCGCGGTCGCCTCGTCTTCCAGTTGGAAGCTCCGTTCGTGGGACGAATTCCGTATTCCGAAACCGTTCGCGCGTGTTCACGTAGTTTATGGCACCCCCATTCGGTTTTCTAAAGATGTCGCACGCGTCGAGGCAGCGCAGGTGCTGCAGCAGCACCTGGACGCGGTGAGCGAGGCCGCCAGATGCTGACCCCGATCTGGTTGTGGAGCGACCGTTCGATCTCGGCGAGACTGGCGCGGCTGACGCTGTTACCACCGTCTTTTGTCTATCGAGTGGGTATGGCGATGCGAACCCGCGCCTACCGGATGGGTTTGTTCCGCCAAGCGGACGTTCCGCTCCCGGTTGTGGCCGTCGGAAACTTGACGGTGGGTGGGTCGGGAAAGACTCCGATCTGTAATTGGATAGCGAGGTACTATGCCGACCAGGGCCTCCAGGCGGGCATCGTGCTTCGCGGATATGGCGGTGACGAGGGCAAGCTCCACCGCAAACTGGCCGAATCGGCGATCGTGGTCGAAAACCCGGATCGGGTCGCCGGCGCGGCGGAGGCTGGAGCCAACGGGGCGGACGTCATCGTGCTGGACGATGCCTTCCAGCGACTGGACATCGTGCGCGACCTGAACATTGCGCTGGTGAGTACGGAATCCGGTCGCGCCGTGCGCTGGACACTTCCGGCCGGGCCGTGGCGCGAGGGGATAAAAGCCCTCCGACGCGCCGATATAATCGTGGTCACTCGAAAGCGCGCCGACCGACGCTCGGCGGAGCGGATGGCGGATCGAGTTGCGAAGATTTCCCGGAATCGCCCGGTGGCCATCGCCCGCCTTGGGGTGACCGGGTTCACCGGGCTGCTGAGTGGAGAGGAGATGCCAGCCGAGTCCCTGGATGGATCGCGGGTGCTGGTGGCAGCGGGTATCGCGGATCCGTACACCTTCGCGAGCCAATGCAGCGAGTTTTGCGATCAGGTTCGGCTTCTACCGCTCGAGGATCATCACGAGTTTACCGATAGGGATATGGACCGTATGGTGCAAGCGGGCCGGAGGGTTGATTACGTTGTAGTCACCGAAAAGGACGCGGTGAAACTCCGCGCAATGTGGCCGGAAGACGTCCCGGAACCCTTGGTCGCGTCGCTGGACGTCGATTGGGAGGTCGGTCAGACAGAGATTGAGATGCGCCTGGACGCGGTAGTCGTCGGGGTCGACGA
>CAYLZR010000022.1:5068-16583 GCA_964388145.1 uncultured Gemmatimonadaceae bacterium | reverse complement strand
CGCAGGATGTATGCTTGATGGTGTTTCATGTGGTTGCCGTAGGGCGGGTGCGCAACGCCAGCCTCCGCGCCGCGTGTGAAGATTATCTCGAGAGATCCCGACGCTACATCAAGTTACAGGTCCGTGAGGTCGCCAATGGTGCCCGCGGGTCGAAGAGTAAAACCGTCGTGCTTCGCGAAGAGGGACATGCCCTACTTCGTGCAGCTCCCTCAA
The DNA here is from genome assembly GCA_964388145.1 of uncultured Gemmatimonadaceae bacterium. Lineage (GTDB taxonomy): Bacteria > Gemmatimonadota > Gemmatimonadetes > Gemmatimonadales > GWC2-71-9 > B3T1B10. Next base: position 16,370 of record CAYLZR010000022.1, on the reverse strand, counting down.
ACGCTCGACTGGTTGCTCTCTCTCGAACGGGCCGTCAGCTCGACAGTCGTGCGTTTGCGATGGCACTCGATCAATGGAAGCAACAGCAGCGGGATCTAGCATTCTTGATCGGTGGCGCGTACGGCTTGGGCGATGCGGTGCGGCAACGGTGTGACGATGCAATTCGTCTCTCTGACCTGACTCTGCCCCACGAATTGGCAAGGGTGGTGCTCCTGGAGCAGATTTACCGCGGCAATACCATCCTCAAAGGCGAACCATACCATAAACGTGCTTGAACCGCTTCTCCCTTCCGTTCGCAAACGGCTTCTGGAATATGCTCGCGAAACCCTCAAGGCAGTTGCGCAGGGCCGTGAGCCGGGGAAGCCGCCGAAGGGTGGGGTGCTGGACGAACCTGGAGCGGTTTTCGTCACGCTCCGCCAAGGAAAGGTGCTGCGTGGCTGTCTAGGCCACACTCACGCAAGTTACCCGTTGGGGGAGGTTGTGCGAGAGATGACGCGTGATGCCGCAACGCAAGACCCACGTTTCCCTCCCGTCAGTCCCGAAGAAGTTGCGGGCGTGCAAGTCGAGATCTCGCGCCTCTCCACACCGGTGAAGGCGGATGCGGACAGCATCGTCATCGGACGTCACGGGGTCATCGTTCGTCGTGGGCACCAGGTTGGGCTGCTACTTCCGCAAGTAGCGACGGAAATCGGTTGTGATGCGACCGAGTTTCTGGCGTTGGCATGCCGCAAGGCCGGCCTCCCATCGGCAGCATGGCAGGAACCAGACGTAAGCATCAACGTCTTTGAAGCAGAGGTGTTCGGCGAGTGACGGAATGGTTCGAGCGGTGGTTTGGAGAAGAGTACCTCCGACTGTACCCGCATCGGGATGAAGACGATGCCGAACGTGCCGTATCGCTTGTCGATCGGGTAGCGACGTTGGACGGGGCACGGGTGCTCGACCTCGCCTGCGGTCCGGGGCGGCATGCGGTTCGCTTGGCTCAGCGCGGTGCGGACGTTCTCGGTTTGGATCTATCAATGCCGCTGCTGATCCGCGCACGGCATGGTACTCCACCGGTTGGGAAGCTCGTTCGTGGTGACATGCGATTCTTGCCGATCTGCGATGCAACGTTCGACCTCGTCGTCAACCTCTTTACGAGTTTTGGTTACTTTGCAGACGATGCGGAGCACCACCAGGTGATTCGATCCGTCGCCACCGTGCTCAGGCCAGGTGGGAGGTTGTTCATGGATTACCTGAATGCCGAGGCGGTTCGATCTACCCTCGTGCCGCACGAGGAAAAAGTCATAGGCTCGCGCCGGGTGGCCATCGAGCGGAGCCTGGTAGACGACGGCAAGTATGTCGTAAAGCAAATGCACCTGGTCGACGAGGACGAGACTTTCTTGGAACGTGTGCGCCTGTTCACAGCGGATGATTTGACCGCGATGATGGAAGCTGCGGGAATGCGAGTGGTCGAGCGCTTTGGCAGCTACGCCGGAGACGAGTTGGCGGCCGACACGCCCCGAACCATTCTCGTGGCGCAACGCCCATGACGCTAGAGTTCCAAACCACTCCACTCCAGGCCGGAAACGGCTTCGAATCGCCGGACACACTCGACCGGGGCATTGCGCTCGACCCTGCGCTGCGACCGGCATTCGCCGGTGAGGGAAGAGGGGCTGAGAACATCGATCGTCTGTTCGACGATGACGCCTTATGTGTTACTAGTGGCCAGCAGCCTGGTCTTTTCACTGGACCACTCTTTACCCTGTACAAGGCTTTGTCGGCGGTTGCGCTGGCAAGAGAATACGAAGCCGCACTCGGTCGATCGGTGGTACCGGTGTTTTGGGTCGCTGGTGACGATCACGATTTCGCCGAGGCCAATCACGTTACGCTGCTGTCCACGTCGAACGAACCAGAACGCCTAGAGCTGCCCGCCCGCGCGGCCGACGCACCGTCGACACCGTTGTACCGCGAAACATTGGGGTCGGATATCGACGATCTCATCGAACGCGCCACGGCACTGTTGCCAGATACGGAATTCCGCGCCGACGCGATGGCATGGTTGACTCGCCACTACCACGCGGGGAATGACATGGCGACCGCCTTTGGTGATGCCCTTGCGGATTTGCTGGGCTCGGCAGGGTTGGTGGTGTTTCGTCCCACACATGCTGCGGCCAAAGCGGTCTCGGCCCCTTGGATGATCAAGGCGCTTGAAGCGGGCACGATGTTGGATGAACGCCTCCGGGCTCGGGCAGGAGAGTTGGAGGCGGCTGGTCACGCCGTCCCGGTCCCAACCCAGGCCGGCAATACCTTGGTCATGGTCGATGCGGCGATGGGACGCGATCGGTTGACGATCGATGGCGCGGATTTCGTTACCAGGCGATCCGGTGAACGGTGGACGTTGGCGTCGTTGCAGGAGCTGGCGGCGGTAGATCCGGAGCGCCTATCTGCCAATGTGCTGTTACGACCGGTGATCGAGGCTGCCATCCTGCCGACGATGGCGTACGTCGCCGGACCGGGCGAGCTTGCGTACTTCCCGCAGACCGCCCCCGTGTTCGAGACACTGGGCGTAACACCTCAAGCTTTTGGGCCGCGGTGGTCGGCGCGAATCATCGAGCCTCGTGTGCGGAAGACTCTAGATCGGTACGGCCTTACACCGGAGGACCTCACTGGGCCCGAAGGGCAAATCGAGGCTCAATTGGTACGGGATGCCATGCCGTCGGATGCAACGGGAGCACTGGATCGGCTACGAAAAGCGGTTGATAGAGAGTTCACGACGTTGGTGGCGGGCGGGAAACATATCGATCAGACACTCGAAAAACCCATTCAGCATATCCGTAACCAAATGAAGAGCGGGCTGGACAACGTCGAGAAAAAACTGATATCGCGGCTGAAGCAGCAAAATGAAGTCTTGGTGCGACAGTTGGCCAACGCGAGACACGCGGTCTTTCCGACCGGTCGTCCCCAGGAACGCGTTTTCAATCTCTTGCAATACCTCGTGAAGTACGGACCGCACTTCGTCGAGCAGGCTCAGACTCACTGCGATGCCTGGGCCAAGACTCTCGAGCCTTTGCCCAGGTCGTAGTGGCAACCGGCGCGCGAGGACGTCCGGCTGGGCGGGTAGCGGCCGGAATCTTGGTAACGCGAATCCTCGGTTTGGTTCGGGAAAGAGTTTTTGCCCACTATTTCGGCAGTGGCCACGAAGCCGATGCTTTTCGTGCGGCGCTGCGCATTCCCAACATCATAAGAAATCTGCTGGGTGAGGGTACGCTGGCGGCGTCGTTCATTCCGGTGTACGCATCGATGTTACAACGTGATGAGCAAGAGGCCGCACGTCTCCTGTCGAGCGTTGTTGCCTCGCTGCTCGTCATCGTAGCCGCTGCAGGAGCGGTGCTCGGTATGGTGCTTGCCCCGGTCATCACGGATCTGGTTGCGTTCGGATTCGACGATGCGACGCGCGATCTCACCATCGGGTTGGTCCGAATCCTGTTCCCGATGGCCGGCGTGATGATCCTCTCCGCTTGGTGTCTCGGCGTGTTGAATACGCATCGCCGGTTCTTCTTGGCGTATGCCGCACCCACGTTGTGGAACATCGCGCAGATTGCAACGCTCATGGTCTTCGGGACGTGGTTCGCCGGCTGGCGGGGCACTGAACTGATTACTGCACTCGCCTGGGGTGCTGTGCTCGGTAGTGTGTTACAGGTGTTGGTGCAGCTTCCCACGGCCATTCGGGTGGTTGGTGCTCTTCGCTGGACGATCCAAGTCCAGGCACGAGGCGTGCGGACGGTTGTGCGCGCGTGGCTCCCGGTAGTATTCGGGGCGGGTGTGTGGCAGATCTCGAGCTTGATAGATACACAACTGGGATCGTTCACCGGCACCGGGGGTGTGGCCGTTCTCGGCTACGCGCAGCTGCTCGCGATCCTGCCCGTGTCGCTGTTTGGTATCAGCGTTGCGGCCGCGGCCCTCCCGGAGCTGAGCCGAGACGCGGCGCAAGCGTCGGCGGAAGCGACCCGGGATCGACTGGGCGATGGCGCTCGTCGGGTGGCGTTCTTCGTCATCCCGTCAGCGTTCGTATTTGCGGCGCTCGGTTCACACGTGGTTGGGGCGCTCTACCAGACCGGAAGCTTCGACGTTACGCAAACCGCGGTCGTGACCGGTATCTTGGCCGCGTACGCCATTGGGCTCCCGGCCCAGGCGTCGGTGCGGCTGTTGACATCGGGTCACTATGCGTTGGGAGACACACGCACCCCAGTGCGGGTCGCGGCGGTTACCGTGGTGCTTGCTGCGGGACTTGCGGTGACGTTGATGCAGTACCTGGGGGTGGCAGGGATCGCCCTCGGTTCGGCAATCGCGGCGTACGTGAACCTGTTGCTCAACTATGTGTTTCTGGAACGGCGGACCGGCCCGATTGTCGGCCGAGCCGAGCGCCGATCCATCGTTATGACGCTCGGCGCCTCGCTCATCGCCACCGGTGCGGCCCTATTGGTTGAACGTGCGGTCTCCTCCGGTCAGGTACTTATTGACGCCGTTAGCGTGCTGGGCACGTTCGCAGCGGTCTATTTGTTGACCGTCCTTTTGCTGAAACACCCAGACGCACGAGAGGTGCTCCGAATCGGCTCTGCAACGGTTGATCGGGTGTAATAGCCACGGGAACCGAGGTTCCAGGCTTCGTGGGCCGTGGTTTCCGTGGCTATTTTCCAAGAGATATATGCGCATATCAAGGGAGCGTGTGAGCTCATGACGTTGGCTTGAAGCTGGTGGAACCCCCCGAGAAGGTCGCCCGAAAGATCGCCGCACTGCCGCAAGGTCCGGGTGTGTATCTCTGGAAGAACGCCCAGGGGCGGGTGATCTATGTGGGGAAGGCCAAGCGGCTCCGCTCGCGCGTGCGCGACTATTTCGTCAACGACTACCGCGATAGTCCGAAGCACCGGTTGTTGCTGCGCCAGATCGAGGATCTGGACATCATCGTGGTGCCAAACGAGCCGCAGGCTTTGCTCCTCGAGAACAATCTGATCAAGGAGTATCAGCCGAAATTCAACATCAAGCTGCGCGATGATAAGAGCTATCCACGGATTGCGGTGACTGTGGCCGAGCCGTTTCCGCGTGTCTTGGTCGTACGGCGTCTCGATATCGAAGGCGCGCAGTTTTTCGGGCCGTACACCGACGTGGGCGTGCTGCGAAGAACACTTCGCGTAATTCGACGCATCTTCACCGTCCGATCGTGCCACTACGACCTACCGGCCGACCGTCCGGACCGGCCGTGCTTGGACTATCACATCCATCGGTGTCTCGCTCCTTGTGTTGCGTGGCAATCGCAGGCTGACTATCGCGCGATGATCGACGATGTCATTGCCTTCTTGGAGGGCAAGACCGTGGAGGTCAGGACCCGGTTGCGAGAGCGGATGGAAGAAGCCGCGGCAAAGCTGGAGTACGAACGCGCGGCCGAACTTCGCAACGCAATCCGATGGTTGGAGCAGGTCGACAAGCCACAGACGATGGAGGTTGTGGGAGCGGGCGACGCGGACGCGATCGGGTTCGCCCGGGATCGTGACGACGCAGTGGGGGTGATCCTCCGTGTGCGCAAGGGCAAAGTGGTCGCCTTCGAAAACCGATTCTTGACGAATCTGGCGGAAGAGCCGGACGAAGCCGTTCTGAGTGCTTTCCTCGTGCGCTATTACGTCACGGCCGTGACAAGGGGTCGAAGGGCCGTCCTTCCTTTTGCGCCCTCCGAGTTGGACAAGATCCGAGACCTCCTCCCCGAAACGCGGTGGCTTATTCCGCAACGCGGGGTCAACTACCGTCTGGTCGAACTGGCTGATCAAAACGCCCGGCATTTGCTCGAGAGCCTGAAGATCGAATCACTCGAGGCCGACGAGCGCGTCGAAGATCCGGTGTACGCCCTGGGGCGCGACCTCGGCATGATCGCGGTTCCACGAGACCTGGTTTGCATCGATATCTCTACCAATCAAGGCAAAGACACGGTTGGCTCGCTCGTGTGGTTCGAAGGGGGACGGCCACAGAAGGCCGAGTATCGCCGCTTCAAAATCAAGGGTGAAGAAGCACAACAGGATGATTTTGCCGCCGTTCACGAGGTCGTTTCTCGCTTCGTGTCGCGCCGTGTAGCAGAAGAGAAGAAACTCCCGGACTTGATGGTCATCGATGGTGGCAAGGGGCAGTTGAATGCTGCCAGAGAAGCGCTCTCCGAGCACGGTCTCGACAATCTTCCGCTGGCGGCCATCGCCAAACGGGATGAAGAGATTTTTCTTCCTGGCCGCAAGGAGAGCATTCGTCTCGCTCGGAACGCCCCGTCGCTGAAGCTGCTCCAGCGCGCGCGGGACGAAGCACATCGATTCGCCGTTACCTACAACCGCCAAAGACGATCCGAACGTACCATCACATCCGAGTTGCTGAGTATTTCGGGCGTCGGGTCCTCGCGCCGACGAGTCTTATTGGAGCGGTTTGGCAGCTTGGCCGGCGTACGCTTGGCCACCGTCCAAGAGATTGTGGCCCTGCCGGGGTTCTCCACGCGTTTGGCTGAGCGAATCCTCAACCACGTGAGCACATGACATACCATTGGTCGCTCGTCTGCTCGGCCTCGGACGAGACACACGACGCGTCGGGCTTGCCGACCGTGTCGAGCGTCGGCGAACCGTGGCTGGTGCAGTATTCCAAAGTACCGGACCCCGAAGTCAAGACGCGGCTGGCGTCCCGCCCTTGGGACATGTGGCGGTACCGTGAGTGGATGCCGCTCGACGAGGGTGAGGAACCCGTCACCTTGGGGGAGGGGTGCACGCCCTTACTGCGGGTCCCTGGCCTGGAGCGAGCGGCCGGTGTCGAGACGGTTTGGATCAAGGACGAGGGGCAAAATCCCTGTGGCTCGTTCAAGTCCCGCGGTCTGTCGGCCGCGGTGACGCGTGCCGTCAAGGCTGGTGTCACGTCGTTCGTCATTCCCACAGCGGGTAATGCCGGTGTGTCGTTGGCGGCTTATGCCCAGCGGGCGGGTACACCCGTGCGGGTCTACGCCCCCAGGACCACGCCGGCGCGCATTCTCGAACAGATCGAATTGTTCGGTGCGGATCTCCAACTGCTGGACGGACACATTGGAGACTGCGGCAAGGCCGCGCGTGCCTTTGCTGCCGAGAGCGGCGCGTTCGACATGTCGACGCTGCGCGAGCCATACAGGATCGAGGGGAAGAAGACGATGGGGATCGAGATCGCCGAGCAACTGGGATGGTCGCTGCCCGATTGTATCATCTACCCGACAGGTGGCGGGACCGGGCTGATCGGCATGTGGAAGGCGTTCAAAGAACTGAGAGACGCTGGATGGATCGCTGGCCCGCTCCCGCGGCTCTACAGCGTTCAGTCGGACGGCTGCGCACCGGTGGTGAAGGCGTTTGAGGAGGGCGCATCGGCCACGCAGCCGTGGCAGGATCCTACAACGATCGCGTATGGGCTCAGAGTGCCGGGCCCCTTGGGTGGCAAGGTCATGCTGCGGACGCTAAAGGAGTGTGGTGGAAAGGCCCTCGCCGTGTCCGACCACGACTTGCAAGCGGCAGCAGATCGGATCGCGGTAGAGGAAGGAATCGACATGTGCCCGGAGGGCGGAGCGGCCGTCGCGGCACTGGATAGGCTCGCGGCGGACGGAACCATCGGACCGGCGGATTCGGTCGTGGTGTTCAATACCGGTGCCGGTTGGCTTTATCGCTAAACCCGGCGATATTTATCGCTTGTCTCGGGAGCCCCCCCGAGGACAGCACCATTTCAGAGGTTTGAGGGTACTATGACGGAGCCCCGATTCCGGTGCGGTTTGGCGATCGGGTGTTGTCGGCAATGCGGACGCGGGTTCCCTCCGTGCGTCCGACCCATACGAACGTTTCGCGGCTGTAGCCGCGCAGAAAGACCATAGAAAGGATCTCGTTCGCATGAAGCAAGTGGTTTGGACAGGAGTAGCTGCGGTGATGCTGTTGGGTGTGGCGGGCCCGGCATCGGCGCAAGGTTTGACGTTCTACATGCCGCCCAATTGCGAGCTGGACACGCAGCACTTTCTCGTAAGGAATGCCGAGCTGTATGTTAAGGCGGCAACAGAGGCGCGATCGGACGAGCAACGTGACCGCTCGATCGCCGACGCCAAACGTGTCTTGATGGACGCGTTGGAGGCTGGAGAGGAAACCAACCCCGGCGTTTGGTATTTCCTCGGCCGCGCATACGCTCTGGAGTCCGATCTTGTTGGCGCGGATTCGGCGTTTACGAAAGCCGAAGCGCTGTATCCGGGTTGCGCCGAAGACATGGACAACCAGCGTCGCTCTCTTTGGGTTCCGTTCTACAATCAAGGCGCCGAAGCGCTCACTGTTAACGATTTGGACGCAGCCCGAGAGGCTTTTGCCCAAGCCGACCAAATCTCCAACAAAGAACCATTCGTCCCATACTATCTCGCGAGCGTGTTGATCTCCCAAAACGATATTCCCGGGGCGCTGGAGCTGTTCAAGAAAACGGTTGGGATGGGGCAAACGGAGGGCGACTACGAGGAGAGTTACCTTACCTCGCTGTTCAACGCTGGTCGGCTACATCACATGTTGGAACAATGGGATTCGGCCGCAGTGTGGTATGTCAAGTATCGGCAGGTCAGTCCGGACGACCGTGAGGCGCTTACGGGTCTTCTCCAGGTCCTCGAGAGCGGTGGGCATGACGAGGAGGCGCTGGCCTTTACGGATACGATTTTGGCACACGCCGATGCCATGACGGACGTCGGCTTGTTTACGACCGGCGTCTCGCTGTTCCAGGCAAATCGCTACGAAACGGCTGTGCAGGCGTTCCGCGCCGGACTCGAGAAGAACCGTCACTATCGCGACGGCGTTTTCAACCTGGCCCAGGCTTACTTCGCCATTGCGAATCCGGGAGACGGCACCGAAACACCGACGGAAGAAGAACAAGAGACGCGAGATGAGGCGGCGAAGGAGATGCTGGACGTAGCAGAGCGCCTTCAAGAAATTGATCCGGCAAGCGAGAGCTCCATGCGTTTGCTTGCCGCCGCATACCAACTCAATCGCGATACGACGGCCACGCTCGCCATGCTGGAACGGATCGAAGCGTTGACCTTCGACGTACGAATCGAGCTGTTTCAACCCTCCGACTCGGGTTATCAGGTGCAAGGCACGATCGCCAACCCCAAAGAAGAAGAGACAAGGGTCCCTGACCTTGTTTTCGAGTTCGTCGACGTCGACGGACGAGTCGTGACGACCGAGACGGTGTTCGGGCGGACGTTGACTTCCAAGGCCACCGACCGCTTTCAGCTCAGTCCGGTGGGCGAGGGCATTGCGGCCTGGCGCTACTACAAAACAGAGAGCTGAGGCCGGCCGGCTTCGCGATGAAAAGACCCCGGACAACACGGACCATGGAGGAGTTGCGAAAGGGTGTGATCGTCGTTGCGTTGTTTGGCGCTTCGTCCGCGTGTAGCACCGCGCTCAAGCTGACTCCCAATGATGCGGACATTGTACTCTCACAGCAGCTGTTGAAGGCTCCGAATCCCGCCAAGCCGGGCGCGTTCTCGGTTGGGAAGTTGTACTACGGTAGTGGGACCGACAAACGCCGGCCCGAGTTTCGGGATTCCGTCGCCATTACCACCGAGTCGGTCGATGCGTCGAAACTGGTCGATCTAGGTGAGCAGGCGAAGACGCGAAATTCGTATTGGGGTTTCACACCCAAGGAGTTTCCCATCAATGGCCGGGTGTGGTATCCCGAAGGGGAAGGGCCATTCCCGCTCGTGTTGGTGGTGCATGGGAACCACAACATGCGCGACTTCTCGGACCCAGGGTATGGGTACCTCGGGGAACTGCTTGCCAGCCGCGGGATGATCCTCACCTCTGTGGATGAGAATTTTGTCAACGGGGGAATACGCCAGGAAAACGATGCACGAGGGTGGTTGCTACTCGAGCACCTCGCGGCATGGCGGGATTTCAACGGCGACGAAAACAATCCGTTCTTCGGCAAAGTGGATTTGGACCGTATCGCCTTGATGGGGCACTCTCGCGGCGGTGAGGCGGTGGGGCACGCCGCGGCGTTCAACACACTCGATCGCTATCCCGATGATGCCTCCGTCGAGTTTGATTTCAATTTTGCCATTCGATCGATCGTCGCCATCGCACCTGTGGACGGTCAATACCTGCCCACGGGAAGACACGTGCCGGTGGAAAATGTGAACTATCTCGTCTTCCATGGCTCACACGACGGCGACGTTTCGAGTTTCCAGGGTTTGCGCCTGTTTCAACGCGTGCGATTTACCGACGGGCAGCCGCATTTTAAGGCAGCGGTTTATGTGTACCGGGCGAACCACGGCCAGTGGAATACGGTGTGGGGGAACAAAGACAACGGACGACGTAGCAGTCGTATTCTCGACCTGCGGGGATTGCTGGAGCCGGAGCACCAACGCGAAATTACCAGGCTCTACATCTCCGCTTTTCTCGAGACCACGCTCAACAACCGGGACGAGTATTTGCCGATGTTTCGCGACCACCGCGTGATCGGCGGTTGGTTGCCGAAAACGATGTATGTCACGCGTTTTGAAGGGAGCGAGTTCAGACCCGTCGCCACGTTCGAGGAAGACATCGACGTGACCTCCGGTACGGTGAAAGGGATAAAACTGCGCGGCGACAGTTTGGGTACCTGGCGTGAAGCCAAACTCATGCTGCGCTCACGCAATCGGCCCAGCACGTCCAACTCGCAAGAGAACCAGGCGGTGTGGTTGGGGTGGAACAATCGTGTGGCTGGAGCAGGGCCCGATTCGTTGAGCACGCCGGCGTCGTATACCATCAGTCTGCCACGAAACCTGGCGCGGGAGTGGAATCTCAACGAGAACTCGACATTGGATTTCCTGCTTGCCCCGACCAAGGCCAAACCCGGTCGCCGCAGACCAGCGCGAGACACCCTTGCACAGGGCTCGGATTCCACCCAACAAGGCGAGGACGCCGCTTGGGATGACGAGGAAGACGAGGAAGACGAGGATGAGGATAAACAGCGCATCGATCTGAGCGTCGAGCTGGAGGACGCTGCCGGTCAGGTGGCCCGGGTCGCCTTGAGCCGGTACGGTCCGGTCCGGAAGCCGCTCGAGATGCGCGTCAGGCGTCGCCAGCCGTACCAACAAAACTACGATCTCGTGCTCCAAAGCTACTCGATTCAGTTGATGGATTTTGTCTCGCGGAATCCGCAGCTGCATTTGGAGACCATACGAGCGGTGCGGTTTGTGTTCGACCTCGAGCCGGCCGGCACCGTGGTGGTGGACAATGTCGGGTTCTCGGCACGGCCGTTGAGCTTCAGGTCGCCGGAGGCCACA
>CAYLZR010000022.1:0-4968 GCA_964388145.1 uncultured Gemmatimonadaceae bacterium | reverse complement strand
CCGAACCGGTGCGATGCACCGGGCGCGTCGAATTCCTCGAGAGCGTATTCGAAGGTGAATGTGTCGGAGGTGAAAGCGGCACCGATCGTGATCGCGCTGCCTCCGTCGTCGGGCACACGGCGCACCCCGACGCGTCCGGTAAACGTTCTTCCAATCACCGGCCACCACGAGATCTCGATTCCTCCCGCAGGAATGATCTCGCCATCGCGCCGTCGGGATACCGCAGCGGTGGCTAGCACGTCGAGCGGGCCCAGCGGGCGACTCGAGGTCGACGCCCCGAAGGTCAGGCGATGCGGCAGCGGAACGACCAATCCTTCCGTACCCGTGGTCAGTCCGCGCCCGATGTTCTGACCTGAAATACCCCAAGTGATTCCAAAGAATCTCCTGACGACCCCGATATCCAACCCCACAGTACCATCCCGAGCATTTCCAATCCGTTGCTCGATCACCTTGCCCGCAACGCCCACGCGAAATCCTTTGATGACGCGAGCGTACCCCAGTGTACCGACGATTTCGGATGCACCGATAGGTCCGTTCTGGAGGAGTGCCTCGGCGTTGTCAGGAACCGAGATGGCGGTGCCACCGAGCATGCCGAACGACAACACTTGCAGACCCATGGCCAAACCACCGCTCCCCAGTGCCCTGGCGGCCGAAACCGTGCCGAGCGTACCGCTGGAACGGTAACGTTGCACATCGACACCGAATCCACGCGCAGTGTTGACGAGCGCAGGATTGTAAAACAGCCCGTCGGCAGTTGCGCCGGATAGCGCAAACGCTCCACCAAGCGCCAAGGCCCGAGTGCTCGCCGGAAGCTCGAGCGTCAGGGGGGCGTTGCCGTCGCTCTGTGCGTGAACGGCGGCGACCGAAAGTATGACGAACGTAAGCAGCAGGCCGAGGTGTCTCATGACCCGTCCATGGTAGATCGTGGACGGAATGTATAAGGCCAGGCGTCTCGAGGCGAAGCGTCGCCTACTCGGCCTTCAGAGCAGCAATCGGATTGATCCCGCTTGCGCGTCGAGCCGGAATGTACGCTGCAAGCGCCGCCACACTCATGAGCACGATGGGCACCGCGACGAACGTCACCGCGTCGAACGAATCGATGCCGATGAGCAGGCTCTGGAGTGAACGTGCCACGACGAATGCGATTGCCAAACCAAGTGCTCCGCCAACCGCCACCAACCTCAGACCGCTTCCAAGCAGCAATCGGATTACGCTGCCGCCATTGGCCCCCAACGACATCCGGATGCCCACTTCGCGGGTGCGCTGGGACACGGTATAGCTAACGGTTCCGTACAATCCGATGGAGGCAATGGTGAGGGCCAAGGCGGCAAACACCGATAACAACAGCGCCGACAACCGAGCCGGGACGAGCAAGATGTCCAGATGACGGGCCATGGTTTTGATCTCCCATAGCCACAGCTCCGGATCGAGTTCACGGGCCACCGCGAGCATTTCGCGCGCGGTAGCCTCGTCGTCGACCTGAGTGCCCGCGAGCACCGTGACGAACGAACGGAACTCCTGACTGTAGGGCCGATAGACGAACGGTCTGGGAGCCTCGTTGAGTGCGCGAATCCGGGCGGTGCTGGCGACACCGACAACCTGCCAAGCGTCTTCAGCTCTTCGAAGATATTTGCCAATCGGATCCTGTCCCGGCCAAAACCGCTCGGCAAATGCTTCGTTGATGATCACGACGCCGGTACCATCGTCGACGTCCGATTCTAGAAAATTGCGTCCCTGGAGGATACGTATGCCGACGACGTCGAAGAACCCGGCGTCCACGATGGCCCAATCCGCGGAGTGACCATCGCGATCCGGGGGGTTGTCCACTCCGTCGATCTGAAACCCCACGCTTTGCGTGCTGAGCTTGTTGAGGTGCAGGTTGGTCGTCAGCCCGACCGTCGTCACACCGGGGATCTGGGCAAATCGATCGAACATCACTCGTTGAAATGCCCGTGCCTCTTCCGCGTTATAACGCCGGTCGGGCATTGCGAGGCTGAGCATCGCGGCTGGCTGATAACCGAATCCGGGGTCAACCGCTTGCGTCGCGTTGAGATTTCGTATGAACAATCCTGCACAAACGAGCAGAACCAGCGAGCCCGTCATTTGCGCCACGACGAGCGTGTTGCGCAGAGTGAACCGTCCGCGCCCTGATCTACCTATCCCGGCGCTTTCATCCTTGAGCGCCGTTGCGATATCGGTGTTCGTCGCCTGGAGTGCCGGGACCAAGCCAAACAACAGCCCGGCCACGATGGACGCCGCGAGGCTGAACCCCAACACGGTGCCGTCCAGCCTGAGGTCGAGGGTGATTGGCAGTGGAAGCGGAATGTCGGCGTTGACCAACAGCCGCATGACGAACGCGCCCACGGCAACACCCGCTGCGCCTCCAAGGAGGCTGAGGATCGTCGCCTCCGTCAGTAGTTGCCCGATCAGTGTTCGCCGTGTGGCGCCCATCGCCAACCGTACGGCAATCTCTTTTCGTCGGTCGAGCGCACGTGCCAGGAGAAAGCTCGCCAGGTTCGTGCACGCGATGAACAGCACCAATCCGACCACACTCATGAGAAGCCACGCGTAGGCATGGACGAACCGGTCTATCGGCGGAAAGACCACCACGTCTTTCGTCGGCACCAGCCTGAACTCGGCGTCGGAGTTCCATACCTGTTCCTCGCGAAGCCGTGACGCCAGGGCCCCCAAGGCCGTGTGGGCCTGTTCCACCGTAACGCCGGGGTTGAGGCGTCCCTTCACCCACGTACCGTGGTTGCCTCTGGCCTCGAACTCGTCTCCTCCATCGCTCGGGAGTTCGTTGATCATCATGAACGGCAGATAGATGTCGGGAACCAACCCGCGTATGCTGCCCGGGTAATTCTCCGGCATCACGCCCACGACGGTGTAGAGACGACCGCTCACGCGAAGCTCTCTGCCAACGACCTCCTGGTCGCCCGCAAACGTCCGCTGCCAGTATCCGTGGCCAAGTAGGACCACAGGGTGGGCGCCCGGAGCGACATCGTCGTCGGGGCCAAAGGTGCGGCCCATCTGCGCAGGGACACCGAGCAGAGGGAAATAGTTACCGGTGATGACTTCGCCGAACACCATCTCGATCCCACCGTCGACGTCGAGCTGCACGAGCACCGGCCGGGTGGCGGCGACACCGGTGAATACGTCTTTCGAGTTTTCTCTGAGATCTCTGAAGTCGGGGTACGAGAAGAGGCCGTACGAAAATTCCGATTCCGACAGGTAGATATCGACCAGTTCATCGGGAGCCTGCAGCGGAAGCGAGCGCAGCAACACGGCGTTGACCACCGTGAAGATCGCAGTGTTGGCTCCGATACCCAGCGCGAGAGACAGCAATGCCGTCGCCGTAAACCCGGGATGTTGGACGAGGCGTCGCAATGCGTAGCGGATGTTCCGTCGAATCGTCAGAAGCATGGAATCGCCTCTCGTTCTCAGGCGCGCAACGTGACGCGCGGGAGCTGTCGAGTGGCGCTTCGCCCTTGCAATGAGGCGTCCTGCGGTATGCTCGTCACCGAACGAATCCAACAACTCATCCACCGTGCGGCCGGACGCGAGCCCGTCGTGAAAGTGGGTCGCCAATTCTTCCACGACGTCGACTTGCTCCTGGCCGCGAAGCCCGCTTTGTTCTGCCACTGCGCGAATACGATCCCGCACGAGCGGTGGGAGTCCGGACGCCGCAAGGAAGCGCTCGAAGTCGCGGGGTTGCTGTGTCATTGTCTCAACCCTCCTTCGGATCCATGAGACCCAAGCCTTCCATCGCGCCAATCAGCTCGCGCCAGTCTTTGCGCCGCTCCCCGAGATAGCCAGCCCCCTTTGTTGTGAGCGCGTAGTACTTGCGCTTGCGGCCCGCCTCCGAGGTCCTCCAGGTGCCGCTGATGAGTCCCTTGGCTTCGAGGTTGTAGAGGAGGGGGTAAAGGGTGGATTGGCCCATGGCCAGCACACCGTCGGTCTTGCGCGACACCGCTTCGACCAGCTGATAGCCGTACATCTCTCCGTGCCCCAGGAGTTGGAGGACCGCTACCGGCCCCGCGCCTCGCATCAGCTCGCGTTCAATTGGCATGGACCACCTAAGCCATTGGTTTTCAATGAGTTAAAGCCAGTCAGTCACGTATACTATGTGTGGCATAGTATGTATTACGGGGCCATGCCTTGGATGGTTTCAGGGAGCGATCCGGGCTTGTGACTCCACTCACGGTGTAACCACGTCCGGGACACCACATTGGACGTGCACCAATCCCCGTCTTTGCGTGAGGTTCCCGAGATGAGCGCAGGCAAGAGTCCCGGCCGGGACAAGCGAAAGGACGCCGCCATCGTCGACGGCCTGCTCGAGGATCTGTTTTTTAGCGACCCGGGCTCGAAGGAGAAATCGGGCAAACAGCCGCGACCGTCGGGCTCTGCTCCGAAGCCGATCTCGCAGCCGCGGCCGTCGGGCTCCGCTCCAAAGCCGATCTCGCAGCCGCGGCCGTCGGGTTCCGCTCCGAGGCCGATCTCGCAGATGCGACCGTCCGGCGCCGCTCCGGGGCCGGTCTCGCAGAGGCGGCCATCGGCTACGTCGTTCGCTCAGCCCGGCGGGAACTCTCGCGCTGGTACTTGGGGGAGGATTTCGCTCGGGGTGCTCGTTGCGGTCGCCATGCTGCAGTGGCCGTACGACCACTCGTGCGGGCTCGATCTCGGATTCTACTTGACCGCGGTCGCCATGGTGTTGGTGACGGCGGGTTGGGCTAGCGCCTGTTCTTGGAAGAACAGAATGCCCGTCGCTCACTCGGTGTCGCAGATTCTCTTGCTTTGGGGGTTCGTCCTTGGGGCGGGTCAGGTGCTGCCGCGTGTGGGGTACGCCAAGGACCTGGCGACCTGGCGCTGTGCCGTCCCCGCCGCCGACCCCTTGGCGGTCGCGCCGGCGATCGTTCGTGTAGCGCGCCTCCGTTAACGCAGACCAACGATGTTCTTCGCCGACTGAAT
>CAYLZR010000021.1:17023-19813 GCA_964388145.1 uncultured Gemmatimonadaceae bacterium | reverse complement strand
AGGCAGGGGAGGCAGAGGAGGCGGAGATGAAGACGCTGGGCGTCACTCTGAACGAGTGGCGCCCTTTTTTTTATCCGCGACGAAGCGCCGTCGAGAATCATCCGTGAGGTATGAATCCCTGCCTCCTCTGCCTCCCGTGAGGGGGATGGTGGAGGGGCTGCCTCCGGGGTGGCGAAGGGGATGGGGTACTGCATCGGGCGGTGTTGGGGTGGCGGTGGCAGGGTGGTCAGGTGGCAGGGCCAACACTAGCTTACGGGGCGCCCGCCTCCGGGCGTTTTTGGTGGCTGTCTCTCATTCGGGATGGGGATTCGAGTTGAGCGGATTCAGACGATCATTCGTGGTTCTGGCCCTTGCCGTGACTATGGGGGGGTGTGCGCTGTCATTTGACGCGGGCACTCTTGGCGTGAGGGTCAGCATGTCGACGCCGGCCGGGCAGCCTCCGCAGGGTACCGAGTTCGAGGTCAGCCGGAAGGCCGTTTTCCTGTTGTTCGGCTTGTTTCGTGCCTCGAGCCCCAGTCTCGAAGACGCGATGGCGGGCCAGCTGCTCGACGCGGATGAGGTGCAGAATCTCCGTATCAGAGTGCGGAGCCGCTTTGCCGACATTTTGGTGTCCGTGCTGACCGTCGGGTTGATCATCCCGCGATCGGTCACCTTCCACGGCTATACCGTCTCCGCCGACGGGGGCGCTATACCCTAGCTCGTTCCTCCCGTGAGTCCACGTCCGCCAGCAACCTCTCCAAGCCTTTCATTGATTCCTCGGCTGCTCCGCGGGTAATCTGAGCTCGTGCCGCCCGCCCGGCCGAGGTCCGCAGGTCGGCGTCGCCGAGCAGCGCGGTCCACCGGGCGGCCAAGGTCTCCGCCGGCATCGCGCCTTCAACAACCACGACGCCACCGGATTCCACGAAGGCGCGAGCCGCGGCATCGTCCATAGCCCCCGGGCCGGCCAGCACGGGAATGGCGAAGGAAGCGGGCTCGAGCAACGAGTGAATCCCTGCCGTTCCGAAGCCGCCACCGACATAAGCCAGCGTGCCCAGCGCGTATAGGTCCGCCAAAATGCCCACCGCATCGACCACAACGACCGGGGGGGCATCGTTGGCGGTCGATCTACTCCAGAGGGCCACTTCCAAACCGAGCGACCGGGCCCGAGCCCGCAAACGCTCGGTGCCTTCACGGCTCGGCTCGTGTGGTACGATCATCAGACGGGCGGCCCCGTGGTTGGACCGCACTTCGGCACAGGCGTCGATCAACACCTCCTCGTCGCGCCGGTCCGTGCTGCCGGCCACCATGACCGGCCCGGCAGACGCCCACGCCTCGAACGGCTGCAGCACTTGGTGATTCGGCGAGCGCTCCAGCACGTAGTCGCTGCGGGGGTCTCCGGTCACCTTGACGGCATGTCTAGAGGTGCCGAGTTGTATCCAGCGGAGGGCATCCTCGTGCGAGACGGCGCCAACAAAGGCGAGATCGCGATACAACCCTTTCATGATTGTGCGCGCCAGCCATGGAAGGCGGGCGCTGCCCTGGCGCACCATGCCGCCTACGACCGCCACCGGCACTCCTTTGACGCGGGCGGTGTGCACCATTTCGGGCCACAAATCACCCCGAGAAACTACGATCAGCGCTGGACGTAGAGTATCAAAGACGCGCTTTGTTGCGTCTGATAGTTCGGCGGGGGCAAAGTCCTCATGGTCCACCCCGATGTTGTGTGGCCAGGCAGCCATCGAAGGCGACGAGTATGTCAGGATGGATTGGAGGGAGGGGAACCGAGCGCGGAAAAGCGTGACGAGCGGGGCGATGACCTGTGTTTCACCAACCGACGCGGCGTGGAACCACACGAGCGGGTGATTGGTACGCGAATCACGGGCCCATTGGATCCAACGTGCCGTTGCAGCAAGGCGCCCTGCGCGGCTCTTGGCGAGTTTGCCCGGCGGCAGCGGGAGCAGATGAAATAACCTGGAGGCGAGTCGGTAGGGAAGAATCATTGTTCAGGTTTTGGGTGATGGGTGTTAGGTGTTAGATCTTCACAACCCAACACCTAAAACCTAAGACCTAGGACCCAAAACCCGTATGCTATTGACTGACTATCTGAAGTCGACCAGACAGCCGCGATACAGCGTCACGTTCGCGCTCCCACTGCTCTTGCTATATGAGGGGTTGGCGGCCGCCATGTCGCAGTCGGACGCCGCCGGCATTCGCAACGGTGCCGACGTGCTCCTCAAGACCTTGTTCATGGGGTTGGGTGGAAAGAACGGTGTCGCTGTTTTCGGCGTGCTGTTGCTGGGCCTTGGAACGTGGTTGGTGGTCCGGGATTATCGCAAGCACCCCGGCCGCCTCCAGGCGTCCTACATCGGTCTGATGTTGGTCGAAAGCGTCGTCTATGCCGCCGTCCTCGGCACGGTGGTTTCCACGCTCGCGTCGCTACTGCTTTCGGGACAACTCGCTGTCGTGCAGGAGGGGAGCTTCGGTCAGTTGACGTTCGGTTCCCAACTCGTCGTGTCGCTGGGAGCCGGCCTCTACGAAGAATTACTGTTTCGGGTCTTGCTGGTTTCGGGGTTGGTTGGTTTGGGCCTGTGGCTCGGGTGGCGCAGGCCTGTCGCAGTCGGCGTGGCGATATTCGGCAGTGCGCTGATCTTCAGTGGGTTTCACTATGTGGGGCCGTTTGGTGATACCCTGACCCTCGGCTCGTTCACGTTCCGTGCGGTTGCCGGCTTGGTGTTGAGTGGCCTATACGTCGCTCGTGGTTTTGGAATCGTGGCGTGGAGTCACGCGTTGTACGACGTTGGGATTGCGCTG
>CAYLZR010000021.1:0-16923 GCA_964388145.1 uncultured Gemmatimonadaceae bacterium | reverse complement strand
CGGACTTCCTCCGCGATGAGGCTTCGCACCGCACCGCTTTCGACGCACTGCCTGAGCGCGGTTTGATCCAGCCCTAACTGCTCGGTCAGACTGATGAAATGGAGCGTCGGATCTCCCATCGGGCTCCACGCTTCCTGAGTCTCGAACAGCCGATCGTGCATGTCCCAAAACCGGTCCTGGGCCGCTGCGCACATCGCGTATTCGTGAGCCTCAGCGGCGTTTGAGTGAAGCATGATGAGCGGGAGGTTCAAAAAGGTGAACTTGACCTTGCCCGTTTCGATATAGTCACGCTCAATCGTTGGCAAATAGTCGTTGAAAAACCTCAGGCAGACCGGACACTGGAAGTCGCTCATTTCGTAAATCATGATCGGAGCGTCGTCGGAGCCCTTCGTGCGAGCTTCGATCATTGGATCCACTTGTTGCTGGGCGACTGCGGCCGTCGGATTGGCTCCCACGGCAGCAGATGGCCGGCCGTTGCCAGCCGCGGGCGCTTGCACCCAGGCGGCCACCATTAGGGCCGCGAGGACGAGGGCTGCTGCGGCGGCTCCATATGTCTTGGCACGGTTCACGTTACATGTCCTTGGGTTACTTCTGACTCTCGATTCGACGGTCGTATAACCGGCGCGGGCGGGGATTCGTTCCCGTCGTGTGTGCCCGTCAACGGCGCCACCGCAAGTTACCGTTTTGTCCGGAAAGAGGGGTCGCCACGGGTACGATCGAGCTCACCACCAGTGGTATGTTCCAGGCGAACTCCATGAAGGGGTTTTTGGGGTCGGGGCGCCGCGCCACCAGCCACCAGCGACCGGCCTCGAGCTCCAGACGGGCCTGGCCTAGGCTGTCGGTCTTCCCCGTGATGCCATTTTCCCCAGCCACCACGTCCAGGAAGGCCCGGTAGGCTTCTTGTTCCCAACGACGCAGGGAATCGGCGGCGGCGCCCGCGCGGACGGCTAGATCCCGGTCACTCCCGAGTTCCCGCCTCATGCGCCGCTCCAGCACCACTTCCTCGCTCGAGAGGGCGTGGTAAGCGGTCCGGAACCGAACGTAGGCACTCGTATACTCGGCTGAGCCACGCTCCATCCCGTTCAGCGAATCGGCGAGATCGGCGATCGGGCGGCGGGCCTCCGCCCACTCGGTGTTGAGGTTCCCGATCGAATCCGAATCCTTGCGCTGGTAGTTCCTCAGCTCCATCTCCAGGGCGGTGTAATCAGGCGGTGGTGTGGGAGCGGCCCGCCCGAGGGAATCGAGTATCGATTGTGCGTCGTAGGGCAAGGCCACGATCTCGAGACCCACAAGGGGGCGGTTGTCCAGCGTGGCTGTCAGGACTACTTTGCCCTCGCCGTCACAACCCGCGAGCACAACGAGTCCCATGAAAAAGCCCGCCGGTCGGTTCCGGAGGGCTGAAGTCCCTCGAGCAAAAAAACAGGCCAAGGTTAGTCCACAATCCGTCCGTTGAAGATGAACGTGGCCGGGTCGACGGCTTTCCCGTTCTTGAGAACCTCGTAGTGCACGTGGTTGTTCGTGGCCCATCCCGATCGGCCCACCTCGGCGATCTTGTCGCCGCGGGTCACCGGGGCTCCGGCGGTGACCAAGACTTTCGAGCAGTGGGCGTAGCGCGTGCGGTAACCGCCGCCGTGGTCGATCGTCACGGTGAGGCCATAGCCCACTTTGTTCCCTACCCCCACAACAGTTCCGGCGGCGGTGGCAACGATCGCGGCGCCCCTGGGGGCGACGACGTCGGTGCCTTCGTGGGGTCGGTTGTCGTGGAAGATGGGGTGCTTGCGATCGGAGCTAAATCCGCTCGATACGAAACCGATGACTGGAAGGATCGAGGGCGTGCGGGTCAGGAGATCTTCGAACTGTTCTAGGGTGTCCACTGCTTGCTGGTAAGAAGCTGCCAGCATCCGGGCCCGGCGATTGAGGCTCGCGAGGTTGAACCGCGTCTCGAGACTGCGCTGTCCGAGTGCCGTTTCCGCGAGGAGGATGTCAGCGGCGGTTGCTGCCGGGAGCGGACCACCGATACCGGCCTGCAACACGTCCGGGCTGCTGGGTTCGAGACCCGCCAACAGGCGCACGTTCCGATCGCGGTCGGTGAGCACATCGACCGTGTCGGCCAACAGTGCGACCATGCCGCTCATCTTGCTGAGTTCGCTCGACAGGATCTCGTTGCGACGCTCCAGGCGGTCCAAACGCGACAGCGCTGCGCCCTTCGACACCGCCGTGAAGGTGAGGCCGAGGACGGCGGCGGCGAATACGATCGCCAACCCCGTAAAGAATTTGAGCACTGGTGCGGACAGTTGGACTTCACGAGTCGCACCTGCACCCTGAGGTACTACGAGTATTGTCCAGCGACGAGTCGCCATGAACGTTTACCTTCGTTATCGATTTTGCTGCTGATCCACATTATTGGGCCGAAGCAGCAACTACATAAGTGGGGTGAGATCGCCAGAACATACCGGCGAGTCCCACCGCCCGCTACCCGTGATAATGCCCCGCAATCCAGCTTGGCGCAGTGACATTGATCACGATCGGTTTTGAGCTTCTAAGTTGTTGTAGAGTAAAGCCTTATGAAGCCCGTTCCAGCTTTGGGAACAGGGGCGGCGGCTTGATGACGCTTGATCCGCCAAGTCTAGGACGCTCGGCGAAAGCCCAACCGGCCTCCGAGGCCGTTCCGCTCCCCCCCATCGCCTCCCAGACTTGCTCGGTTTTGGTGGGCAGAAAGGGGCCGGCCATGAGCGTGATCCGGGCTACCGCCCTGACGAGGCACGCCAAGACGGCGTCGAGGCGCTCGGTGTCACCGTTCTTGTGGAGCGTCCACGGGGCGGCCTCCTCGACGAACTGGTTCGCGCGGGTCACGAGCTTCCAGGCCGCCTGGCCCCCGAGGTGGAGCAAGTGCTCATCCATGGCGTCGGCGTACTCTTTGAGGATGGCCTCACCCTCGGTGTCGAGGCTCATGGTGTCGGTACTTTGCGGGACGACCCCGTCCACGTACCGGACGATCATGGCGAGCACTCGGCTCGCCAGGTTGCCGTAGCCGTCGGCCAGCTCGGATTCGTATCTGCCGTCGAACCGCTCCCAGCTGAAATTGCCGTTTGCGTCCCACGGAATCTCCCGAAGCAGGAAGTAGCGCAAGGCGTCGGCGCCGTGGCGGTCGATGGCCTCCCGCAGCGTCACGGTGACGCCGGCGCTTTTGGAGAAGCGCTTGCCTGTGTATGTCATCCATCCGTGCACCCATACGCCCTTGGGCACGGGCAAATCGGCGGCCATGAGCATCGCCGGCCACAGTGCTGCGTGGAAACGGAGAATGTCGGGTCCGATGACGTGAAGATCGGCAGGCCACATTTCTTCGAATCCCGGCTCGGGGAACCCGGTTGCCGAGAGGTAGTTGATTACCGCATCGAACCACACGTACACCGAGTGCGTGGGATCACCCGGCCACGGGATGCCCCAGGGCAGCCGGGCCCGGCTGACCGAGATGTCCAGTAACCCGTCGGCGACGACGTTCCGTATTTCGTTCATCTTCGACCGCGGCCGCACGAATTCGGGGTGTTGCTCGTAGTGTTCCAAGAGTTGCGGGCCGAACGTCGATTGGCGGAAAAAAAAATTGGGTTCTTCCACCCATTTGATCTCGAGGTTCGGATGCTCGGGACAGCGGCCGTCTTCGAGGTCTTTATCGAGCTTGAACGACTCGCACCCCACGCAGTAGTACCCGCTGTAGGTGCCCTCGAAGAAGTGCTCTTTCGCTTGTATCCGCCGTAGGAGTTCTTCGACGGCGGGGCGGTGGCGGTCTTCGGTGGTCCGGATGAAATCGGTATTACTGATGTGGAGTTCTTTCCACGCAGCCACGAACGATTCGGCAATCTTGTCGGCCCACGCCTGGGGCTCCATACCGTTCGTCTCGGCTGACTGCGCGACCTTTTGGCCGTGCTCGTCCATCCCCATGAGGAAGTGCACTCGTTGTCCGCGCAGGCGCCGGTATCGTGCGATGCAGTCCGCGCCGATTTTTTCGTAGGCGTGGCCGAGGTGGGGTTCCCCGTTGGCATAGTCGATGGCTGTGGTGATGTAGAAGTTACCCGCCACCGTCGGATCCCTCGGGTTTGGCGTCGTCGTTCGATTGGTTCTTGTTTCGACCTCCCTGCCCGCGCTTCCGCTTGCGGCGTCGCGACCGGCGGCTCGGCGTCACCGCGTCGGCGGCGTCTTCCTCGGTGACGGCGGTGGGTCCTTCGTCGAACGTTGCCAGCGTCGCCGGCACGCGAGGCTCTTGGGGATCGCCCGGCGCGGGCTGTTGATGATCCGTCACCTCGCGTTTCAAATCGGACAACATCAACATGCGCGACGTACCGTCTTCGGATCGAAGCAGCACGCGTTCACGGAAAATATCGACCGCCTGCACGCGCTCGCGGCCAACGGCGGTCACGATGGTTTTCCCTTCCTTGGGGAAGCGCTTCCGGCTGGCAACATAGAAGTCGTGCTCGTAGCGCAAACAGCACAAGAGCCGTCCACATCCACCGGAGATTTGGGAAGGGTTGAGTGAAAGATGCTGGTCTTTTGCGAGACTGAGGCTGACGGGACGCAGTTCGGGCAGCCACGAGGAGCAACAGTATTCTCGTCCACAGCGGCCGACGCCGGTCAGTCGCTTGGCTTCATCGCGCGCGCCGATTTGTCGCAGCTCGATTCTCGTGCGGAAGAGCGATGCGAGGTCGCGGACCAGTTGTCTGAAATCGACGCGGTTTTCGGCGGTGAAGTACACGGTGAGTTTCTTGCGATCCCACTGCCACTCGGCGTCGGACACTTTCATCGGGAGATCGTGCTTGGCGACCCGCTCGCGAACCTTCCGGCGCACGTCTTCTTCGGCCTTGCGGAGTTCATCGATGAGGTGCGATTCCGGCTCGGTGGCGGTGCGCACGATCCGGCCTTTGGCGTCGGGTGCCGAACCGCTGCCGCAGTCATCGCAGCCAATGCCGCACTTCTTCAATGCTGCGGCACCGACCGCAGATACGCGGCCGAGGTCTTGCCCGCGGTCCACTTCGACGATGACGGAATCGCCGACGTTTAGTGGATTGGAGCTATCCCAAGTAAAGAACTCTTTTCGATTGCCCTTGAACCGGACCTCGATGAGTTCTTGGCTCTCAACGTTCAGTGAAACGCCCCATTTCCATGTATTTCTTGGCCCGCTGTGCAATCAACTTCTTGGGGTCGATTTTCGCGAGCTCTTCAATGTTCCGCCGCAGCGCTTCCCCCAAAACGTCCTTTGTTCCTTCAGGATCGGCGTGTGCTCCTCCCAGCGGCTCAGCAATCACTTCATCAACCAAACCGAGATCCAACAAATCCGTGGCGGTCAACTTCAGGGCCTCGGCTGCGCGTTCTTTTTGACTTGCGTCGTTCCACAGAATGGCCGCACAGCCCTCGGGGGAGATCACCGAATACACGGCGTTGGACAACATGATGACGCGATCCGCGAGGCCCAAGGCCAGGGCCCCGCCCGATCCCCCCTCACCGATTACCACGGCCAAGATAGGAGTCTCGAGGCCGGCCATGCCTTCCAAGCTGTGTGCGATTGCCTCGGCCTGGCCGCGCTCTTCCGCGCCGAGCCCCGGATAGGCCCCTGGTGTGTCTATGAATGTAATGATCGGCGCATTGAACCGCGCCGCCATGTTCATGAGGCGCAGCGCCTTGCGGTACCCCTCGGGGTGGGGCATTCCGAAGTTGCGCTTCAGGTTCTCTTTCGTGTCTCGTCCCTTTTGGTGTCCTACGACGATCACTGGCCGGCCGTCGAGTCTTGCCCAACCACCCACGATGGCCGGGTCGTCGCGGAACAACCGGTCACCCTTCAGCTCGACGAAGTCGGTAAACAGGGCATCCAGGTAATCCAGTGCGTAGGGACGCTTCGGATGGCGGGCCACTTGCACGCGCTGCATCGGCGTCAGTTCATCATAGATCTCCCGCCGCAGGTCTTCGAGCTTCCTCTCCAGCGGACCGATCTCACCGTTCACATCGAGATCTCGATCGTTGGCGAGCTTGCGGAGGTAGCCGATTTGGCGCTCCAGCTCGACGAGGGGTTTCTCGAAATCCAACACGAAGGCCACAGCCCTACCTCACTTTCACCAACGTGACCCGTTCCACGCCGACGAGTTCTCGGAGTGCGACCAGGAACTCTTCGTTGAGTTCCACGTGGAGCTGGCGCGACTGCATACGGGCTGTTGTACCGTTGCCGTCGCTCCATCGTACCGTCACGGCGGCCGGTCCGGGGTAGGAGGCGCACAACGCGGCGATGCCCTTCGCCACCTTGGGATCCGGTGCATTACCGGTTTCCCATGTCAGCGCGATGCCCATCGCTCCGTTCTGTCGTAGGTCTGTGAGCGGCATCGCCTCCTCGACGATGAACGGGGCACGGTCTTCTCCGCGATCACGGGGGCTGTATCCGCCCGACAGCAGCAAGACCGAATCAGGAAGGATGGCCGACGCCAGCTTGCTCCACGCTTCGGGGAACACAATGGCCTCGGCTGTTCCGTGGAAATCTTCCAATGTGAGCCGCGCGTACTCAGAGCCGGTCTTGCGGCTCACCCGCCGGTCGACCGTCGTGACGACGACCCCAATCGAAACGTGGTGTTCACTCCACGTCCCGAGTGTTGCGGTCGTGCGCGTGCTGAAGAGCGCGACCTCTTCGTGGAATCTCTTCAGGGGGTGACCCGAAATGAAGAAGCCGAGCACGCTCTTTTCTTTGGCGAGACGTTCGGCCTCCGGCCATGCCGGAATGTCCGGCAGCACGAGATTGTCGGCGGACGAGTTATCGGTTCCACCCTCACCAAACAGCGATCCCTGTCCGGCATCGCGTTCCGCTTGGCGCAGTTGGGCTTCGCCCAGGGCTGTTTCGAGACCGGCGAGCAATTGGCTCCGATGACCACCCAAGTGATCGAACGCGCCTGCGGCGATGAGCGCTTCGAACACGCGTTTGTTGCACCGTCGCAGATCGACGCGCTCGCAACAATTGTACAAAGATTGGTACGGCCCGATTGCTTCCCTGCTGGCGATGATCGATTCGATCGCGCCGCGTCCGACGTTCTTGACGGCGCCGAGTCCGAACCGGATTTGCCGGTCACCTGTAACCGTAAATTTTCGGCCCGATTCGTTCATCGAAGGTGGCAAGACCTCGATGTCCAACTCGCGCGCTTCGTTGATATAATGGACGACCTTGTCGGTGTTGCCGATTTCCGACGACAGCAACGCCGCCATGAACTCGGCTGGGTGATTCGCTTTGAGCCACGCCGTCTGGAAGGCGATCACACTGTACGCAACGCTGTGGGACTTGTTGAAGCCATACCGGCCAAACGTCTCAA
The DNA here is from genome assembly GCA_964388145.1 of uncultured Gemmatimonadaceae bacterium. Lineage (GTDB taxonomy): Bacteria > Gemmatimonadota > Gemmatimonadetes > Gemmatimonadales > GWC2-71-9 > B3T1B10. The sequence continues at coordinate 9,589 of CAYLZR010000021.1, read as the reverse complement.
TCAGCGCAGCGATGTCTTCGAGGACTCTCCGGTCATGACCGCGTTCAACGGCGCGGTCGACGAATTGTTTGAGTTCACGTTTGATCAGGTCCTTGTTTTTCTTACCTACGGCCTGGCGCAACACATCTGCTTCGCCAAGAGAGTACCCGGCGAGCACATGTGCGATCTGCATCACTTGCTCTTGATAGACGATGACCCCGTACGTCGGTTTGAGTACCGTCTCGAGCTCGGGATGTGGGTAGGTGACGGACTCGAGACCCTTTCTCCGCTTGATGTAGACATGGTGCATGCCGGAATCGAGTGGACCCGGCCGCACTAACGCGTTGGTTGCCACGAGATCGTCAAAATGGTCGGCGCCGAGTTGACGCAGCATGTCGGTACCTAGCGGCGACTCGAATTGGAACACACCCGCTGTGTGACCGTCCCGCAACATCTTGTACACCTGTGGGTCATCCAAGTCCAACTTGTCGAGGTCGATCTTTACCCCATGCCGTTGCTCGACGATCTTGCACGTATCGTGGATCACCGTGAGGGTCTTCAGCCCGAGCAAATCGATCTTCAACATGCCGGCGTGCTCGAGTGCGACCATGTCGTACTGCGTGATGATCGAGTCTTCGCCACGGCCGTTCGCTGCCGCACCCCGTTGCTGGGGGGGTGTGCATACCGGCACGTACTCGTCCAACGGTCCGGGGGCGATAACGACACCGGCGGCGTGCACCGAGGCGTGACGCGCGAGGCCTTCGATGCGGTGGCTCAGGTCGATCAGCCGCGCGACGTTTTCGTTCGATCTTTGGAGATTTTTCAGTTCGGGAATCTTCGCGGCCGCCTCGGCGATGGACAGCGAATACGCGGGACCCGACGGGATCAGCTTGGCGATCTGGTCGGTTTCGCCGAGCGGTACACGCAACACGCGGGCGACGTCGCGGATGGCTGCCCGTGCCTTGAGCGTTCCGAACGTGATGATCTGCCCGACACTGTTGCGACCGTAACGTTCGCGGACGTACTCGATGACCTCGCCGCGGCGCTCGAAGCAAAAGTCCACATCGATGTCCGGCATCGAGATGCGTTCGGGGTTGAGAAAGCGCTCGAAGAGTAGATCAAACGCGAGAGGGTCGATATCGGTGATGCCGAGTCCGTAAGAGACGATTGAGCCGGCTGCCGACCCGCGCCCAGGTCCGACCGGGATGCCCCGGTCTCGCGCGGCCTGGATGAAATCCTGAACGATGAGCAAATAACCCGCGTATCTGGTTTTTGTGATCACGCCAAGTTCGTAGTCCAGTCGTTCCCGGACCTCGGCCGCAAGAGGCTTGCCGTATCTCTGTTCTACGCCGCGTGTGGCCAGTTCGACGAGAAGATCGTTGTCAGTGGCGTACGACGCGGGACGAGGGAACTCCGGTACGAAGTACCGCTTCTCGAAGTCGAGCTCGCAGAGATTGGCTACACGTTGCGTTTCATCAATGATGTCCGGATGATCCGGAAACAGCGCGCGCATCTCCTCTTCTGACTTGACGTAGCTCTCTTCGCCTTTGAAGCGGAATCGATTGGGGTCGTCGAGATCTTTGCCGGTGCCGATCGCCAGGAGGACGTCGTGAGCCATGGCGTCCTGGCGACGGAGGTAATGCGCGTCGTTCGTTGCCACGACCGGCAAGCCGAGGTCTTGAGCCAGTTCGAACATGCCCTTGGCGACGACTTTTTCATCATCGATCGTGTGGTCCTGCACTTCGAGCCAGTACCCGCCGGCCCCGAAGTTGGAGGCGTACCACTCGGCCGATCGCTTCGCCTTTTCGTAGTTTCCGTTCCGTAGCCACAGTGCGACTTCTCCGGAAAGACAAGCGGCGAGGCAGATGATTCCGTCGCGATACTGGGCGAGGGTTTCGAGGTCGATACGCGGACGACGGTAGAATCCTTCCACGAATCCGATCGACGACAACTTGATGAGATTCTTGTACCCGGTTTGGTTCTTCGCGAGCAAAACGAGGTGCGAATAGTTGGCCGGCGCACCCTCGACGCGTTCGCGTGCGTGGCGGGATCCAAATGCGACGTACGCCTCGAATCCCAAGATCGGTCGGATCTTGGCCTCCTTGGCTTGTTCGTAAAAGGTCCACGCCGCGTGGAGATTGCCGTGATCGGTGACGGCCAGGCTGTCCATCCCGAGATCGCGTACGCGCGCAATCAAGTCCGGGATGCGGTTCGCCCCGTCGAGTAGCGAGTATTCCGAATGCGTGTGGAGGTGAACGAAGCTCACAATTCCTCTGCGACGATACGCCCCGGAAAGAGGACGGGCACGAACAATTCGTGCCCGTTGGCCAGCTCTCGATGCTCGAAAGCTACCGAGGCTCCGCCGGCTTGTCAAAACGATGGTTGTGGCCGTATGTTGTTGGGGTAAAAGCGTTTACAAGGTTTCTGCGAAGGATCGGCGTCGGGAGCCGCCGCCCGGGAGGCTTTCTAACTTCTACTTCTCACGATTGATTTCGGCTGCGAGATCGACGCGCCCGCCCTCAACCACCGAGCGCGCGTTTCATAATCGGTAACAAAGGAATGTGATGATTCGACGCTTGTTCGCCGCGGCCCCGATCGCGCTCGGCCTCACCGCCGGCTGTCTGACCGATACCGGGCTGACGCCGTCCTCGATCGAACGGGTGGCCAACACCGATCAACAACAAGCTCCAGGTGGCAGCCGTTTGGCCCTGCGCGTGGTGGTCCGGACCGACGACGGGAGCGCGTTGGTACGGGCCGGAGTGCGGTGGTCCATCGTGTCCGAACCGGGCACCGGGGGAGCGTTGAGCGATTCGGTCACGCTGTCCGACGGAACCGGCTTGGCCGAGGTCGAGGTCACGCTCGGTCGGGCAGAGGGGATGACCACCGTGCGGGCGGAACTCGTTGACGACGAATCGAAGGCCGTCGACTTCACGGCCACGGCTACGAAAACCCCCTCACTTACCGGAGTGTCGCCCGCAACGTTCGGGGCTGGTGACCAGGTGGTGATGAGCGGAAGCAACCTCGACGTGGCAACGGGTTTCGACATTGGTGGCGTACAAACCGCTCCGGTCGCGGTGGCCGGAGACGGCAGTACGGCCACCGTTGCCATCCCACCCTGCCTGCCCACGGGTCAAGTCGCGATCCGGGCCGTCGCGGGGACCGCGAGTTCTGACGCCGTCTTCGGTAATTTCACCAGCGCCGCAGGCACGATCACGTTGCAAGTTGGCGAGTATCTGTCCCTGTCTCCCAGTGCGCTCGCAGGATGTGCTGCGTTTCCGGCGGCGGGTCCGGGTGGGGCCGAGTACATCGTGGCTGCACAGTCTGGGTCGGGCATTCCCGGAGATTCGGCGGCGTACCGGCTGCTCGGGACCGGGGGCGCTCCGCCCGCTGAGCAGAGCCACGACCCCACAGTACGGCGCGCGCTTTCTCCCGCAGATCGGTTTCATCACAAGCTTCGCGAGTTGGAACGGGAATGGAGCAGGCTGCCGCCCAGCGGCGAAACCACCATACGCGAGGCGCCGGCCGCAGGCATCGTCAAGCTCGGCGTGGAGCGCCTGTTCCGCGTGTGTGCAAACACGAGTTGTTCGGGTGAGTTCGCCACCGTGCGCGGGGAAGCGAGGTACGTGGGTCAGCACGCCGTGATATACCAAGATCTCGCCGCGCCTAGTGGCGGGCTGAGCGAATCCGATTTTTTGGAACTCGGTGAGACGTTCGATTCCGATCTATATATCGTGGGCACGCGCGCCTTTGGGGCGGAGTCGGATGTGGATGGGGATGGTCGTGTGGCCATTCTTCTCACACCGGTGGTCAACCAACTCACCGAAACGTCGTCGTGCGACGTCTCGTTCATCGCGGGGTTCTTTCTCGCGATCGATATCAACCCGGGAAGCGCCGGCGACCCGCGGTCCAACCAGGCCGAGGTGTTTTATTCGATCGTGCCCGATCCGGAGGGTGAAATTTCGTGCGCGTTCACGGTCGATCGGGTGCGCCGGCAGGTGGCCACCACGTTCATTCACGAGTTCCAGCACATGATCAGCTTCCATCAGCACGTGATCCTGCGCGGTGGGATGCCCGAAGCGTTGTGGTTGAATGAAGGCCTGTCACACTTGTCGGAAGAATTGGCTGCCCTGCATTTCAACGACAAGGGAGATTCGGCCAGCTTCCAGCTTTTTGCGATCGGGAATCTGATCAACGCGTACGACTACCTCTTCGAGCCGGGGAGGGTGTTCGTGATCCCGGGGGAGGGCACGGGTACGCTGGAGGAACGCGGCGCGGCCTGGCTGTTCCTACGGTGGGTCGTGGACCAATACGGCGACGATGTGGTGCGTCGGATGTCGGAAACGCAGTTGACGGGGTCGAGCAACATTGAAGCCGTGACGGGCTCGGCGTTCGATCAGTTGCTCACGGACTGGTTCCTCGCGAATTGGGTTTCGGACTTGCCGGACTTGCTTCTGGCCGACGCGGCGAAACCCGATAGGTTGCGATTCACCACCTGGAGTTTTCGTACCACCTTCGGGAGTTTCAACGAGCAACTGCCGGATGAGTTTACACGGGCGTTTCCCATCGTTCCGCTGTCGTGGACGCCCACGGGTTTCGATCGCTCGGGCGTGTTGCGGGCTGGGTCGGGCGATTACTACGAGATCGTCCAACCGCCGAACGATCCCGGTTTCACGGTAATGTTTACCGAGCCGTCGGGTCAGGCCCTGGTAGGTTCGGTACCGCGACTCAGCGTGATCCGGATTCGGTGAGGAGCAGGAAGTGAGAGGCGAGATGGATCGACGCGATCGCGTCCGTGCATCCGTTGCAGTCGGTGTGTTGACATGTCTTGGTCACCCGCTGGGCGTACCGGCCGCTGCCGTTGCCCAAGTGGTCGATGTGCAAGATCCAGTCGTGCTGCAGTTTCCGGCCTCGATTCGCTCGGCGGGTTTCAACGGAGCGGGCGTCGCCATCGTGGGGAACGCGGGTGCGATCTTCTTCAATCCGGCGGGGTTGGCGACCATCCGTCACGTGGCGGTCGAGGGAGCGTTGCAAGCGGGTCCGTTTGCCGGCGAGCTGTCGACGGCGGCGATCGCTTGGCGGGTGCGGCAGTTCGATCTCGGGTTTGGCGTCAATTACTTCGATTTTGACAACTCACCGGGTCCGACGGGCGGTTTTACTTCTCCGGCAGGTACGCCCGTCGACGCTCGCGAGCTTCTGGCTGTGGGGTCTCTCGTGTATCGATTTGGACTCATTGCCGTCGGCGGGTCGGGGAAGTGGGTGAGTCGTGAAATTGCCGGCGTGTCGGAAACCGGCTACAGTGCTGATTTCGGGATGGCGATCGCCTTCTTTGACATCATGGCGATTGGCTTTTCGGTACAGAACATTGCCGGCAATTGGTCGAAGACATCCAACCTCCGTATGTCGCGTATGAGTCGTTTTGGATTCACGATGAACTACGTCGACCCCCAGGGCACTTTTCGACTGTTGTCGACCATCGAGTGGCAGTGGCGAGCGGGACGGCGGCAGCGATTCGTACTCGGTGGTGAGGGAGGCATCGTCGTGAGTGGGGTCGGTGTGGTGGGGCGGATCGGGTATGGCACGCGGCCGGAGCCGACCACACGAGCCGCGGTGACTTACGGCGCGTCGCTCGAGCTGGGCGCGATGGACGTCGATTTCGCGTACGATCCCAACGATCTCCTCAACGATCCTTCACGCCGGATCGGCGTGCGTATCGCGATCTGACTGAAGGCTAAAGACCGCCGCGTAGCGCCTCCGCGTCGGCCACGCGTCGCAGCGCGATCGCCAATGCCGCCGTTCTCCACAGGACACCTTTGCTATCAGCTAGATCGCGGACCATGTCGTACGCCTTCTTCATTTTCGCGTCCAGTCCGCTATTGACTTGATCGAGGGTCCAGGGTTCTTGCTGCAAGTTCTGTGTCCACTCGAAGTAGCTCACCACGACGCCACCCGCGTTTACGAGGAAATCGGGCAGCACCTGGATGTTGCGCGCTTCCAGAATTTTGTCGGCGATTGGTGTGGTCGGGCTATTGGCCGCTTCGACGACGACTTTGCAGTCGATGGTGTTGGCATTCTTTTCTTTCGTAATGACGCTGCCCAGCGCGGCCGGAACGAGCCATTCGCAAGGAATATTCCAGATGTCGTCGTCGGCTTTGGTCAGTTTGTCTCCACCGCCGAACTCGGCTACGGGTTTGTGCTGCTTGTATGTGTGTTCGAACAGCGCCGGTATATCGAGGCCGTCTTCGTTGTGCAGGCCTCCATACACGTCGGAGGTCGCCACGACCTTGGCGCCCAGCTCGTGAAGGAACAGCGCAAGATGCGCTCCCACGTTCCCGAAGCCTTGTATCACCACGCGACTGTCTTTGATCGGAATACCGAAGTCGCGTGAATAACTCTTCATGATCATCATGACGCCACGCCCTGTTGCTTCCTCACGACCCAGGGAGCCGCCCAATGCAATGGGTTTGCCGGTGACCGCGGCCGGGGTATAGCCGTATTTGGCCGAGTACTCATCCAACATCCACGCCATGACTTGCTGGTTAGTGTTCATGTCCGGCGCGGGGATATCACGATATGGTCCGAGGAGTATTGCGATGCGTCGCGTGAACTGACGGGTGATCGCCTCCAGTTCTCGCTGGGAAAGATCGCGTGCTTTGACCCGCACGCCGCCTTTGGCGCCACCGAAGGGAATATCGAGCAAAGCGGTTTTCCACGTCATCGACGTTGCCAAACCGATGATCTCTTCTTCGTCGGCCTCCGGGTGGTATCGTACGCCGCCCTTGCAGGGGCCCCGGGCCCCGCTGTGTTGAACCCGGTAACCGTTGAATACCTCGAGCCGGCCGTCATCCATGCGGACCGGCACCTCGACGGACACGGTTCGGAACGGTGTCTTCAGGAGCAGTTGCATTGACGGATCCAACCCAATCAAGTTGGCGGCCGTCTCGAACTGATTCTCGACGATGATGTTTGTACTGAGTCGTTCGCGATGGTCTTGCGGTAAGGTCATCGAGGGCTTCCTGATCATTGAACGGGACGGGCCATCCCCGGGTGTTCGAGCCGTTACTCGGATTGCAGCGTGGACAAGGGAGGAATCAACTCACGTGCTGCGACGCGCGCCAGTGGGTGCTGTGCCATGACAATGGCGCTCGCGGGGTCGATTCCGAGCGCGAGTCGCGCGTCGTTCTGTTCGAGTCCTCCAACGACATCGGCGTCTGACGCCGCGTCGATGGAGTGCCACACGACGAAGATGGCTCCCTTCCGCCCCTCCCCGATCCGCTCGACTGCTTGTTGCCACTGGGGGTCGCCGAGCGGGAGGCGCGCGGCGAACAATAGCGGGACGTGGTCCGGATCGAGTGCGTCCGGTGCGTCACGCTTCACACCAAAACGCTCGGCGACGCTTTGGGAGATGGTGTCGTCCTCTGCCGATGCGACTTGTCCGAATTCCCAATCACGGTCACGGGCCAGGCTTATGAACGCCTCAACGAGTGCTTCGGTTGTGGGAGGGGTGCCCGAGCTTTCGGCGGCGAGCACGACCGTACCGTGCTCGGCAAACCAGCGTTCGGCCGGAGTCAGATCGCGGATGCGGCGTGGCGCAAAGTCGCCGAGTCGCTGCGTAACGAGGATCTCGTGCTCGATCTCGGCGCGTTGCTCGTCGTGGGTTGCCGAATGGAGTGCGGCTTCGAACGCGACCGTGGCGGCGTAGAGTTCACCCGTTTCTCGAATGATACGACCGCGCAGGGTGAGCGTTTCGGTGTGGGGTTCCAGTGCAAACGCACGGTCGAGGGCGAGCAAGGCTCGCGTTCCGTCGCCGATACGATAGGCGGCATTACCGAGTTCGTGCCAGGTCAGCGCAAGGTTCGGATCACGCGTGACTGCTGTTTCGAGTGCGACGAGCGCCTCATCAAAACGTTCTTGCTCGATGAGCGCTGCGCCTTTCAGTGTGATGGGAAATGCCTCCGTGGCGAACACATGTTCCGCGTCGGCGGCCAAGGCCAGTGCCTCTCCTGCGCGTCCCGACCGGCGTAGCAAATCGAAGCATTCCATCCAGCCCACGCGCAGGCCGGGTTGTCCCTCTATGACCTTTCGGTAGGCTCGCTCCGCATGGTCCAGCCGACCTTGTTGCCGCAACCAACGCGCCTTTGCCAACTCTCGTTCGGAAGCATCGGTCGGGAAGATTTCAAAAGACGAAGTCGTACGCATGTCGGCGAATATACGCGCCGTGCAGGCCATGACTAGATGGGTCATATTACGTTCATGACAATCGACGCCTTTATCCGCATGCGCGAAGAACCTGTCCTAGATGAGCTCAAGGATTTCCTTCGGATCCCCAGTATCTCGACACTGCCCGATCACGACGCCGATTGCCGGCGTGCGGCACAGTGGATTGCGGATCATCTCAACGATTTAGGCTGTCGGAACACGGCTCTGCTTGCGAGCGAAACCCATCCCGTCGTGTGGGCCGAAGGCCCGGCCGCCCCGGGGAAGCCGACCGTGTTGGTGTACGGTCACTACGACGTCCAACCTCCCGATCCGTTGGATTTGTGGGACACACCGCCGTTCGAGCCGACCATACGCAACGGCAACATTTACGCCCGAGGTGCGACGGATGACAAGGGACAGGTCTTCTCGATCGTAAAAGCGTTTGAGGCGGTTGCGCGCAACGGTGCGCCACCGGTCAACGTGCGATTCCTCATCGAGGGGCAAGAGGAGTCCGGCGGCGAGGTGCTGACCGATTTGCTACGGCGTGAGCCGAATCGCGTCGACGCCGACGCAGTGCTCGTTGCCGACATGCCGTACTATGCCCCTGGGTGGCCGGCCATCTACACTGCACTTCGCGGTATCTGCTATTGTGAGATCACGGTACGCACCTTGGACGGCGATCTCCATTCCGGGTTGTATGGAGGTGTTGCTCCCAACGCCCACGAAACGCTCGTCCACATTCTCGCGCAGCTGAAATCACCCGCTGGCAAGATCGCCATTCCGGGATTGTACGAGGCGGTCGAGAAACCGTCGAAGTCCGAACGTGATGCATGGAAGCGTTTGCCGTTTAGTGAACGCTCGTACATGCGGCGCGAAGTCGGGTCGCGCGCGCTCACCGGGCTCAATCGATACACGCCGTTGGAGCGCACGTGGGCGTTGCCAACTCTCGAGATTCATGGCATCACTGGTGGGTTCACCGCGGAAGGCGCCAAGACGGTCATTCCCGCCGTCGCGGGCGCAAAGGTCAGCTTGCGTTTGGTGCCCAAGCAGAAATTCAAGACCGTTGAACGGCAGCTTCGAAAACGGGTGAAGGAGTTGGCGCCGCCGCACGCCAAGGTGTCCGTTGATTTCATTCACGGCGCCGACCCGGTGCTCGCCGACGTTTCTGCACGCCCGTTCGATTTCGTGCGGCAGGCATTCCGCGAGGTCGAAGGAAGGGAAGCGGTTCCGATTCGGTCGGGTGGATCGATTCCCATCGTGCCCGCGCTCGCCAAGGGCGGGGCGCCGGTCGTGCTTGCCGGTATCGGATTGCCGGATGATCGCCTGCACGCCCCCAACGAGAAACTTTCTGTGGAACAGTTTTGGAAGGGCGTGAAGGTGTTTGGGAGGTTTTTTGAGTTGATGGGCGGGTAAA
>CAYLZR010000020.1:7748-19877 GCA_964388145.1 uncultured Gemmatimonadaceae bacterium | reverse complement strand
TGAGTTGTGAGCCGTGAGTCGTGAGTCGTGAGCCGTGAGCCGTGAGCCGTGCTTTCCGTCCGCCCGTCGGGCGGTTGTGGGTAGTGAAGGGGCCCGTCCGCCCGTCTGCCCGTCGGGGGTGGTGGTGTTGGGCAGGGGCCCGTCCGCCCGTCCGCCCGTCCGGAAGGGAGTGGCGGTGCGGTTAGAACATCGACATGGCCAACAAAGAACGAAGATTGTCGTTGGCGGTACGAAGCCGTTCGCACAGTAACCGCACCACCGACCAGAGCACCTTGTACGCCAAGTCGCGGTTGAAGTCCATGAGTATTTCAAAATCTGCGCGCGTGATGGTCACGAGCTTGCAGTCGACGTTGGCGATCGCGTCGGTGGATCGTTCGGATCGGTCGAACACCGCCATCTCGCCGAAACAGGCGCCGGGTTTTAAGACGGCGAGAGCTTCTTCGCCGGAGCCCGGCACATCTCTGGAAATGCGCACTTCGCCTTCTGATACGATGAACAATCGATTTCCGGGATCGCCTTCCTTGAAGATCTTCTGTCCGAACTTGAACGACTTTTCCGAGCAGATTTCACCGATGGCGGCGATCTCTTTTTCATCGAGGTCGCCGAAAAGCTGTGAGTTCTTCAGGAGGTTGAGATCCATTTACGGCCCTTCTGACGCGGGATCGACTCAATCGTCGCAAGCTACTGGTGGACCGATAGCCGGGCAAGCAACGCCGCTGTTCAAGGGTGCTCTCGTGACCATTGGCATGGGCGACGGGAGCGGTACTGGTGTATGCTGTATACGACTACACACGAGAGGCTTGGCGTCTGTGAGCAACGAATCAATGGTTCGGTCGGCGTCGGCAGTGTTACGGTGGTTGTTGCTACTGCTGGTAGGGGTAGTGCCGGCCGGGAAATTGGCAGGACAGGATTTCATCCCGCCCGCGACGGGCGAGCCTTCAAAAATCCAAATCGGCCTGTACGGATTCAGTACCCGGTTGGGTTGGGACTTCAAGGACGGCGGTGGCACCATCATCAGCTTGGCGCTCGATCTGGGACATCTGGGCTTCAGCCAGGTGCGGCTGCGACCGTCCGCGGAAATCGGGTTTTCGGAGGAGGTCGACACCTACGTGGTCAACGCCGAGGTTCTCTACCGTTTCTCGCCCGACACCGAAAAGGCGGTGCCGTACGTCGGCATGGGTCTCGCGCTTGCCGGCCGCGACGATTGTGAGTCCGAGCCGAGCTGTCCCGGAGTGTGGCTCCAGTTCGCCCTCGGTGTTGAGCTGACGTTCCGGGACAACATGAGTTGGATCTTCGAGTACCATGTGGAGGACACGTTGCGTCGCCACCGCCTGTTCTTTGGGTTGACGAGTCGGAGGGGCGGTTGACCGCCGATCCGAAGCGCTCTGTGCGGCTGGATTGGGCGGGAACGGGGCTGAAGTTCCGTGGCGGTGGCACGCACCCCGACACTCCCTCCATCGAAATCGACGGAGACAACGACACTGCGCCGGGACCGATGCTCACGTTGTTGCTCGCGGCCGCCGGGTGTACCTCGGCCGACGTCGTGTTGATTCTCGAAAAAATGCGGGTCCAGTTGGCAAGCTTGAGCGTCGAAGCGGAAGGGGTACGACGCGACGAGGATCCACGTCGGTACGACGCCATTCACTTTCGGTACCGTATCTCCGGTGAAGGGCTCGACGATGCGAAAGCCCAGCGGGCGGTGAGCCTATCCGTAGAGAAGTACTGCTCGGTCATGCACACGCTCGCCCCAGACTTGGCTATCAGCTACGACGTCGAGATTGGCGGTAGCGCCTGATTTTTCACGTCGAATTGGTTTTTGGGGGACCAGGACTCCCCGCGTGCGCAGGGTTTTACGGAGGGTTGGATCGTGTTTGACGTCAGCTGCCGGCGGTTACCGGATCGCTGTTCCGAATGACCGGTCGGCAGTAGACCTCGCCCAATCGACGCACCTCTGCCAGATGGTCATCGGTCAAAGTATCGTACCGGTCGGAGAGATACTCCATCGTATCGTCGAACCAGTCTTTTTGGTGTTGATCGCTGGCCTCGAGAACTCCACAGCGGAGTATATGGCTGAACAGCTCGTCTCTGGCTTGGCCGAATCCACTGAGGGGTGCTTCAGATCGCTTCCCGGGCTTGCTAATAGACATTCGAATGGGGTCTCCTTTACCAGTGAGGTCTCGAATACAGCCTCCAAGTCTATGCGGGCTCTCCGTCCGTTTCAAGGCCGGGGGGGAGCGATATTTTGGGCCGTTGCCACGCCCCAGTCTCGAGGCGATTAGATTAGAACCCTAGCTGCTTGCTGGCAGGTCGGTTAACACGGAGTTGGCTATGTCGCACGATCAAACGTACGGTGACGAGCGGGCCGGCCGCCTCATGGCACTATTGAAGGCTCTGGCGGCGCGTATCGAGGCTCTCGAGGCCCATGATGACCTGAGCGCCGCTGGTCCGGAGTTGATAAGACTCATGGGAGACGCTCGCAGCGAGCTCTTTCACTATGAGGTGCGGAGCACGTACGATTCCCCCGAGATGATCGAGTCACGGAGGATCGTCGAGCAGGCGAGGAAGGCGGCCGATCGGCTGGATCTGCCCAGTGGCGACGAATTGGAGTTTCGAGATTCGGAGGAAGACCTACGATGGCTGGAATGAAGGGGTTTTATATCGGGCTCGGCGCGCTGGCTGTCGGCGGCGCCGGTGCGTTGTTCCTGGTGGGGGGCGGAGCCGCAGCGGTGCCGACGGGGCCGATCGACATGGCGGCCATCGCAGCCGCGCGCGATTGGGATGGGTATGTGTTGGGCGACGCCGATGCGCCCGTCGAAATCATCGAGTACGCTGACTTCGAGTGTCCTGCGTGTCGTGGGTGGTGGGTATTGACCGGCATCGATCTGAAGCGACGTTTGGTTGCGAGCGGACGCGTGCGTTTTTCGTTCCGGGACTTTCCCTTGCACCAGAACTCGCTTCAGGCGCATCACGCGGCGGCGTGCGCGGACGAACAGGGCATGTTTGAGCTAATGCACGACAAGCTGTTCGACACCCAGAACGAGTGGACCGGGCGTGCAGGAGTGGAGAGCCGATTCTACGACTACGCGGGGGAGATCGGCGTCGATCTCGCACGATACGATGAGTGCATGGGTGAGGGCCGATACCGCGCCCGAATTCAAGCCAGCATCGAGAACGGCGCGGAGATGGGTGTGACCAGCACCCCAACCGTGTTCGTGGGCGGTAAGGAATACGCCGGCCTGACGTACGACCGGATAAAAGCCATCGTCGATAGCCTGGCTCCAGTCGACAATCAGTGACGTATCGAACGCGTCCTCACCGTGGCCTCGGTCCCCCTCATGACCGCACCACTCCTCGACGCGCGTAAAGTTTCGCGGCGGTTCGGTTACCGCCAAATCTTCAGACAAGTCTCACTGTCGCTACAATCGGGAGACGTCCTGGCGCTCGTGGGGCCGAACGGTGCGGGAAAGACAACGCTCTTGCGTGTCTTGGCCGGGCTGCTCAAACCCACCGATGGCAGCGTGGATCGTCGTGGGACGGTCGGGCTCGTGGCGCATCATACGATGGCGTACGATGCTCTGACCGCACGTGAAAATCTCACGTTTGTCGGTCGGCTGTGGGGCATCGACGACGGAAGCCGAATCGACGCGCTGCTCGATCGAGTCGGCTTGTCGAAGTGGGGGGAGCAGCGAACGGCAACCTTCAGCAGAGGCATGGCCCAACGCTTGGCCATTGCCCGCGCACTGGTTCACGATCCGGAGATTCTTCTCCTGGATGAGCCACTGAACAATCTCGACGAGCCAGGCGCCCAGGTGGTTCTCGAGATGATGGGCGAGCTGGCCGGCAGGGGCCGGGCCATCGTGGTCGTCACGCATCAATTCGAGCGCATCGCGACGGTCGCCACGAGCGTCGGCTATTTGGTGGGCGGCACCCTCGATGGCCCGGAGCCGGTTGATGGATCCGCAACGGACGCTGTTTCAGTCAAGTACCGGAGACTGTTGGCCGGTGCGTGACTACGCTCGGGCGGTGTTCGCGATCATCGCGAAGGACGCGACCGTGGAATGGAGGACCAAGACGGCGTTTCTGTCAGCGCTCGTCTTCGCGGTGCTCGTTCTCTCGATCTTGTTCTTTGCGCGTGACCCGACGGCGGTGAGTTCACTCGACATCGCGCCGGGAGCGCTGTGGGTGACGTTCACGTTCGCCGCAATGGTAGGACTCAATCGCGCTTTCCTTTTAGAGCGCGAGAACGGCGCCATGGACGGCCTCTTGCTGACGCCGGTCCCTCGGTCGGCGATTTTCGTGGGCAAGATGGGCGGAAATCTACTTTTTGTAGCGCTCGTGGAGACGATCAGCATCCCCCTGTTCGTGTTGTTCTATAACGTTTCGTTGACAGCACGACTTCCGCAATTGATCCTGGTCACCGCCATGGCGACCGTAGCGTTTGTGTCGGTGGGGACGCTCCTGAGCGCGATGGTCGTGCGCACGCGGTTTGCCGAGCTCATGCTGCCCGTGCTATTGCTCCCGTTTCTCATTCCCCCCGTCGTCGGAGCTGTCCAGGTGACGGCGCGGGTGCTCGCCGAGCGTCCCTTGAGCGAGATGATGGGCTGGCTTAAGTTGCTTGCTGCATTCGATATTGCGTTTTGTGTTCTGTCGGTTCTCCTGTTCGAGGTAACGTTAGACGAATGACGCGTCGAGAAAATGCGTTGGGTTTGGCACGTAACGGCCAGATTGTGATGCTGATTTCGTTTGTTGCGTTGGCCGGCGTCTTTGTCCGCGCCGTGATGTTCACACCCATCGAGCGCTTGCAGGGACCGGCACAAAAGATTCTCTACCTGCATGCCCCCGCCGCGATTACCGCGCTGATGGCGTTTGCGATATGCGGAATCCTCAGCATCGTCTATTTGGGACTTCGCGATCGGAGACTCGACAAAGCGGCAGCTGCATCGGCGGAAGTCGGAGTGGTGTTTTCGGTGATGGTGCTGATGACGGGTCCCCTCTGGGGCAAGCCCGTTTGGGGCACGTGGTGGACGTGGGACGCACGACTCACTTCCACGCTATTCATTTTCTTATTGTTCGTGGGCTACCTGATCATGCGGGATGCGGTGATCGATCCGGACCAGCGGGCCCGCTTTTCATCGGTCATCGGTGTTTTGGGCCTGGCGCTGGTACCGTTCATACATCTCACGGTCTATCTCTTCCGCACGTTGCATCCCGAACCCATGCTCCTCAAACCCAGCGCACCGTCGATGCCGGGGGTGATGGTGGTAACGTATGTGTCATCGATCGGCGTCTTTATGCTGTTGTACGTGGGCTTCGTTATGCAGCGATACGCGGTGGCCAACCTTCAGGAACTGCGAGACGAGGAGATGTGGCGTGACTCCTGACAACGCTGGATACATGGTCGCCGCGTACATCGTGGTGGCCGTCGTGGTGGTGGCGTACGCCGCGTCGTTGTTCTGGAGAGCGCGGAAGCTGGGACGTGAGACGTAAGACGTGAGACGGCCCCACATCCCCTCCCCGGGGGGGGGCCGTCTCACGTCTCACGTCTCACCTCTCACGTCTTCACGTCTTCACGTCTTCACGTCTTCACGTCTCACTCTCGTCGTCTTTCGGCAGCAACACCTTTCCCCACACCAACGCTGCAACCGCGCCTCCCAGCAACGGGCCGACCCAGAAAGCACCTTGACCCACCCATTCGCCTGCCACCAGGGCCGGGCCGAACGCACGCGCCGGGTTCATCGCCGCGCCGGTGAGCGGGCCGCCGACCAGAATATCGAACAACAGCACGAGTCCGATTCCAAACCCGCCAACTTGCGGTGCCTCCGATGACACCGCCGTACCAAAAACCGCCGACACCAAGAAGAAAGTGAGTATGGCCTCGATGACAATCGCTTTCATGAACTCAACATCACCGGCGATTCTGGGGGTCCCGTATCCGGTAATCTCTCCCGCCAGAGCTGGAAGGAGCGCCTTGATCAGCAGCGCGGCAACGACCGCTGCGATGAGCTGAGTAACGACATACAACCCCGCATCTTTGGCTTCGATTTTGTTGGCGAGCCAAAGCCCGAAGGTAACAGCAGGGTTGAAATGGGCTCCGGAGATGCGCATCAGCGCCGTCACCATCACGGCTAGGACTATAGCGTGTGCGAGCGCGATACCGGTCAACCCTAGCGCACCGGATCGCGCCTCGTTCACCACCACGGCCCCGCCTCCGATGAAAACAAGACCAAATGTTCCGATGAACTCCGCGGTAAGAGGTCGGAGCTTTGCGCTCATGGAGTTCTCCCTTAGGGTTGTGAGGTTGTGAGAATCAATCTCCGTCGGACTCGACTGTGGTATACCGGCCCCGGTAGTGAAGCAGCGGTGGCCGGTCGAAAATCTGCCCTCCCGTCACGGTGCCGAAGAACACCGTGTGATCACCGGCTTGGTGGGAGCCCCAAAGCGCACACTGGATGTGCGCAACAACTCCATCCAGCAGCGGAAATCCACCATCCTTGCTTGCGAACTCGACTTCGGCAAAAGGGTCGCGGCAGCTGTCTGCAAAGATCTTGGAAATTCGCTCCTGATCGGATGCGAGAACGTTGAGAGCGAACCCCCGGCCGGCCTCGACGGCGGCGTGGAACTTGGCGTTTCGATCGACGCAGAGCAATAGAAGCGGAGGATCCAGGGAAACGGCCGCCACCGCGCTGGCGGTCATTCCCGACCGGCCCCCACCAGCGTCGAGGGTGGTAGCCACCGTTACCCCGGTCGCAAAGCAACCCAGCAGCGACTTGAACTTCTGAGAGTCGGTTGGCAGGGTCATTGCCCCCGCACGCCTGAGACTTTCGTTGTCACCTGAGCGTCCAAAACCACACAACGACGGTTGCCACGATAGCACCCGTCCCGGTACAGGCAAAGTTCACCGCGTCGTTCGTACACCAATGCCATCGTCCTCCGCTCTCCACCTGCACCGTGGCGCCGAGCAGCGAATCTACATGCATGCCCGTCACTCCGCCGATCGCTCCCCCGACCAGCGCCGCCGGGGGCAGTCCCACGGCCAGGCCGAGGAGCGCCATGAGGGCCGCCCCCGCGACGCCGCCGGCGGTGCCCAGCAGAGACACGCCACCCGACGCTCCCCGTTTCACCCGTGCCCCCGTCGTGATCAACCGTGGAGAGGCCGATGAGCGGGCGCCGATCTCGGTGGCCCACGTGTCGGCTTGGGCTGCCGCCAGCGCTCCCGTCAGAGCCGCCCACCCGATGACCGGCGCCGTCGAGATCGCCAGCGCCCCGGCGGCCGCCCAAAGCCCGTTCGCGGCCACCTGCAGGCCGTCTCGTCTACTTCCTTTGCCGTCATCCGCAAGGAGACCCGACCGCTCCGACCAACGCGACAAGACGCTGCCCGAGACGACGAAGAGGCCGAGCATCGCGCCGCCTGCGACGCCGCTCCCAGCCAGTACCGCAGCTCCTACGGGAACCGCCGCGGCGGCTCCTCCCCATGTAAGCCACCCGAGGCGTTGAGCCGCAACGGCGAGCGTGCCGGCGACCGCTATGGCCGCCAAGGGTGTCATGCGCTTTTGGAATCGCCCGTGAGGCCGAGACTCTCGAGGATGCGCTGCTTCAGATCACCCGGGGCGGTCTGGCCTCTGGCTTTGAGTTTCACGAAACGACAGAACGCTTCTTCGAACTCGTAGACGTTCATGCATTTGGCGCAGGCTTTCAGATGGTTCTGCACGGCGGCGTCGACTTCGGGCGTGAGCTCGCCGTCTATCAGCTCGTGCAGATGTCTGGCCGCCTCTTGGCAGTCTATCTCGTAAACCTCCGAGGTCATCGGACGCTCCGCTTGATATAACCAGCCTCCACCGCGTAGTCGTAGAGCACACGTTGCAAGGCTTGGCGCGCGCGAAACAAGCGTGATTTTACGGTGCCGACGGGCACCTTCATGATCTTGGCGATCTCTGCGTAGCTCAGATCGGCCATGTCGCTCAACACCAAACATTCGCGGAACTCTTCCGGAAGCTGGTCGATCGCCCGAATGACTTCCTCATCCACGATATTGTCGAAAAAGCGACCCTCGGGATCGACTTCTTGAACGTCGTGAAAGACCGTGAATTGCTCGAACTCGGCGACATCGACCGTGGGGCCCTGATGTTTGTCGCGGCGGTACTCGTTGATGAATGTGTGCCGCAGAATGGTGAGCAACCAGGCGCGAACGTTGGTGCCCTTTTTGTATTGATGCCAGGCGCGGTACGCCTTGAGCATGGTTTCCTGGGTAAGGTCGTCGGCCTGGGTTGGGTCACCCGAGAGCCGAAGCGCTACGCGATACACCGTATCCAAATACGGTAGGGCCTCCTTCTCAAAGGCCGCTTTCTTGTCGTCAGGAGCCGATGCCATTATGGCAGATTTCCTCGCCTTCACCGATTAGCTTTAGTGCGGTCCTGAGTCCTCTGAGGGGCCCTCCACAGCTCCGTCGCCAACTGTCCAAGCTACCCGCGTGTAGCTAACGGTAATCAGTTGAAAGCCCAATGCATCCAATCATCGCTCTATCGGTACTAGAGGCTGTGCGCGCCTGCGATTTGGCGAAAGGGGACCGACCCGATGTGGGTCAAGAAGCCGTCAAGCTCGGCAGCACGACGAGTGTGGCGGCCCAGATTGAAAGATATTCGTCGATGGTACGCCGGAGGGAAGCGTTGGGCGGTGAGGAGCTGGTTGCCCTCTTCACGTTGGTGTCGCGCAGACAGGACGCCGATTTGGTGTTTGCGGAAGCGGGCCGTCGCGCCGCTCGGCTCGCGGTCAAGGAGACCCCACGTTTTCTCAGAATCCTTCACAGGGGATTGCCCTCGGGCATGCGCCAACGGCTGGGACGCCGATTGATCCGCGGAGCGGCGGCTGAGGTCTTCGCTCTGGATGTACGCCTCGACGGCGAAGGCGCGGTGGCGCTCGATGGCTGCGGTGCGCAGAGCGTGCCGGGCGGGCGGCCGTGCGGGGTCTACGGGTCCGGATTGGCCGAACTGTGTCGTATCTTCACGACGTTTGACGGAGCGTACTTTCGGAACTCCTGCCGCGCCCGAGGGGCGATTAGCTGTCGATGGAGCACAACCCAACAGCAAGAGGACTAGCATGTCTTTGTTTCCCGGGGTCGATCTCACAGCCGTTGGCCCGGCGCTCGCAGCCAACGAGGTAGATGGGTGGTTGTTGTACGACTTCCACGGTATCAACCCGATCGTCAAACGCGTCGTGGGATACAGCGGCATGGCGAGCCGCAGATTGTTCGTTTGGCTTCCCAAAGACGGCTCGCCGGTGGCAGTGGCGCATCGCATCGAGCTGCAAGGCGTGGACGGCTTTCCGGGAGAGGTGAGACCGTACGCGGCCTGGCAGGAGTTGCATCGATTGCTCGGTGAGATCGTGAGCGGCAAGAAAATCGCGATGGAGGTTTCGCCGGACGACGCGGTCCCCTACTTGGATCGAGTGCCTGCTGGGGTCGTGGAATTGATCCAGCGGTTGGGTGGAACAGTCGTACCGTCGGCCACCTTGGTGTCGCTCTTTGCAGCACGGTGGTCGCCGGCGGAACTCGAAGGCCACCGCGCCTCCGCCGAAAAGCTCGCGGACATCGCTCGCACCACTATTGCGGATGTGGTGGGACAGGTTGGGAGCGCGCGCGAGGTGGCGGTTCAGCGTCGAGTGTTACAGGCGATGGAAGATGCCGGCTTGATGACGGATCATCCCCCGATCGTCGCGTTTGGTGCGAATGCGGCGATCCCGCATTACGAACCGCGTGAGGGCTCGGACGCCGAACTCAAAGAAGGCGACGTGATACTCGTCGATCTGTGGGGTGGCCCAACACTCAAGTCGGTTTTTGCCGATCAAACCTGGATGGGATTCGCCGGTGCCTCGCCTCCCGATGACGTGCTTCACGCGTGGACGGCGACCCGGGATGCACGCGACGCGGTGGTTACATACCTGGAACGTGCGGTTGCCGAAGGGCGCAGCGTGACCGGTGCCGATCTAGACGACGTGGCGCGGGGCCACATCACGAAGGAAGGGTTCGGTGACGCATTCCTTCATCGTACGGGCCACTCGATTGACACCGACCTGCACGGCTCGGGACCACATCTCGACAACTTCGAAACCAACGACGTTCGGGAGATGCTACCCGGCACCGGTTTTTCGGTGGAGCCGGGTATTTATCTCGAGGGTCGCTTCGGGATCAGAAGTGAGATCAACGTCTACCTGGACGACGCCGGCCCGCACCCAACGCCTGTCGAGCGGCAACGAGACCTCATCACTCAGACGTAAACCACGCGAAAGCGACCAGCGCCATCCACACCCCCGTTCCCGCGGCGACGTGGATGGCACGCCAGTGCGGCTGTAAGACGCTGAACATCATCCCGGCCGCCACGACGATCTGTAGCAACGTGACTGCCAAGGCCACGATGGCCGCCTTTTGAATCGGTGCAGGGGCTTTTCGTCGCACAACGCCTACGACGATACCCATCAGGTGGAGCGTGAGCGCGTATGCGACGAGCCGGTGGAACCAATGAATGTAGGTGAGGCCGCCGTTCGCTTGGCTCGGAAACACCTCTCCGCTGCAGAGCGGAAATCCCAAACAGGCGGCGGACGCGCCGACGTTGGCGGTCAGGCCTCCCATCAGTACGGCCAAACCGCCGAGACCGAGGGCTACCAACGCGCCGCGCCACCAGCGCCGGTCGGCCAGTGCCGGGTCGGGGACGTAGGTTCCGGCGCGGAACCCGACAACCATCAACACCGCGACCATGGCCATCGCCGTTGCGAGATGGAGCATGACGGTCGAGGGTGGCAACTCCAACCACACCGTCACGGCACCGAGAAGCACCTGAATTACGAGCAAAACCACCGCGAGGACGGCGGGACGCAGCGCTCCGCCCCGGCCGCTCACCCCGGCGTCGTTGCGGCGGGCGTACGCCAGCGCCGCAACGCCGACCACCAAGAGGCTTACGACGAGCGCGACGAGGCGATGCGACCATTCGATGAACGTGGCGGTGTCGGATAGCGACGGGATGAGGCGTCCGTTACACAGAGGCCAGTCGTCGCCGCACCCCATACCCGATCCGGTGATGCGAACCCATCCGCCGAGTACGATGAGAAGGTATGATGCTCCGCTCGCGCCAAATGCGAGTAGTCGTATTGGGCTCATGGCGGATAAGGATCGTCAGGGCTGCATCGCCCGGCAACCGGTAGAACTGAATTAGAAATGACGCCCGGTGAAGAATGCCGGCGTGCTATCTTGCGAGGGCATGGCCTTGACCGAACCAGCCTGGGACGGCTACGCCGAAAGGGCGTTGGCCGAAGATGATGCCCACCGGGACGTCACCACCGGCCTCCTCGGGGACCGGGCGCGCCGACCGGCGGTCGGGCGGTTCCGCGCCGAGGGTGATTTCGTGGTAGCGGGTCTGCCGCTCGTGGAGGCGGTGTTTCGAGCGCTGGACGCGTCGACGGTGCTGGCGCGGCTCGTGGCCGAGGGAGATTCGGCCGCTGCGGGTTCTTTCATCGCTGAAGTACAGGGACCCGGCGGCGCGCTCTTATCCGGCGAACGCGTCGCTTTGAATTACCTGCAACGGCTGAGCGGAATCGCTACGACCACACGAAGCGCGGTAGACGCGGTTGCGGGTACCGGTGCCGTCATCACGGACACGCGCAAGACGACCCCGGGAATCCGAGAACTCGAGAAATATGCCGTGCGTGTGGGCGGCGGGCAGAACCACCGGGCATCTCTCTCGGACGCCGTCCTGTGGAAGGACAACCACTGGCAGCTACTCGGGGACGACAATGGCGAGCTGCGTGATTTGATACACCAGGCTCCTCCCGGCCTACCGGTGTGCGTCGAAGTAGAGAACGACGAACAGTTGGAGACGGCCTTAGCCGCGGGTGTGGACTGGATTCTGGCAGACAATCAAACGCCCGAAACCATCGCCGAGTGGTCCCGCCGCGCGGGCCCCGATGTGATCATAGAGGCTTCCGGCGGAATCACCCCCGACAACGCGCGGCCGTTTGCGGAAGCCGGCGCGCGACGAATTTCCATCGGGGCGCTGACGTCCGCACCACAAATTGTCTCGATAAGCTTTGAAATCAATATCCAATATCCAATATCCAATATCGAGAATTGAAGATTCAATATTC
>CAYLZR010000020.1:0-7648 GCA_964388145.1 uncultured Gemmatimonadaceae bacterium | reverse complement strand
GTCCTCACTCTGGCCATCAGCCACAGTCCTGCCACCAAAAACAAAATGTTCGGCGCCCACGCCGCCCATGCCGGTGGCAGTAACCCGCCCGTGCCGATCGCCTGCGATAGGTTCACCAAGAGGAGAAACACGATCGTCGTAGCGAGTGCGATACCGACGCCGAGGGCTCCACTCGCCCGGGGTGACGCCATTGCGAGCGGTGCGCCGAAAATAGCGATAACGATGCACGTGAACGGAACGGCGATCTTGAGTTCTTGTCCAACCCGAAGCTTTCTGCCGTCTCCGCCCGAGCGCTCGAGGGCGTCGATGTACCGGCCGAGTTCCGCGTAGTCCATCTCTTCGGGCCGTGCCGGCTCTGCAAGAAGCGCGGCGGGCTTTTCCGAAAAAATTCTGGTGCGTAACGAATCGAATTCGAACGTCAACGCCGCATCGTCGCCGGCGAGGACGCGGAAGTGTCCTCGCCCCAGCGTCCAACGTGCTAACGAATCCGAATAATGACCTTGCCGGGCCTGAACGAGGAGCGTCGGGTATTCCGGACCCGTTCCTTCACGCTCCATTTGCAGGTCGCGGACCATTCGTTGCGTCTCGTCGATCGACGACACCACGTACACCCAACCCTCCTCGGCGCGATACACGAAGTTGAATCTGCGAGAGCCTCGCTGCCGCTCGCGCTCACCGAGAAGCTCCATCTGGCGTCGCGTCGCGGCGGGAGCAAACTCGCCCACCCAAAGCGCCAACCCGGTCGCCGCGGTCGCGGCGAACAACAAAGGCAAAATTACACGGTGAAAGCTGCGTCCCGACGCTTTAGTTGCGGTCAACTCGGAGTGCCGGCTGAACGATCCGATAGTGAAGACCGTTGCGAACAGAACGGCCGCAGGCAAAACCAACCGCAAGTTCTCGGGAAAGCTGTACATGTAGCTGAGCGCGATGTCCCGCGGTGGGATGCCCTGCATCAACAGTTCGTTTAGCTGATCGGTGATGTTGATGACGGTGACGAACACGGGGAACCCAAGAGCGGTGGATAGGAAGATCTTGCTCCACTCCCACAGCAGGTGGCGGTCGATGAGCCCGAATCTCATCGTGTCATTTGACGACTTGGAAGGCTGGGACGGAACGTGGTAAACCCGGCGCGCAACGCGTACGCAAGTGAGGAGCCGCCGCCAGGCGTCGACCCCCGCCGCCGAATTTGATATAGCGCCGCGAGCCCCAAAACGCTGAAGATGATGTTCGGAGCCCACATCGCCCAGTCGGCGGGGACCTTGAGCTGATTGGCCAGCGACTCACCGGCAATGAGTCCCACATAGTAAATGGAAAAGACACCCAGGCTCACGCCGATCACGAGACCCACGCCGGCGCGTGGGAACCATATTGCCACAGGTACACCGATGAGCACGAACACCAGTGACGCGGCTGCCATGGCGTACTTCTTGTGGACCTCCACGAGATAATTTGCAGCGCGTATGCGCGCGCTTCGTGCACGATCGTGTAGTGTCTGGGCGGACCTCGCGTTGGGGGGCCTCACACCCGAAGCATACGCCACGCGTGGCGGTGCGTCGGGTTGTTGGCCATTGGTCACGGTAGACGTCGTGTCGGGAGCATCCTCTTGCGCCTGTGCGGCCGTTGGAGCGAGCCACTTCGCAATGTTGTCCAGAGCGCGACAGTACATACCGGTCGTCGACTCCAACCCGGTCGAGTCGATCGGAACGGGCGCCAGACCCACCAGTCCACGGAGGCTGTTCAACTCGACACTCGCGGCGCGCCGCTCCGCGAACAACATTTCGCGCTGGGCCGCGACAATGATCGAGTCCATTTCGCACACGCCCATCTCTCGGTCGCCCTTGAATTGATTTCCTTCGCTCCGGCTGAAGTGTCCGCCGATTCCCGCGACGCGAATGATCTGTTGGCGGAAACTCATGACCTGAAATTGGCGGGGATCCTGACGGCTGGTTTCGTGCATCGTTCCGTCGTGTAACGTGAGATAGAGATCACGTTGATCGGCCCCGAACCCCATAGTCCCGCTGTCGGCGTAAATGGTCCGCTTTCGCGTTTGATTGGTGAGGTCGAAGATCGTAATGTCCCGCATCTGATAGGTCGCCGGGTCGATGCGGTTCGCCCGAAGGAAGAATCGGTCGCGTTGCACCTCGTTGATAACCTGTTCTTCCAACGAGAACGTGGGTTTGGCCCGGTTGATGTCCGCCAGCAGGGTCTTGAGACGGTGGTTGGACCGTGGCAGCACCTGGTCGCTGAAAAGAAACGCCAGTACTGTCATGAAGAGGCCGCCCAGCAGTATGGGGCGCATCACGCGGCCGAGTGATATGCCAGCGGCCCGGAGGGCGGTCAGCTCGTTCTCGACCGCCAGCCGACTCACCGTGTACAAAACAGAGACCAGGACCGCCATAGGTAGGGTCATCGCCACCACGAACGGGACCGAGAGTGCAAAGACCTCAACGATTACCGACCACGGCAGCCCCTTCCCCACCAGGCTGGGTAGCCGCCTGGAGATCTGGTTCAGGATCATGATGCTCGTGCACGCCGACAGCGCGAATATGAACGGAACCAGGTGTAGCCTGATGAGGTATTTGCTGAGAATCGTCACTTGTGAAGTCGCATAACTCTCTATATGTGAATGGCTTGGAGGTCTGGTGAGGGGCCTCGAGCCGCCGCGTACTATGGGGTACCCCCAGGTTGCCTCAAAAGTGTCGTGGTCCCTGCCCCTGGCCGTGCTGTGTGGAGCTTTGTTGCTCCCCGGGACCGCTCAGGGCCAGATACCGGGTGTTGGGGTCCGATTCTATCTTATCACCGACACGTTACAAGTGGAGCCGCTTCCGGGGCTACTGCCAGGCGGCCTGTGGGACCGCCTCTCGACGCCCCAACAGCTGGTCCAGCGTTGGGCTGACGAGACTCGCGCCCTGATCGAGCGGAACCGGTTGCTGCGCAGGCGCCGGCGGCTGCTGGCGGCACTCGGTCCGTCCCCGACTGTCGCTGCGGTGCCGGGCCCGGCGAGGCAGCCGGGGGATACGACAGCGGTTGTCCCCCCGGGGTTTCAGGCCCTGGCGCAGTACGCCGATCTGAACATCGAGCTGACCGCCCGTCTGGAGAGCCGACTCGACCGGCTGCGGAACCTCAACTGTACAGCCGCTGATATCTCGAACCCGGCTTCGGGTTGCCGGGGAGGCTTCCCCACTCCGGCGCTGGACCAGCAGTTCGCGCTTCGGGCTGGCGGAGTGATCGCCAACCGGCTCCACGTCAACGTGGATTTTGACAGCCAGCGCGAGTTCAGCACCAACAACCGGATCAACATGTGGTACCAGGGACTCGAGGACGATATCCTCCGCCGGGTCGAAGTCGGGAACCTCGACGTGCAACTTCCCACGTCGCGTTTCATCACGTCGACGATTCCGCAGAACTCATTCGGGATTCAGGCGGAAGCCCAATTCGGCCCACTGGAATTTCGCTCGATCCTCGCGCAACAAAAGGGATCGTCGGTCCGGTCCCGTGTGTTTACGGTAGGCGACGAAGCAACGCAGGTTGTCAATCGGGAGTCGCGCGACGTCGAGTTCGAGGACAGTCGGTTTTACTTCATTGTCAAGCCGGCTCTGCTCCCGGCATACCCGAACATCGATGTGTTGAACATCGTACCGGAGGCCTTACCGGCGGCGCTGCAGGTTGCACAAATCCGCGTGTACCGTTTGCGGGCGCAGAGCGGTCAGATCGGTATCAATCCGAGCTTGCGCGGCATCGAAGCCGTCGCGGTGCGTGACGACAGCCCTCAGCGCGTCGGTCCGTTCTTTTGGGATCTACTGATCGAGGGCCAGGACTACTATCTCGACCCGTCGGGCACGTGGTTCGGGCTTCAAAACCGCGTCGGACGCGATGAGTTTCTCGCGGTTTCGTACGTTACGCTGGCCGGCGACACGGTCGGGACGTTTCCCTCGGTTACCGGACCGGCAGATTCGTTATTTCTCATTCACGAACCTCGCCGGGGTCCCGAAGTGCCCACGTTCCTTCACGAGATGCGAAATTTCTATCGCATCGGCGGAGGGATCAGCCGTTCCACCGTCGATCTCACCCTGGTGGTCAAGGACTCCGAGCGGCCGCTAAATGGTGTCGGGACGTATCTCAGCCGGTTGGGACTGGCAACCTCGACGGACCCGAGTTCGATCGACGAGTTCAATCGCGTATTTCCACGCGAACGGGATCCGAACGGAGGGGCACCGTTACGGGATCTGTTTGTCGTGTTCCCACATCTGCAGCCCTTTGCCGACGATACGAGACTGGAGGTAGGGGAGCGCAACGACTCGATCTACCGGACGCCGACGTTTCTACGCAATACCGAGGGACCCGCTCCGCGTTTTCGATTTCTATGGGACTATCAAACGTCCGGGTCGGGGGATCGGTCGCGTCTCAGTCTTGGGGCTCTCCAGATTCGCAGCGGCAGCGAACAAATTCGGATAGGCAATCGCGACCTCCTGCGCGGGCGGGATTACGAGATATCGTACGACCTAGGTGTGGTAACATTTCTCAATCCGGACTCGCTGTTCGCGGGCCCGACACGGGTGCAGGTGCGGTTCGAGCAGAATCAATTGTTCGATGTGGCTCCCAGCAACGTGTTCGGATTGCAGAGCACGTACAATCTGGGTTCGCGCGGTCGGATCGACGCCATCACGTTGTTCCAGCGAGAACGCACCGTCTTCACGCGCCCGAGTCTTGGGTTTGAACCTCAAGCCATGTTCCTCGGTGGGCTCAGCACCGAACTCCAGTTTCGCGCTGACTGGCTCACCCGCACCCTCAATGCGCTGCCCCTGATTAACACGAACGTGCCGTCGACATTGGAGATCGGGGGTGAGATTGCCGTATCTCGGCCGAACCCCAACCTCACCGGTCAGGCGTACATCGAGGAATTTGAAACGGCGCGGTCGACGGACATCGCTCTCAACGAACAAAAGTTCCAACTCGGCAGCCGGCCGCTGTCCGGCAGAGGCGTGCCCGCAACGCATCTCGACGCACTGGGCGAGTTCAATACGAACGACGCCGTGACCTTCATCTGGCAAAACGCGATCGAGAAAGCCAACGGCGAGCCTTTTGAGGTCGGACCGCAGGAAATCGATTCGAGCATTGTGTTGACCGGTTCGTCGCGCCCAAAAGAGACGTTGCTGTGGATGACGTTGAAGCCCGACACGGTGGGTGGCGGTCCCGACCCGAACACTGGAGTGCCGCGTTGGATTCGCCCAACGCGGCAGGGCCCACGTTGGCGCAGCATCACACAACCGTTAGAGCGCTCCGGGTTGGGGGTCGACCTGTCGCGCGTGGAGTTCCTCGAGTTTTGGGCTTTGGAGGAAGCTGCTCCGGTGAGGGTCCAACAGGCGGTTCTCGTTTTTGATTTCGGGACTATTAGGGAAGACGCTGTGGCATTCGGTCCCGACTCGTTACGCATAGTTGGGAACGACACGATTTTCTCTGGTTTTCAACAGATCGGCGCTCAGGTTTTGAATTCGGAGAAAGATCCGTTTACCAATCTATTCAACGCCGCGGTTGACGACCAAGGCATTCATGGTGACCTCCTTCCGTCGGTGTTCAACATCACAACCGGCCAGGTGCTCACCAACTTCCCAATGTGCGAGCGGGTATTTACCGGCGTCACCACTCCGGCGTTTCCGCGCGGCGACCTCTCCGCCCGTTGCACACGCAACAATGGTTTTGTAGACTCGGAAGATTTGAGCGGTGACAACCGGCTCGATGTCTCGCTCGGCATGGTGCAGGAAGATGTCGTGCGGCACGTGGTGCGGTTGGGCGATCCGCAACGGGTGGTGCGGCTGGGGGCGGCACTTGCGCCGTCGGAAGTGGATGGCTTTACGCGGCAATGGAAGCTGTATCGCGTTCCGTTTCGTCAAGACACCGTGCTGATCGGCTCGCCCGACTTGCGCCGCATCCGTGCGCTACGGATCACGATGGTCGTGCCCGACATTCCCGGCTCAGACCAGGAAGTTTCGGTGGCGTTGGCGCGATTGACGTTAGTGGGAGCGCCATGGTTGAAGCGCGCAGCCACGCCGATCGCTGGCATCGACGGTCTACAGGGGGAGCCACACGGCGAGGTCATCGCATCTGTCATCTCCACCGCTGATCAGGAGGATCTGGGGTACGTGTCGCCACCGGGCGTGATCGATGAAGCCGAACGTCGGGGTGCGCAATTCGAGTTCGGATCACAGCAGATCAATGAACGGTCTCTGCGTTTGATTGCCCGTGATTTACGACAGGGCGAAAGAGCGGAGGCGTTCGTTCGGTTTACCAACGTG
This sequence comes from uncultured Gemmatimonadaceae bacterium, assembly GCA_964388145.1. Classification (GTDB taxonomy): domain Bacteria; phylum Gemmatimonadota; class Gemmatimonadetes; order Gemmatimonadales; family GWC2-71-9; genus B3T1B10. The sequence goes on along the minus strand of CAYLZR010000020.1, from coordinate 1,355 downwards.
GCTGACAAGAATTTTCTGCAGTACCGCAAGCTCCGTGTGTGGGCGAGGGGGCGCGGCCCCGGCTGGGAGGCCGGAGATTTGGAATTCTTCATCAAGGTCGGGAGTGACGAGGAAAACTTTTATCTCTATCGGACTCCTGCACGCACAGTCGATTGGGAGCCGGAGGTGGTGGTCGATCTCGATCGCTGGCTTAGCCTTCGAGCGGAGGTGGAGAACGTGTGGCTCAGGGGCCAACAACCGTCGGGATTTCTCGAATGCAATGCCGGCGATCCGGAGGCGTTCGTGAGGTGCGACGGTCCGTACTTGATCCACGTCAAAGATCCGGCGGTAAGCCCACCGAACCTCGCGCGTGTTTCGGAGGTTGCGGTTGGAATCTTCCGCGTGCGGGAATCCATCGTCATTCCCGAAGCGGAACTTTGGGTCGACGACATCCGCTTGAGCGAGGTCGTTGCCGACGTGGGGCTGGCCGGCGCGGTCGAAGCCCGGCTTACGGCTGCTGACTTCGCCGAGGTCGATTTCTCGTATACCAACACCGACGACCGGTTTCGGCTCATCGATCAAGCTCCTGACTACCTCGCGGACGCGCGGACGACCATCGGTTCGACCATACGGGCCGACAAACTGCTTCCGGAATCGTGGGGAATGAGCATTCCCTTCTCGGTGCGGTACCAGCGTGTCGAGACGGATCCCTTTTATGTGCAGCGAAGCGATGTCCGGGCGGACGAATTGGGTGATTTAAGGAAGCCTCGAAGCTCGTCCACCTCGTATCAGCTTGCCATACGTCGCTCGCGGCGCGGAAATAGTTTCGCCGAAAGATTGTTGGTGGATCCCGTTACGATTGTCGCGTCGCGCCAGGATGCGCGTAACGTATCGGAGTTGAGCACGGCGACAGTCAGTAACCGACAAGTCCAGGCCGAGTACGACAACAGACCGGCGCCGAAGACGGCTCCTGCCGTGCCGGGTTTCCTGGTTCGATTAGTGGAAGGTTTGCCTTCATGGTTGCGAGACAGCGAATTCGGACGAGGGTTGAGAACATCGCGGGTGCGGTGGAATCCGTATCAGATTCGGGTTCGTTCGGAGTTTACCAACAACCTGATTGAACGACGCACCTTCCGTGTGCCGATCCTGCTTCCAGATGACTCGACCCAACAACCGTTGCGCAGCGTCGTGCACGCCTGGCGCAATACGGTCGGCGCCGATCTGCGTCCGTTTTCTTCGCTGAGTTTGCGCGTGGATTATGCCAGCACACGCGATATACAGGATTACGGTGACTCCACGCAGGTTGGGCGGTTGTTGAATGATAAGCGAGGAACCTTTGCCGGCCGGGATGTCGGGTTCGAGCGCGACAGAACTGT
>CAYLZR010000019.1:13814-20355 GCA_964388145.1 uncultured Gemmatimonadaceae bacterium | reverse complement strand
GGATGAGTTGTTTGATCTGGTTGAGCGGGAGTCGGACGTAAATTCTAGATTCTAGATTCTAAAATCTAGATTCGCACAATCCTCGTCCCCCTCGGCACGCGGAAGATCAGTTCATCTTCCGGAATTGGCGCGTTGACCACGATCGAGTTGAATACGAGCGTGCGTCGCTGACCCGAGTCTTCGACGATATTCACCTTCCGCAGCATCCCGTCCGCCGACAACGAAATCACCACGCTGCGAAACGGGATGCCGTCCACGCGGGGCACGAGCCGTACATTCTCGACCCGATAGCCGGCCGCCGAATCGACTCCGACGTATGTGGCGTAGTAGCGCTCCAGCGGATTGTCGACGAACTGACCGAAGAGGTTGGGTGTGGCCGGACCCATCTCGGGAATCGATTGGCGAATGACCTGGTTGGGTGTGGTACTGGGTGTATACAGCCAGAGCCATTCGCCGTCGGCGACGATCCGGTCACCTTCGGGTTGGGAGAAACGCATGGAGAATCGACCGGGCGGAGACAGGTACAACGTGCCGGTCGTCGTCTCGTCACCCATCATGGGGTTGACCAGCATCTGGGTAAACTCCGCGTGCAGCGTCTTGATGTCGCGATAAGTTGTCTCCGCCGTCGCGAGTACGGCGATTGCAGTCTGCGCGGTTGCCGGCGGTGCCGAGAGCGCGATGGCCACAAGGAGTAATCTCTTCATGAGCCAATCCTGGCCGGGCACGGTGCGAGGGAGCGATTCACCGCGGTTGCAACGTGCTGTGCCCTTTGCACTAGGTCACCGAACTGTTCGGGGTAGAGGCTCTGGGTGCCATCGGAGAGCGCTTCGTCGGGGTCGGGGTGCACCTCGACGATCAGACCGTCCGCTCCGGCGGCGACCGCGGCCAGCGCCATCGGGGTGACAAAATTCCGATTGCCGGTACCGTGGCTCGGATCCACCATGACGGGGAGGTGCGAGCTTTGGCGAATGCGCGGAATGGCACTCAGGTCGAGCACGTGGCGTGTGCCCGGATCGAAACCGCGGATGCCGCGCTCGCACAAAATGACGTTGGGGTTTCCCTCTGCGAGAACGTACTCCGCCGACGACAGCAACTCGGTGATGGTCGCGGCGATTCCGCGCTTCAAGAGCACCGGTTTGTCGATGCGACCGACCCGCTTCAGCAAGGAGAAGTTCTGCATGTTGCGAGCGCCGATCTGCACGACATCGGCGCATTCGGCGACCTCCGCCACCATTTCGGAATCCACGGCTTCGGTCACGATGCCAAGCCCTGTTGCCTCACGGGCCCTGGCGAGATACTCCAACGCACGTCGTCCCAAACCCTGGAAAGAGTACGGGGATGTGCGGGGTTTGAATGCGCCCCCGCGTAACATGGTCGCGCCTGCTTCCCGAACCGCGTGTGCCACCTCGAGGATCTGCTGCTCGCTTTCGACCGAACACGGGCCCGCCACGACGACGACAGCGTCGCCGCCAATGGCGAGGCCGTTGGGGAGCGTGACGACGGTGTCGGTGGGATGCCAATCACGCGAGGCCTGTTGGTACGGCTGATCCACGCGAACGATATCGCGCACGCCGCCCAGTGATACCAACGCGGCTGGGTCGATGTGTTCGTCGTTACCGACGATGTTGAACGTCGTCCCGGCGGCGCCCGGCACCTGTCGGGCTTCGCAACCGCTTTCTCTTATCGCTTGTTGGATCCGCCGGATCTGATTTTCGGTCGCGTCCTCTTGCATGATGACAAGCATGGTCTCCGCCTTCTCAAGTTCCCACCGTGAAACGGTCACCATCTCTGGCCGCAACGACCATGCCACCGTACGTCTCGGCAGCGACCGCGGCCGGATCCACTTCCTCCACCTGCGGATAGAAGTGTGTCAAGACGAGTCGCTTCGCACCTGCCCGGCGTGCCAGTTCCCCCGCTTGTTTCGGGGTGAGATGCGTGTCGATACGCCGGTCTTCGGGCAGCGAACACTCGGCGAGAAGGAGGTCGCACTCGTGGGCCCAATCCGCGAGGGCGTCGCTGGCCCCTGTATCTCCTGTGTACACCAGACGGTGGCCAGAGTTGTCCCGTACGGAGTACGCCATGCTCTCGTTGGTGTGGGGTGTGTTACACGTTTCCAACACGGCATCGTCCGAGAGTGCATACTCGTCGCCCGGTCGCAGTTCGTGAATGTGCAGTGGGTAGCCGGGTTCGAAAATCCAATCGCCCAAGGCCCGCTTGGTATGTTGCAGCCGATCTTCGAGGCCGATCGGCCCGATGACGTGCAGCGGATTCTTGCGTGCAGGCTCGGTGCCCCACCGAAGGGCAAAGATTAGCATGGGGAATTCGCCCCAATGATCGACGTGAAAATGGGTCAGGGCCACGTGGGTAACGTCGGGCCACGGTATGCCGCACGTCGCCATGCGATGCATGGTTCCCGCCCCGCAATCCATTAGCAACCGGATGGAGCCGGTGGACACCCAATGGGAGGCCGCCGTCCGTGTTGGGGAGGGCGCGACGGTACCGGTTCCAAGCACGGTGAGTTCCATCATCTTCGTTGCAGCCGAGACATCCGATGCGCTTGGTGAACCACCCGCACGTCAAGCGATGGCTGCGTGCTCGCCCAGCCGTACGCCGACGATCGAAGACACGCCGGGTTCCTGCATGGTGACACCATACACAGCGTCGGCGGTCTGCATCGTCCGGGGATTGTGCGTAATAACGATGAACTGCGTGTCGGTTTTGAACTCGTCGAGCAGCCGAAGGAACCGCTGCACGTTCGAGTCGTCGAGTGGGGCGTCCACCTCATCGAGCAAACAAAACGGGCTTGGCTTGGTGAGGTAAATTGCAAAGAGCAGGGAGATGGCTACGAGCGCCCGTTCGCCCGACGACAACAGATGAATCCGCTGCGTGCGTTTGCCTCGAGGCGCGGCACGGATTTCGATTTCACTGTTGAGGGGATCAGATTCATCAACCAACCGTACATCGCATTCGCCGACCTCGAACAACGTCAAGAAGACCCGTTGGAAATTTTTGCGCACGGCGGCGAAGGTTGTGGTGAACATTGCACGAGCCGTGTCATCGATTTCGCGTAACGCCTTGAGTAGAGAAGTGCGCGCCTCGACCAGATCTTCGCATTGCGTCTCGAGAAACTCGACGCGTTTCTTCTCTTCGTCGTGCTCCTGCGCCGCCAGTGGATTCACCGGACCCCCCGCCTGCAGACGGTCGGACAGCAAGTCCGCTTCCTGTTGTAAGCTCTCCTCGTCACCCTCCACCTCGGGAGCGGTCTCCAAGAGTTCGGCCAGTGGCATCCGCCACTCCGCCTCGATGCGCTCCACGATCGCATTGCGTCGTCCTTCGATCTCGGTCCGTTCGAGCGCGACGCGATGTGACGCCTCCGAGAGTTGCTGGACTCCCTCGCGATGCGTTTGGAGTTCCCGGTCGCTTATCGCTAGCGCTTCGTCGGCGAGTTGTACCGCCCGCTGTGCGTTCTCCGCCGCCGTTTCGAGCTCTGCCACTTCGGCTTTGCGCTCAGCTAGCTGGTCCGTCCACTGTGCGAGTTGTCCTTCGGCGCCGCCGGTGGACTCGTCGATCTCCGCGATCTCACGCTCCAGAGATGCGATGTCCGCGCTCGCCTCGCTCAGCGCATGCTCCGCCCGCTCCTCGCGTTCCCCTGCCGCTTGTTCCCGCACCGAAACTTGCGCTTCTTCGACCTGCCAGTGTACGCGGTTCTCACGCGCGGTTTCCTGCTCGGTTTCCAGGTTTTGCAGCAGCGTGCGTTGAGTCTCGAGTTCAGCGTCTGCCTGTACGCGCCCGCTCTTCAACGACTGCAGTTCGGTTTGCGCCACTTCCAGTCGTGAAGCCCGCCCGTCGATGCGTTCGACGATTCGGGCGGCATGTTGCGTGGCTTCCCGTCGCTCTCGCTCCGCTCGCTGTGCCTCACGTTCGCCGTCGCCGTGTCTGGCTTTGACCTCGTGCAATGCCTGGCGTGTCTCGTCCGCCGACCGCACCGCCGTTTCCAGTTGGTTTTCCGCGTCCGACAACGCGCTCGCCGCGTCCTTGGCTTCCTGGGTCAACCTCGAAACCTGGGACTCTGCCTCGGACACCTCCTGACCCAGTCGCTCGATTTCGGCGCGGCGCTGTAAGGGGCCGTTGCTGTCTTCGGTGCCCGCGAGAAACACGGCACCGTTTGCCCGGCGGATCGCGGTCCCCGCCTCGTCCAGACGTGCGTGTCCGGCGAGCAGGGCCGGTGCCCAGGAACCCGCCGGCTCCACTACCTCGAGTTGCACATCGCTCGGCGGATCGCCGTCCGGCGTTGGTCCCGGCGCAACCGGAAGGAGAACCAGCGGCCCCGGCTGCTCTTCGGCGTGCCACCGACGCACCGCATCCACCGTCTCTTCGTCCTTTACCAGAACGGCGTGAAGCCATTCGGCCAGCATGTTCTCGGCGACCTCGGCGCCGCTGCCCGACGACCGCAGGAAATCGCTCAAGGGTCCCAGGATCGCGCCGGTGCCAAAGCGGTCTTGGTTCTCGAGGAGTTTGCGCGCTCCGGGCGCGAGACCGGCCCGGTCTCGCTCCAGCGCGTCGAGCGCTTCGCGTCGCGCGTTGAGCTGCGCCCGACGCTCCTCGGCGGCACGCCGTTCTAACAGGACAGCCGCCTCGTGTTCCTTGGCGCCGGCAAGTGCATGACGGGCACGCTTGAGTTCGGTCGATGCCTGATCTCCCGTGTGCTGCCGCTTGGCCAGTTCCGTTGCCGCCGCCTGCAACCTCAACCGAGCCTCTTCGCCCTGCGTCACGGCCTCTGCATTTCGCTTCGTGGCTTCCGCATCCTGTGCGCGGAGGTCGCCGAGATCGCGCTCGAGGGCTTCGATTTCCACGGCGAGGGCTCCCGCAGTTTCGGCTTGCTGCTGCACGGAGTCTCCCAGTGCTCGCACGCGATCGCGTTGCTCGAGCAATCGATCGCGAGTCGTCTTTTCATCCGACGCACGCAGGTCGAGCTCGCTTTGTACCGACTGGCGTGCTTCGCTGGCCGCACTTCGTTCCTCCGCTGCTGCCTCCTTTTCGCGCCCGGCCTGGGCCGCTCGTGCTTCGGCGTGCGTGCGTTCCTCGCGCGCGCGCGCCTTGCGCTCCAAGGCGTTCTTCAATCGCTCGCTCGCTAATTGGAGGTCGCCCTCCAGCTTCCCCACTTCGAGGCGTCGTTCGGCGAGGCGTCGCTCGATCTCGTTTCGTTGTGCTTCGGCCGTTGCGCGGGCTTGGACCCGCTCTTCTCGCTCACGTTCCTGTTGACTCAGCAACTCACGATCGCGGGGCAGGGTCTCGCTGATTTCTTGTTCCTGGGTGTTCAACGCCGCCATCTGCGCGTCAAACTGCGCGAGGCGACGGCGTGCCAACGTCATGACGATCCCAAAGCGTTCCTCGGTGAGGTGCTTGTGCCGTTCGGCTTTCCCGCGTTGCCGCGCCAAGCTGCGCACCTGCGTTTGGATTTCCGAAATCAAGTCGTCCAGCCGCTTGAGGTCTTCGAGCGTCTTGTCGAGCCGTCGTTCCGTCGTGGTCTTACGGTCACGGTAGAGTCCGATGCCGGCCGCCTCCTCGAACAGCGCCCGCCGCTCTTCCGTTTGGTCAGACAAGAGGCGATCAATTTTTTGAGCCTCGATCACCACCCCGCCTTCGCCACCCAAACCCGTGCCGCGCAAGAGGTCTTGCAGGTCGCGCAAGCGGACAGGCTGCTGGTTGATGAGGTACTCGCTCACGCCCGCGCGCGTGAGCCGTCGCGTCACCACGACTTCGCGATACGAAATCGGTAATGTCTTGTCGCTGTTGTCCAAGTGGAGAGATATTTCGGATACGTTGATCGGCTTCCGCTTGGCGGTGCCCTGGAAGATGACGTCTTCCATTCGCTCGCCGCGGAGAATTCTCGCGCGCTGTTCACCCAACACCCACCTGACCGCATCGGAAATGTTGGATTTCCCGCACCCATTCGGGCCGACAATGGAGGTAATACCTTCTTCGAACGTCAGTTCGACCTTGTCGGCGAAGGATTTGAAGCCCGACAGCACCAGCCGGGTCAATTTCATGGTGCGTTCCCTGTACGTGTCACGAGGGTTGCCGTCAATCCGGCGGCCGTCAACAACGATTCGACTACCGCGGTCTGGTCGGGAGTTTCAAAAGCGCCGACGAGTATCCGAGCCGCGCCCTGGGACGCCTCCACACTGTATGCGGGAATGCCACGTTCGCGGAGCCGTTGTGTTTCCTCCCACGCCGTTTCGGCACTTGGGCGGGTCCCCAGATCGAATGCATGCGGCGTGCGCAAGATAGCTCCCTCACCACTCGCTACCAAGCCGTTACGCCAGAGTTTCTGGAGGGCCGCCCGAGCCTCTACAGCGGAGGGCAGCGCGCCCAGCATGACGCGGTACCAGATCCGGCCTCTGATATGGACCGGGGTGATGGCCGCCGCCAAGCTCCGGTCCTCGAGCGAGCTCGCGTATTCTAGGGCCCTCCGCCAAGTGTTGAAAGCGGCAACCTGAATAGCGTAGAAGAGAGTGTCGCGGCGCTCCGGTTGAGCGTC
>CAYLZR010000019.1:6502-13714 GCA_964388145.1 uncultured Gemmatimonadaceae bacterium | reverse complement strand
ATTACTGCCCGTCTTCCCGTCTGCCCGTCTTCCCGCGCGGCCCAGACAGCGGTGGCGCCGATGACCACGAGGAAAGCGGCGGCGAACATGAGGTTGCCCTTTCCCCTGCGGCGTGGAGTCGTGACGACCTGCCTGCCGGCAAGCCGTACAGACGGGGGAAGTGCCGGCTCTGGCGGACTGCCGGCCTCCGACAGAACCGCCAGCAGGGGAATGCCTTGTTCGAGCCACCCCGCGACGCCCGGGGGCTGCTGCGCCGACTGACTCCAGCCGGTCCGCGCCAGAATGATCACCCCATCGGGTTGGAGGGCGAGGTGCGGAATGGCCGCAGGGGGGACGAAGAGGAGCAACAGCGCGCCCTGGCTCCTGAACCCCGCGTGGAGTCGGTTCCAGCGTGGATGGGCCCACACCTCCTCGGCCTTGTCCGTGGGTGTCCCGACTCCGACATAGTGGAGTCCCGGCTCGTCTTGTGGATGTGCCACCTGTGTGATGGAGGTGCCGCATAGCAGCGCATCGACGATCCCCCCCGCCCCCGCCCCCGCCCCCGCCCCGTGGCGTGCTGCGCCGGTGTCCAGTGCCGGTTGGGTCAGGGAGAGGTCGATCAGCGCCACCCGAGGCTTCCCACGGCTTGCCTCGCGCGCCACGGCCCAGGCTTGGGCGGCGGCCCACTCGTAGTCTCCAGTAGCGGGGACGAGTGCAACCACGGTGTGGTCGGCGAGCGCCGCGTGGTCGAACTCGCGGTCGGTCATCGGTTCGTGGCCGTCGTATCCTGCACAGTCCAGACAAAGTACGGCTGTCCGAGCCGACGACCGATGTTGTGGGCCTCTTCCGATGTGTCGAAGGGCCCAAGCACGACCCGATATCGGTCGTAGTACTCGTCAGGGTAGATGACCTGTGCGTTCAGTTGGGCGCCACGCAACTCATTGCGCCGGGCCAGCGCCCAGGCCTCGTTGGCGGTGCTACTCAGCTGAGCAAAATACAGCCATCGCAGCTCGTCGGTTGTCTCCTCCGGGTCGGTCTGCTCTTCCTCTGCCACCTGCAGGGTGGGTCGGCGCGGACTCCACGCGATGACGAGCCAACGATCCTCCGCCGCTTCTTCGATGCGGCCCACCTCAGCGGCGGTCTCGGGATCTATCGCGACGACGTCGTTTCCCTGGCGCACAAGGACCGTTCCGTCGGTCGCTATTTGAGGGAGGTCACTGTCCCACGAACCCGGCACGGTCACCACCCGGGTCAGCTCGGTGGCATCGGCGATCCAGACCGAATCGGCGCTTTCGGGTTTCAGCAACAGGAACCGTCCCCGCGATCCGGCGCGCATGGCGTCGACCCGATCCGTGAGGGGGTACTGGCCGAGGACGACTGCTTTGCCGCGGCCGAGGGAGAATCGGTCCATCACGCGAATCTGCCGGTCGGCGGTGGCCACAAAGAGGTGGTGGCTCGCCGCGGAAAACACCATGGCGGTCACGCCGCCTGCAAGAGGCGAGAAGTCCACGTCGGCTGCCCTGGGATCCATCTCGATTGCGACAAGCCCCGAGTCGACCGCCACCACCACCAGGTCTCCCCACTTCGTGACCGCCGTGAGGCCCCTAGGCAAGTCGATACTTCCGATGAGAGCCGACCTTTCGAACAGATCGACGCGCCGGCCGCGATCTGACTCGACCAGAACCAAGAGCCGACCACCGGTGGTGCCCCACATCCGCGTTGGCGGTTCCGCGAGGACCGGGTCCCATCGCTGGACGTGGCGATCGACTACCGCACCCAGTGTTCCCTCGGCACCCACGATGTACGGTACTCCCGTCGGACCGATCGCCACGGTGTTGACGGCGCGGTCCAGCCGGGTGTCCAAGCCGCTTTCGAGGTCGAGAGCGACCAGCGAGGAGTCCTGCGTTTCGACGAACACCTGGAGCTCCGAGACCGCAAAACCCACCACACGTCGAGCCGCTAGGTTGGGAGCGGCAAAATGCCAATCCACCTCGGAGATGCTGGGGAATGTGTAGAGGCGGACGCCCGGACCGGGACTGGTCGGGAATCGGAACACGACCGCGCTGTCTGCGCGGGGGGGCGACTGGGCTGCGAAAGCCGCCCGGATGGGGTTGGCGCTCTCACCCGATCCACAGGCGTAGAGCCCGGGAATCAGGGCGAGTATGAGCGTGGCGCTACGTGTGTGATTCACCCCAGGAAAATACGCTGCCCACTGCCAACTGCCTACTGCCCACTGCCCACTGCCCACTGCCCACCTCAAAACATCGGGCCGAAACTGATGGTCCAATAGGCACCATCGTCATCGCGGCTGATGGGCTTGGCATAATCGCCCCGAAGGATCATGAAACCGAAGAAGTTGCCGCGGAGGGAGAGTCCCCAACTTGCCAGCGGGGCGCGTACGGCGTCGAGATCGTCGGTGGCGCTGCGGGTGAGCTTCAGTGCGGTGCCATCCTGCCAGGTCACGCCGGCGTCAAAGAACAGCGCGCCCTCGAGTGCCGGAAAGACGGGGGGCAGCGACTTGAACACGAGTTGATTGGCAATCGGAAAGCGCAATTCGGCGTTGAACACGCCGAGCCGTGTGCCGATGAGTTGGAACAACTCACCACACGTGTTGTCGAATCCCGCCGCATTGTCAGCGTGGCACTCTCGTCGGCGGAAAGATCCCGACGTATAGCCTCTGATGAACTCCGGTGTCCCCAAGAAAACGGGGAACTGGCGACTATCGCGACCAAACCTGCCGAAGAACAGTAGCCGGGTTGCGAGCGTGACCGGTCCCGCGATTTGATCGTAGCGCCGATAGTCGGCGAGCGTTTGGTGAAAATTCCACTGACCGAACGCTGGCGCGTACTCGAAGCGGCTCCGGCGGCCGAGATAGGGTCCGTTCCACAGCGAGACCGAGTTGTCGTACACCAGCGCGAGAGACGGTTGCACATAGTTGAACGACCCCTGACTGATTTTTTGCAGGTTCTGTTGGAATCCCAAACCATTCACGGGGTCGTACAGCGTTTGGAAATTTAACTGCGCACTCGACACGTTGGAGGCACTAAGGCGCCCCTCGAGTCGTTCGAAGCGACTGAATGGATGATAGGCCTCGACGAACGCGCGGTGAACGATGAAGCGTTGAATCCGTTCGCTGACCAGTTGTTGGCCCGTCGCCGGATCGGTCAAGATGTCGGCGTTCTGGTAGAAGAACGTCGGTGCCTGCTCGTAACCGACCGCCCAAGCGGTGCGGTGGGCCGAATTGGCGTAGACCGCCAGCAACTGCGCCTCTTCGATTCGGCCGTTTACCTGGCCGCCGACGATCAAGCGCCGGTTTCCGAGGAGGTCGGACAGGGACATGGCCGTTCCACCGAATACGCCACTCCCGAAATTGTCGCGCTGGTATCCTATGGTGGGTTGGACGACGTAATCGAGGTGTAGGGTGGGGTGGTAGCGACGAAATCCGAAGCTGCCGGTGTCGGGAAGTTCCATGAGCGCGCTGTCGAGTAGTGCTCGCACCGAGACCGCGAGTGGACGTATGACGTCCGTCGACGATGCGTTCGTGTTTCTGGGCGGCGGATCGGCGCGTTCGGCTCCAGCCGCAACCGGGTCGGCCGTCAACCGAGGTGAGCGATACGGTTCGCCCTTGAGTGCGCGCGGGTCGTCAACGACATACACGTTGTATTCACCGTTTTCGTAATACGTCATCGCGAGACGGTCCGCTCGTGACGCCCACGAAATCGCCGGTGACTTCTCGGTGATGCCCGAGATTCCCGTGTACACGTTCGTCAGTTGGTATGTCTCGCCCTCCTCGATCTCGTGGATGAAGAGGTTGGCTACACCGGTTCGATCGGATACGAAGGCGATTTCGGCGCCGTCCGGCGACCACTGCGGATTGATGTTCGACCCATCCATGTCCGGAAGCACCTCGATGACGCCGGTGTCCAGATGGAACAGTGCGATGGCGCTTGGGCCGGTGCGCAGGTTATCGAGGTCCGCCCGTGGACCGCGGTCCGTGACGAACGCAATTGACCGTCCATCAGGAGACCACGCGGGATGCAAAGCCGCGTACCGATCGCTTGTGAGCTGCCGTAGGTTGGTGCCGTCGATGTCGACGACAAACAGATCTGAGCGTCCACCCGACAAACCGGTGAACACGAGCTGGTTGCCGAACGGTGACCAGTCGGGGTTGGTGATCCCCGCGACGGGGATGTTGATGCGACGGTGAATACGATTGTACACCGTGTCGAAGATGATGAGGTCGTCGCGGCCGCCGTTCTTGGCGGGGAATGCCAGAAACCGTCCGTCGGGCGACCAGGCACCGGCTGAGTTCAAGAATCGCAAGCTCTCCATCTCAGCGCTGAAGGCGCTCCGGACGAGACGGCGGTCGATGCGGCCCGACGCCACGTCGGCGAGATAGAGATCGATAAAGAGCGAACCGCCATCCGAGAAGTACACGATTTGCGATCCGTCCGGTGACAGTACGGGTGAAATGTGCAGGCCGCCCTTGGAGCGCTCCCGCGTGAGGACAGGTATTGCGGCGTCGAGGGGATGCTCTGAACTCACGTCTCTCGCGAAGTAGACGCTGCGTACGGCGTCGTGCCAGTCTTTCGACAACTGGTCGAGAGAAATCCGTAACACGCGGCCGAAGCCCCCTCCAATGCCGGACGAGGCCACGCCGTGCATGATCTCCCCCACGGCTTCGTCGCCCCAACGCTCGGCGATGTATGCAAAGAGTGCATGTCCGTAGCGATACGGAAAGATTCTGGAATCGGTGGTGAGTTGCTCGATCGTCGGAAGGGTCTCGTTCAACGCCGCATCGCGCAGCCACATCGCGGTCAGCGCGTTGACCGGGCCGATGGATAAGTATTCCGCGATGCCTTCCGTAAACCACAGGGGTGGTTGGATGAACATCATGCGTTCGACCGCGGCCCCGATCCGTCCCCTGGCAAAGATGTCGAATTGAAACTGGTGGACCAACTCGTGTTGGAGAACGTGATCGAAATCCTCGTACGAGCCGGTGAAGGGCAACATCACCCGATGGCGTATCGCATCGGTAACGCCCTGCACGCCCTCGGAGATGTCGATCAGGTTGTTCTGTTGAAACTCCGTGTGCGATGCAAACAGGACGATCGGTTGCCGCTCCCGGTATTCGTGATGCAGCGTCCGCGCCAGGCGCGCGTATGCCCGTTCCGCCATACGCGCCGCGTCCATGGCTGCGTCGCGGAAGTCGTCGTAGTAGTAAACGTCGAAGTGTGCCGTCTCGACGATCAGGAAATCGAAGCTGCGATACCTGACGCGATTTTGTCCGAAGTATTGCGCCTCTGCAACGGCGGGCAGAAGAAGGAAGGGAAGGATGACGAAGAGGATCGATCGGTGTCGGTTCATCCGTGCGACTCGATCATGGCCGACGGCGCATCTCCCCAGAGTCGTTCCAGTTGGTAGAACTGCCGTAGAGCAGGATGAAAGACGTGGACCACGAAATCCACGTAGTCGAGCAATACCCAACGTCCCTCCGAGAGTCCCTCGGTGTGGTGTGGCCGGCGGCCATCCGTCGACAGCGCTTCCAGCACCCGCTCCCCGAGCGCCCGAACGTGGGTATCGGAGGCCCCGGATGCGACGATGAAAAAGTCCGTCGCCCTCGCCTCACTGAGGTTTCGCAAGTCCAACACGACAATATCCGCCGCTTTGTGGCTCTCCAGAGCGTTCACGACCGCATGGACATCGTATTCCCGCGACACCCAGTCGGTGGTCATATCGCGCCCAACGATGAAATGTTCCGGTCGGGGTCGCCGGCAGGTTCGTCGATCTGAAAGAATACCGCCCAGGTTTCCGGTCCCACGTGGACGCCCAGAGCAGCGGTGGCGTCGGCCACCAGACACTCCCGGGGCTGGAATCGGCGCTCGACTTCTTGGGCGACGTCATCGGCAATGTGGGCCGCATCGGCATGCACGACACCGATGCGCACCTGCCGGGGCCGGGGCGAAAGGCGTCGGTCGAGGTGCTCGAGCACGCGTGACATGGCCGCGGCCGATCCACGCACCCGGTCGATGGCGATGACTTTTCCGGCTTCCGGCGTCAGCTCGAGAATGGGGGTGATGCCGAGGATTCTTCCCAGCCATCCCCGGGTTCGGCTCACGCGTCCGGACCGCACCAGATTCTCGATGCGCCCGACGACGATAAAAGCACCCGAGCGATCGCGAATCCGGGCGAGCTCTTCGACCAGTTGTTCCGTCGTCATGCCCTCCTCGGCCAGCTCCCGCGCCCGGAGCGCCAGCATGCCCAGTCCCAGGGATATCGAACGCGAATCGAAAACCGTGACGCCATCGAGACCGCTCGCCTCCACTGCCGCCTGGGCGGACGCATGGGTTCCCGACAATCCGCTCGACAGAGTCAGGCAAAGCGCTTCGCGAGCGGTACTGCGAGCATCGCGGTACGCTTCAGCGAAGGCGGCCGGCGTGGGTTGAGACGTGGTAAAGGATTCGCGCCCTTTTCGCATCCGCTCGTACACGTCGGCGGGGCGAATATCGATGCGGTCGAGATACGTTCGGGCGCCGTCCATGATTTGAATCGGCGCCAGGACAAAACCGTAGCGATCGATCGTCTCGTCCGGCAAGTCACAGCTCGAGTCCACGACGATGGCGAGACCGGAAACGGCTTCGTCGCGCAGCGTTTGATGCTGGGCACGCATGTCGTCCGCCTTCGCCTGCTCGATCGATCCCCAACTCCTCGCCTTCTGGTATATCGCTTCTGGGGTGTTGGTGTGGATGTGGACCTTGAGCATGTCTTCGGTTGACATGACGACGATCGATCCGCCGAGTGGGCGCAACGCCGCCCGCAGTTCGTTCGATGGCGGAAATGCAGAGCCTCGTACCAGGACTTCGGTGCAAAACCGGTAATCGCGGTCCTGGGCCACGTCGGTCAACGCTGCCGCCGCGGGAATGGTGGGTGTCTCGTCGGGGGGTGATTCGATGGGGGCACCCTCGATGAGACGCACGATTCCCTCGAGGAGGCGTACGAACCCCTTGCCGCCTGCGTCCACCACGCCCGCTTGCTTGAGGACCTCGAGGAGTTCAGGGGTCTTCTCCAGCGCGTCGCTGGCGCCGTTCAGGGTGCGGGTCATGAAATCTCGGAAATCGTGCGTGTCGCACGCCGCGCGCTCGGCAGCGTCAGCCGTTTCCCGGCAAACGGTGAGGATAGTCCCTTCGACGGGCTCGTCGAGGGCGGCTCGGAGCCGATCGGCGCCGGCGCGGA
>CAYLZR010000019.1:0-6402 GCA_964388145.1 uncultured Gemmatimonadaceae bacterium | reverse complement strand
GTCCCTTCGACGGGCTCGTCGAGGGCGGCTCGGAGCCGATCGGCGCCGGCGCGGAACGCCGCGGCGACGTCGCTCGGATCGGCCGCGCGGCGGCTGCCGATTCCCTCACGGAATCCGATCAAGAACTGCGACAACAACATTCCGGAGTTGCCATGCGCGCTGAACATGCACGCATCGGCCATGGCCTTGGTGATGGCCGGAAGGTGCGCGTCGTGCAACGGCACCAACGCTTGAGCCACGGCCCGTAGTGTAAGGGCGAAGTTGGTCCCCGTGTCGCCGTCCGGCACCGGGAAGACGTTGATACGATTCAGTTCTTCCCGGCCGGCTTCTACCCAATCCGCCGCCGCCATGAGACACCGGCGAAGGCGGGGACCGTCTAAGTAAGCGATGCCCACCAGGTAATTCGCTACGTCTCCTTTGTGACGGTCACGAGAATCTCGGGTATCACGTCCATGTGCAAACGAATGCCAACCCGGTGTTCGCCGATCATTTTGATCGGTTCATGTAGTGCGATGTGTCGCTTGTCCACCTGGTGGCCTGCCTCGGCCAGCTTGTCGGCAATGTCGGCAGTGGTGATCGAGCCAAACAACCGATCGCCGTCGCCGGTTTTTGCCGTGAAGACCAGGGTGACGTCCGCGAGTCGCGCGGCGAATGCCTCCGCCTCGCTCTTGTCGAGCGCAAGCCGTTCCGCACGGCGCGTGTGCTCAATTTCAACCTGGTGCTTGTTGCCCACGGTGGCGAGATAGGCTTTTCCGTATGGAATCAGGTAGTTTCGCGCGTAACCGTTCTTGACTCGAACGATTTCGCCGATGCGTCCCAAATGGTCCACGTCTTCGCGAAGAATGATTTCCATCGTCACGCTCTCTCTTGCGGTGTCGTCCACCGCCGTCTCAGGTCCAAGCCCGCGTCCACCACCCCCAGAAGAATGGTGCCGGCGAGCACCACGGGCAACATGAATACCACCAAAAGGGCCACAATACCGGTAGTGAGGAGTCCCGGACCTCCCGTTACCGCGAGACCGAAGATCACCACCGCCGATCCACGCAGCGCGTACAGCGCCCCCGCTACCACGAGCACGTTTGCCGCCAGGAGCTTCAGCGCACCCGCCCGCAGCATGAGAATGAGGGCGAGCGAAACGACCGCGATCCAGCCCAAGTGCTCCGAGAAGCGAAAATCTCTGAACCGTCCGATGACCGCTCCCGCTTCCGGCGCGATGCGCCGGAACAGAACCGCCGCCAGCGCAAAGCCCACGAACATTTGTACGGCCACGGTGGCCGGGAAGTAATCCGCCATGATGGGAATGACGCGGTCGAACCAGCCGTCCGGCTGTCCGAGCATCGGATCACTGTTTGAGAAATCGCCGCCATTGCCGAGTCGGTTTCCCGACATCAACGTCAGAGCCCCCTGCGCAGCGAACTGAATCCGCGATTCGACCCACCACCGCACCTCGGGCCAGGAGACGCGCATCACGCTGAACAACAGCGACACGATTCCAGCCGCCATACCGACGGCGACCAGCGAGCGATGGGTGTGTGACCATTTCGTTGACACGAATGTCACCCCGAACACGGCACTCCCGACGACTGCTGCCGCGCGAACGATCTGATCGGGAGGGCTGCCGACTTGAGCGAGCCACCACAGGCTCACCCCGGTCAGGAATGACGCCGCCAGCACATGACCCGTCCGAGCGCGCCCCACGAGGACCATGGCCGCCAACGGCATGGTGAGTAACCCGATCGGCAAGAAGAGCGCAAACGCCATCCCGGCACCGAACACAAACAGCAACCCGAGCAACCCCCTTCGGGACTCGGACCGAACTGCCATCAACTGCTAGAGCGGATAAACGGCAAGAGCGCTATGTGGCGGGCACGCTTGATCGCCGTCCCGATCTGCCGCTGATGCCGCGCGCAGCTGCCCGAAATCCGCCGGGGAAGAATCTTCCCGCGGTCCGTGATGAAACGTTGCAGCGTCCGGTCGTCCTTGTAGTCGACAACTCGCACTCCCATCTCGCATATCGAACATGTCTTCTTGGCGCGCCTCATTCTGTAGTCTCCTCTTCGCTCTTGGAGCTGCTCTCCTTCAACTCCTCGTCGCCGCCACCCGTCTCAGGCACTGGAGCGCCCACAGGTACCTTAGTCTCCTCGTCGCTTTTGGAGCTGCTCTCCTTCGATTCCCTGTCGCCGCCACGCGCCTCAGGCAACGGAGCGGGCACAGGTACCTCGCCTTCGTTCAACACGATCTGGTAGCGGATCACTGCCGCTTCGAGCTTGACCAGCCGCTCGAACTCGGGCAACAAGGTGGGGTCCGTGGAAAACAGCGCCACGACGTAATACCCGATCTCGTGGCCGGCGATGGGATAAGCGAGCGAGCGCTTTCCCCAGTGGTTGACGTTGCGAATGGGATCTTGGTTTTCTTTGCTCTTCAACAGCGCATGAAAGCGTTCCAGATGCTCTTCGATCTGTGGTTCTTCCTTGGCGCTGTCGAAAATGTAGACGATCTCGTACCGTCGAGTCACGACACCTCCCCTTGGTCTGTTGCGACCCCGCCCAGGTGTGGGACGGAGTAGGCGGTAAGTAGGTGGTGGCAAACGCCACCGCTGGGCTGGGAAGTCTAAGCTGGGTTGGGTAATGGGGCAACCGGGACGTGAGACGTGAGACGTAAGCCGTGAGACGCAAGCCGTCCCCCCAACAGCCCCACACATTGGCTTAGTTTTCGCCTAACAGCTAACAGCCAACGGCTAACAGCTAACAGCTAACAGCTCACGCCACAAACCACGGCGCCAACACCAGACTCACCACCGCCATCAGCTTGATGAGGATGTTCAGCGACGGGCCGCTGGTGTCCTTGAACGGGTCGCCGACGGTGTCACCGACGACGGCGGCCTTGTGGGGGTCGGATCCCTTCCCGCCGTGGGCTCCCGCCTCGATGTACTTTTTCGCGTTGTCCCATGCGCCGCCGGCGTTTGCCATGAACAGCGCCAGCGTCACGCCGGTGAGCGTGGCACCCGCAAGCATGCCGCCCAGTGTCTGGACGCCGAGGAATTTCCCGACCAGCACAGGGGCGATGATCGCGGTAAGGCCCGGCAAGATCATCTCCCGGAGGGCGGCAGTGGTGGAGATATCGATACATCGGGCGCTATCCGGTTTCGCCGTTCCCTCCATGATGCCGGGAATTTCCCTGAACTGGCGTCGGACCTCCTGCACCATGCCCTCGGCTGCGCGGCCCACGGCCGTCATGGTCTGCGCGCCGATAAAGAAGGGCAGAATGCCGCCCAGAAAGAGTCCGATGACGACCTTCGGGTCGACGATGTCCAGCAGAAGGGGCTGCGCTCCCGCCGGTGTTACCGCGTTCGCGTAGGCGCTGAACAAGGCCAGCGCCGTCAGAGCCGCGGACCCGATGGCGAACCCTTTGCCCATGGCCGCCGTCGTGTTGCCAAGGGCGTCGAGCTCATCGGTGATCTTTCGGACCTCGGGTCCGAGCCCGCTCATCTCGCTGATGCCGCCCGCGTTGTCGGCAATGGGGCCGTACGCGTCCACCGACATGGTCACGCCCACCGTGGCCAGCATGCCGACGGCGGCGATGCCGATGCCGTACAGACCCGCGGCTGTGTACGCCACCCAGATCGCGCCGCAGATCAACAGCACCGGGATGGCGATAGACCGCATTCCGATGGCCAGGCCCGCGATGATGTTGGTGGCCGGGCCGGTCAGCGACGCCTCGGCGATCACCCGAATCGGGCTCGCCGCGGTGTAGTACTCGGTCGCCAGCCCGATGAAGATCCCCGCGAGCGTCCCGGCGAGCACCGCCCAGAACGGTCCGAGCGGGTTCGCGAGCCCGATATCGACGGCGCCGGAGATGAAGTAGGCCGCTGGGAGGAAGATCCCTGCGGCAATGAATGCGGCCCATCGGAGGGCGGCTGCGGGACTGGATTTTGCGAGGAGGCGGAAGAATAGAATGGCCAGCACACTGGATCCGAGACCGGCCAGGATGAACAGGATTGGCAGGGCGGCGGCGGCCGCCCGGTTCGTGATGGCCGGGCTGGTGGCGGCGATGGCGATCGTTGCGATCGACGCTCCTACGTAACTCTCGAAGATGTCCGCACCCATCCCCGCCACATCGCCGACGTTGTCACCGACGTTGTCGGCGATGGTTGCCGGGTTTCGCGGATCGTCCTCCGGGATGCCCGCCTCGACTTTCCCGACCAGGTCGGCTCCCACGTCGGCTGCTTTCGTGTAGATGCCACCGCCCACGCGCGCAAACAGGGCGATCGACGACGCACCCATCGCAAAGCCGGTGAGGATTTTGCTGAACTCCCGCCAGTTACTCGTTACCTCGGGGGCGTTCAAGAAGAACAGGAAAACGAGTCCTATTCCGAGCAGCCCGAGACTCGCGACGGAGAGCCCCATCACAGCTCCGCCGTTGAATGCGACGCGCAGTGCCTTGGCTTGGCCATCGGACCGTGCTGCTTCACTGGTACGTGTGTTGGACACGGTCGCGGACTGCATACCGAAGAGCCCGGCCAAGATGGAGCAGACCCCACCGAACAAGTACGCGATCGCGGTATTCCAGCTCAGCGCGAGCCCGAGCAAGACGGCGACCACCACGAGAAACGGCACGAGATAGGAATACTCGCGTCTGAGAAATGTCATCGCGCCGGCGTGAATCGCATCGCCGATCTCCTGCATGAGGTCGTTGCCGGGCGATTGACGCTTGACGTAGAGGTAAGTGATCCAGGCCAGGACGAGGCCGGCAATGCCGGCGCCGATCGCCGTGGCGGGCAAGAATCCAAAGTCACTCACGCTGAATGCCTCGTCGGTTGAATCGGTTCATGGCGGTTTCGATGCCTTCTCGAATCCAGCATTCCACCGCCTCGATCATTACGGGTAACAGCTCGTCCAATGTCTCGCGTTCGGTGTCTTCGAAGTCTGAGAGCACGAAGTCCGAACCCTCTTCGTCTTCGGGGCGCGGCCCGATGCCGATGCGCAGGCGCGCGTACGCTTCCGACCGCAAACGCCCCGCGATGCTCTTCAGTCCGTTGTGTCCTCCGGCCGAGCCGTTGGGCCGGAGTCGGAATGAGCCGAGTGGCAGGGCGACATCGTCCACCACGATCAACAGATGGCTGGTCGGGTCGAATTCGGAATCCTTCAACAACGGGCCCAGGGCGCCGCCGCTTCGATTCATGTACGTCTGAGGTTTGGCGACGACGATTCGTTGGTCGTCTATCACGCCCTTGCTCACGCGGGCGCGCCATCGCCATGGGCGCCTGAACGCAGGAAACCCCCACGAATCGGTGAGGGCATCCGCCAGTATGAACCCGGCGTTGTGCCTTGTGGTCGCGTAGTCCCGCCCCGGATTGCCGAGGCCCACGATGGCACGCAGCGGTTAGCCTTTGGCTTCTGCGCCCTCGCCCTCCTCCTCCTCGCCCTTGGGCTTGCGGATGAGCTCGGGCTCGGCGGCGCCTTCTTCTTCTTCTTCTTCCTCCTCCACCTCTCCTTCGGCAGCCACGGGTTCTTCTTCGACCCGCGGGGGGATGACCACGCAAATCGTCATACCGGCGTCCGTGAGAACCTTCGCGTTCTCGATCGCCAGATCGCTCACGTGGAGCGATTGGCCGATGGTGAGAGCGTCGACATCCAACTCCACCCATTCGGGGATGTTGCGCGGGAGGACCGCGATTTGCACCTCGCGAAGCACCTGGTCGAGTGTACCGCCGGCGTTCCTCACGCCGTCCGGGCTGCCTTCGACATGAATCGGTACCGTCACCGTAACCGTCTCACCTTCGTGGATCTCATAGAAGTCCAGGTGCATGATGTGGCGCTCGACCGGGTGCCGTTGCAACTCGCGGATCAAGACCCTTGTCGAACTCCCATCGACGTCCAAGTCGATAATCGTGCTCCCCGTCGCGTGGGTTGCCAGGAGCTTGTCCACTTCCATCACCGATACCGACAGCGACTCAGAGTCTCTGCCGCGTCCGTATATCACCGCCGGAACACGCCCCTTCATGCGCATCTGCCGCGCGGGGCCTTTACCCGATGTATCTCGGCGCTCGGCCGCCAAAGAAACCGTCGTGATCATAGTTCTACTTTCTCAACCTCGCTCTACAGTGCCTCGAACAGCGAACTCACCGATTCGCCGCTGTGAATGTAGCGAATAGCCTTGGAGAGAAGCGGTGCCACGGTCAGGACTTGGAGCGTCGCGAACCGCCGCTCCTCCGGTACGTGTATCGTGTTGACCACCGCCATCTCGGTCAGCGGGGCGTCCGACAGCCGCTGGACCGCAGGCCCCGACAACAGGGGATGCGACGCGCAGCAATATACCTTGTTGGCCCCCAGATCCTTCAATGCCCCTACCGCGCCCGCCAGCGGGCCTGCCGTGTCCACCATGCCGTCCGGAATCAAGCAG